>NZ_JBAHYJ020000073.1:0-218452 GCF_036697665.2 Scytonema sp. PRP1 | reverse complement strand
TTTATGAAGATGCATAGAATATTAAAAAACGTAGACGCGCAGCGGCGTGCCGCAGGCTACCGCCAAGACGCCAAGAGCGCCAAGAATGGAGGTTATTTATTTAGTGCAGCTTCACATTAAATTGGTATTAGGGAGTTGTTGTATGCCAAATAACTGCCGCAAACGAGTTGCAGTCTTTTGGGCGAGTTGAACCCCCTGATCGAGGTTTTGAAGATTCTGACGCAAGTCTTTGTTAACATTAGCTGACCAAGACTGCACCGGACTACTCGACCATATAGTTGTTTCGGTTCCCCGAAAAAATGGCTCAAATTTCCCAAGTTCGTCCAGTAAATTATTAGCTTCCAATAAGCGATCTTCTGACCAATTTTGAATATTAGAAAGATGAAATTCGAGGGAGGGAACTTCTTCGCGTTCGAGTTTGAGCAGTTCGCCGTAGAGGTCGTAAGCTGATTTATTTAATGGTGGTTGATTCTCGTGTAGACTTGCTACATATTGATTAAGGGTTTGCCTACGGTCACACAGTTTTTGAAAGAATACGTCCCTGTTTTGCTGCTGTGACTCCTGACTTTGCGACAGCCGAGACATAGTTTTGTTGAGTTCTTCAAGCAAGTCTTTAGTATTAGTCGTGCCTTGATGATGGAGGTTGAGGCAGACATCCTCAAGACTACATTTCTGAAACTTTCCAGAGACAACTTCTAGGGCGGTTTGCTTCTCAGCAACCAGAAGCACTTTTTTATGTTTGCCGATTAACTCAGCCATGATGTTAGCAATGGTCTGGCTTTTACCTGTTCCTGGCGGTCCTTGGACTACACAGCTAAGCCCCGCCTTTGCTGCTTCGATGACCACTTGTTGACTAGAGTCAGCATCACATATTTGATATAAGGATGATGGAGGGATTTGATCTAGTTCTTTTTCTTTGATAAGATTAGGAGAATTAAAATTATCGGGGATTTTTTTGAGAGCAAGCCCTTGTAGAATTGGGTGAGCAGCAATCCTCTTTTCATTTTGTTGCAGGTCTTGGATCATTGCTGCCTTTGTCTCTTGGAACAAGGTGATATGGGCAGTATCTTCAAGTTTCCAATTTGGCTTTTGGGCGATCGCACTACGAACCGCATCTAGAAATTTCTCATAGCCTAATTCCTGAACGCGATCGCTTTCAGGCAAGGTGATATCGAATTCAGCACGTAACTTGTTTACTAAAAGAAAGTTTAAGGAAATCTCCTCGTCAACAGGGTGCAGTGTGTACTCTGGTGGCTTTTTACCTTTCTTTTGTAATTGAACTGGAATCAGTAAAAGAGGATAGACAAACTTTTCCTTAGGCTTATCTGCATCGAACCATGTTAAAGTACCCAGTACTAAGAAAAGACTATTGAACCCCTTCTCCTCCAGGGTTGATTTAGCGTTTTGACGAAGCTTTTCGAGAAGCGTGGTGAGTTCAGCATCAGTTTGCTTGGTTCTCAACTCCCTGACTGGGACTGGGCGAGACTCATCTCCTGCAAGGTCTTTAAATAGGATTGAGGGTGGTGTATCAATGTCAACTCTGAGCTTTTCGCTTTTTTGGAAGTTGAGTAGCGGATTGCTGTTGCTGTCATCAGCAAGTTTATTTTTCCAATATTTGATTTTACCCTGGATTGCCTGAGTGATGGAGTTACTCATCCGCTTCCGATTTCAAATAGTTTATCAAGACAGGCTATTGTTTTGATACCTTGTATTCTAAATGTAATTGATTATGACAAAGCAAATTTTTTACAAAATGCACATACTTCTGCAACAACTATAAAATTATATAATTGTTTTTTCATCCCCTAGACGCTTGTCAGTATACACGTTTTAGGAAATGAAACAGCCCTGCTTCCCAGAAGATGTTCTCAATGATTTTCTTAGCCTGACTAGAAAATAGATTTCCATCGTTGGTAGTGAGCGATCATCCATAAGGAATAAGGACTGTTGGCAAAATACCTATAAAAGTAGTTACTTACGTTGTTAAAGCAACACACTGTCGCTGAACCTTAATTTTTATTCCCACAAATCAAGTTCCAGAACAATAAGACCACCCCCAATGTAAAAACCCCTCTCAATACTGAGAGGGGTTTTGTAAAGTTATTTTGCTAAAAATTGCAGTTGTTCCCCTAGAACAAATTCATGATAGTGATAACACCAGCACTGGTTAGCATGACCAAAGCGCCCATAACTATAGACTGGCTCAATGAATTTGGAGTTTTGAAATCGTTCATTTGTCGAATTCTTTAATTTTAAGGATTCTACTAACAATATCAGTATCGCCATATATATAAATAGAAACATAGTAAAAATTAAACAACGGTAAATAATCTTATTAAATACAATAGTATTTACTTACCTCAAGATAGATACCTTGGTAAAGTTGCCTCAAGTATAAAGTTTTGTAAATAGCTTGTCTCACATCTTGCACCAAGGAAATTTGATGGTGTTTAGTCACTCAGTATTAAACCAAAAGTCTTTTATTTAGCAAGAAAAGCCAATAAAAACAATGTAGCTTTATCACGCATATTTTTAACTTGTACGGTTTTCTACGGTGAGGTGCAAGATATCAGTTGTTGTACATTTAACTTGCCTAGTTCTCCATTCCTCCTCATTGGCATCGGCACTCGCACACCACTTGCACGCCCCTCGGGGAAAACCTAAAGTTTTCCCCAAGTCCCGCCCTCTTGGCAATGGTTCCCGATGCGAATCACAGAATTCCGACCGATCTATGTGCCTTTGTAGTGTAAAATTAAGTTTAATCAAGCAAGGAATTTATTGGACTGGAGAATAATTAATGACTGCTTCGACAGCAATTACACCGGAAAATGCCAGTTTTGACTTAGAGCAACTCAATCAGAAATTTGAGACTGCCCAACCAAGAGAGATACTGGCATGGTCTGTCGAGAATATTCCTACTGGACTGGTGCAAACTAGCGCCTTTAACGTAGATGACTTAATAATCACTGATATTTTCTACCGTGACCTTAAGCACCCAGTTCCTGTGGTATTTCTCGAAACGCTGCACCATTTTCCCCAAACTCTAGAACTGGTTGCTAAGGCTAAAGAAGTTTACAATCTGGATTTGAAAGTTTACAAAACTCCAGATGTAGACACTCGCGAAGCCTTTGCCGCAAAATACGGTGAAGCACTTTGGGACAAAGATATTGCCAAATTCCACGAACTCACCAAAATTGAACCATTGCAACGGGGTTTAGGTGAACTCGAAACTATCGCTTGGATCACCGGACGCCGCCGCGATCAAGCCGTCACCCGTGCCAATATGCCCGTATTTGAACTAGATAGCAACAATCGCCTAAAAATCAATCCCCTAGCTAACTGGACACGCGAAAAAAGCTGGGAGTATGTAGCTGAACACGGCGTGATTTACAACCCATTGCATGACCAAGGTTATCCCAGCATTGGCGATGAACCTATCACGACTCCAGTAGGCGAAGGTGAAGATGAACGCGCTGGACGTTGGCGGGGAACTGGTAAGACTGAGTGTGGAATTCATATTTAAGAGGGAGTAGAGAGTGGGGAGTGGAGGAAAAGAAGAATTTCCCTTAACTCTCCCCCTCGCCCTCTCTCCTCCTCAGCGTACTCTGCGCCTCTGCGGTTAGATAAAACAATTTGTAAGCAAGTTTAACAAGTATCTTTGTGAAAAAGCTGTTCCAAATCTGCTAATTCAGCCTCTGTTGCTGTATCAATTGGTGGCAAGGGTTTTTGGATAATTGAATAGAGCGATCGCTTCTGGATTTTGTCGCTTGCTACCCTAACTTGCGTAAATATTCTTTAATCTTTAAAAGGGTGATGCTTCTCTGACCGAACAAGAAAGGGATACAAGCCTCTGAATTTATTCATGGAGAGGAAAAGAAGCACAAGCTAATTATTCAAGCCCCCGGATTCATCCTTTGGGGTCTTCCATTTTGAATGAGCGAATGCCGTACCTTATGAATTCCCCGTAAGCCCTTCGGGCAGGCTCCGCCAACGCGCAGCGTGCCCGAAGGGCTTAGGGGTTGACTCACCGTGCAAGGGGTCTGTTTCAAAGACAGGCTCCTTTTCTTTTTATACTTGTACAAATACATAGCTTTTCTCACGCTTGCATTTTTTAGTGTATAATGCAGTACTTTAGGAAGATCTTTTATGAAGAGATCAGATAAGGCAAAACAAATCGTATCTCCCTGGTGGCGCTGGCCTCTTGAAGCTCTATTCCCTGATAAAAAATTTGATGGACAATTTCAAAATCCAGGTAGCGAACAGGTTTTTGATTTTGACGCGGTGATGGCATCACCTGACCCAATCACCATGATTGCATCTGATATCGTTTATTATCCAGAAAACGATAAGCGCGAACTTTTTGCAATTTTTATCTCTGGGCTGGGACAACGTGAGGCAGAATCTTCAAAAAGGAGCCGTAGGTATGCTACTACTCTCTTAACTGGCATCGCCAATATAAACAACTCCACTTTTCTTAAACAACGTCCAATTATCGCTTTCATTAACCGATACCTTGACTGGATTAATGCAGTTCTTGACTATCTAGGTTTATCTGGTAGTCCAGTCATTGAAAATGCGGCAACTTTGATTACTTATGCCGTAAACAACAGGGTAACTCTCAATTTATCAGGCGATAGTCTTGGAACAATTTTCTTGGCTAGAGCTATTAAGGTTGCTAAAAGAAACTTTATCAGTGGACGCGCCAGGGTGTTTGACTTCAGAGAACGACGAATTCAAGAACAGAAGTGGAAGCAGCGCACTAGTCAACTTATCAATGTCTTCACCTTCGGAAACGGCTATCGAAAATGGGTACTAGGTCCAAATTACATTATGGTTTTCATTCAAGGCGATCAATTACCAGAAAAATTTGGAATGACACCCCAAAGAGCTATTAAGCAAAAACGAAATGATATCAAGTTTTTGATATTTCCACGTTTGTTTCCTCAAGGCAGCTTTGAAGCCCATAACATGATGTTTACAATCGAACTTCTTCGCCAAACCTTTGAAAAAAATCAGATTGAAGTTGGTGATTTTGCTGGTTTATATAACAAACTCAATTCCAGCACCCTACAAATTGCCACACCCAATGAAGTATCATGGCCAAGCGACATGAAAGACTACGTATGGTATCAAGACAGCCTCAATTCAATTCCATCTTTATCGTCACAGATATAAAATGATGGGGAGACAAACTAGTTTCCTCCACCACTCCCCGATTCCCTTATGATTAAAATCCTCCACCTCTCCGACATCCATATGGGAAGCGGTTTCTCCCACGGACGCATCAATCCCGAAACTGGATTAAATACACGCTTGGAGGATTTTGTCAATAGTCTGTCCAAATGTATTGACCGAGCGCTAGCAGAACCAGTGGATTTGGTTCTATTTGGCGGTGATGCCTTTCCCGATGCGACACCGCCGCCCTACGTACAAGAAGCCTTTGCTGGTCAGTTTCGCCGCCTTGTAGATGCAAATATCCCTACAGTCCTGTTGGTGGGGAACCACGACCAACATTCCCAAGGACAAGGTGGAGCCAGTCTATGTATTTACCGCGCCTTGGGAGTTCCGGGAATTGTCGTCGGTGATACCTTAACCACTCATAGCATCCAAACCCGTAATGGAAGCGTGCAGGTGATCACGCTCCCTTGGCTAACCCGTTCCACTTTGATGACTCGCCAGGAAACCGAAAGTTTATCTATGGTTGAAGTCAACCAACTGCTTACTGAACGTTTGCGGATTGTCCTAGAAGGAGAAATTCGCCGTCTTGACCCCAACCTACCCACTGTTCTTTTGGGTCACTTGATGACGGACAATGCTAGCTTGGGAGCCGAACGCTTTTTAGCAGTTGGTAAAGGTTTTACGCTTCCCCTATCTTTGCTGACGCGACCTTGCTTTGAGTATGTAGCGTTGGGACACGTTCATCGCCATCAAAACCTGAATAAATCTAATGACCCGCCAGTGATTTATCCAGGGAGTATTGAACGGGTAGATTTTAGCGAAGAAAAGGAAGACAAAGGCTATGTAATGGTAGAACTGGAAAAAGGTCGAGTCCAGTGGGAATTTTGTCCTTTGCCAGTGCGGGCTTTCCATACAATTGAGGTGGATGTTTCTAAGGTTGAAGACCCGCAGGCGGCGATCATGAAAGCCTTAGCCAAACGCGATATCCAAGATGCGGTCGTGCGGTTGATTTACAAACTTCGCTCAGAGCAGTTGGATTTAATTGATAGCACCGAGGTGCATAGTGCTTTAAGTCCAGCGCATACCTACACCATTCAACCAGAATTGGTCAGCCAGTTGGCTCGACCCCGGATTCCGGAATTGAGCGCGAGTAACAGCATCGACCCAATGGAAGCGTTGAAAACATATTTGAACAACCGCGAAGACCTCAAGGACATCGCAGCATCAATGCTGGAAGCAGCGCACAATCTCCTAGCGAATGATGTGGAAGTATGGCTAGAAGGAGCAACGAATGAGCAATCCCAGAATCATCTGTCGGTAGGCGGTAGAGAGACTCAGCTTCCTCTAGTGTAAAATTTAAGATTAATTGCTGATTAATCTGGCAAAATTGTAATATTGGATGCTCAGTAGGTAATTTTTATTACTGGGGAGCGATGCCAAAAATACTTGCCAGGTGGACTTTCTATGTCCCTCTACCCACAGATTAAGCAATTTTTACTTATTTGTTCAATTTGTCACCGAAGCTCAAAGGGCGGAAGCCCCTGTTTTCCAAACATGGGGAGGAAGCCCGAAGGCAGTTTTAACTGCCGTCTTATATCCGGAAACTTTAGTCGAAAAATCTGGGACAATATATCTATGTCGAAATAGCGAAAGGCACTGTGGTAGCCATGCAGAAAGGGTCTCGCAGTAGGCAAGTATCGTCTCCGTGATACGCAAACCGTGGTTAATGGGGGCGTCCGGGAATTGTCAAGGGAGGTAGAAGCAATATCAATTGTTGATATTGAGTAAGCCGTCCTCGAGGTTCAAGGATTAACATGATTGGGAAGTCCTTCTTCAACATCGTTAATTTCTTAGGGCTACTGAAAGTCTACGTTCTAGAAGTTATGTGAGTGGCTCGATTGCCCCCGGCTTCTAGCCGTGGGGTAAGCTTACTCCATGGCGATCGCCTTTATCAGTTCATTTGCCTCATCCTGCGCTTGCAACATTGCCTGTCGTAGTGATTGCTGTCCTAGTAAGGCACTGACAAACTGGTTATCAAAATTGTTTATAATCGCTGCTGGATACTCACCTGCTTGCCAAGCCATAGCATAATCCACTCCTGCCACAAGTGCAGCCCGTAAGGGATCTTGGTCATAACCCAATTTTTGGGCAACAGATTTACGCGATGGCAAAGCGAAGCCTGTTTTCGTCCATTTTGTCATACCTTCTTTCCCTGTAAGGTAAGAAATAAGCTTCCAGGCTTCGGCTTTGTGCTGGGTTTGTTTGTTCATCACGTAAGCAACAGTGAATACCATCGTGCCTTTCTTATTATTAATACTAGGTAATTCTGCGGTTGCAAACTCCAAATTGGGGAAGGTTTCCGTTAGGTAGGGAATTGCCCAGTTCCCTTCAATCACCATTGCGACTTTACCCTGACCGAACATTTCACTCCCTGAGTTGGTTCCAACATCAGATTTTTGTGCTGAGGAGCGGTCTTTTTGATACTGATCTACCGCCAACTGTAATCCTTGCAATCCGGCATCACTGGCAAAGGCTGCATAACCATTCTGGTCTACAAGTTGCCCACCAAAAGCTTTGATTTTGTAAGCTTGACGCGCTAATTCAGGGATTTCCCCGAAGCCATATTGGTCAATTCTGCCATCTCGGTTATGGTCTACGGTCAACTTTTGTGAGTAGGTACGTAATTCCTCCCAAGTTTTTGGAGGTGTGGTTAACCCTACAGCAGCAAAAGCTTTTTTGTTGTAAAACAGAGCAAGTGTGGAATAGTCCTTGGGCAGACCATAAATATGATTACCGTACTTGAAGCTATTGAGTAGCGTGTCCTCAAAGTCAGCTAGGTCAAATTCGGAGGTAATATATGCATCAAGTGGTTCTAAAACATTCTGGCTCATGAAGAAAGGAGCCTCAAAAACATCTAAATAGAAGACATCAGGTGCAGCTTCACCAACTAAACGAGTTTTAATAACATCCATGTATTGGTCGTTGATGACCTCATGTCTAACTTTGATACCTGGATGCTGTGCTTCAAAGTCTTGTAATACCTGTTTCAAGAGCTTTTGCTCTGCTGGGCTAGCTATCCAACCACCAAGTTTGATGGTTACAGGAGTTGGTGCTGAGGCGCTAAGATTGGGTAGGTTGTGACAACCAATAACCCACAGGGCGATCGCGCAAAGCAAACTGGCAAAGCCAATCTGACTTTTCACGCTATGTCGAAAAATCCACGAAAAACCTAACCCCCTAACCCCCTTCCCTAGTACGGAAGGGGCTAAGGTAAGAGCCTCTCTCCTACAAAAAGAGAGGTTTGGAGAGAGGTTTTCCACATTCCGTGAAAAGTAAGCAAAGCCAATCGCTACTAACAGTCCCAAAAATTTCAACAATTTAGTTCGCATCATGGCTAGATAAAAATTCTGTCACTTTACATACTGTTTTTGTAGCTTAGGATGAAATTTCTTTGTTATCTAAATTTTTGTTGAGAAATGCAAGTTAGAATAACAAACGATCACCCACACAGTTAGAGATGTTTCATCTACCTGTAGAGATAAATTATGGATTCTATTCCACTAGAAATGACTGCTTCTGAAATAACCCAGATTACAGTTTCCCAAACAGCACCCTCTCCTACCTCAAAACTCAGCCCACGGCTCTCTAAGGATGGTATTCGCACCAGCCTGAGAGCCTCAACAGTGGATGCTGTGTTTGCAACGTTTATGAATATTACTTGTAGCGGGATTTTGCTCAGTAATTTCCTGGTAGAGTTACATGCCAGTCCCGTGGTTTTTGGGATGCTGTCTTCTATTGCGATGATAGTAAATCTCATTCAGCCTTTGGGTGCTTACCTGTCAGAACGCACAACCAGTCGTTTTCGGTTTTCTATATTGACAAACGGGACTAGTCGGTTACTCTGGCTACTTCTAGTCATTGGCATTGCAGCCCTAAGCTTAGGACGGATTAATTCTCACCAAGTGGTGATGCTGGTGCTGGTGATTGTCTTGTTAACCAATCTAACGGCAGCATTGGATAGTTCATCATGGCTGTCGTGGATGGCAACGCTTGTCCCTCGGCGGTTGCGGGGGCGGTATTTCGGATTACGTAACAGTCTGGCTAGCCTAACCAATTTGCTCTGTGTACCTTTAGCGGGTCTAGCTGTCTCGAAATGGCCTGGTGGGACTTTACAAGGTTATGGCGTGGTGCTGTTTGTGGGTGTCATCTCGGGGCTAATTAGCTTGGGGTGTCAGTACTTCCAAGTGGATGTGAACCCACAAGAGCAAAACGCTGCTGCCATGAAATCTTCTGCCCAAAAGGCAGTTTCTGATGATGCAAATAATGCAACTACTGAAGACAGCATCTGGAAGAACTCTAACTTTTTAAAGTTTCTGCTGTATTTCAGCTCGTGGATGTTTGCTGCTAACCTCAGCCTCCCCTTCTTCAACATGTATATGCTGGGTACGCTTAATTTAGAGGTAAGCTGGGTAACTTTGTATGGTAGCCTTCAAGCGGGGGCGAATTTGCTGATGCTTATCATTTGGGGCAGGTTAGCAGACAAAATCGGTAATCGTCCAATTTTGCTAGTTATAGGGATGGTGGCTGCAAGCGTACCGGTGTTATGGCTGGCGATTGGTACTAACCTTATTGATTCCTGGGATTTGTGGCTGTGGTTGCCGCTGATACACATCTTTATTGGAGGTAACTGGGCAGCACTTGACTTGTGCAACAACAATCTGCACATAGAGGTGACACCAGTTAAAAATAAATCCATCTATTTCGCGACTACTGCTGCAGTTGGCGGGGTGAGTGGTGCTCTAGGTACCACCATAGGCGGTTTCGTCGCAGAAAATCCTTCCTTTGGAGGTCTAGCAGGATTGTTCGCAGTCTCTGCCGTATTCCGACTTGCAGCGCTTGTGCCGCTGATGTTTGTCCAAGAACCGGGAAGACAATCTTTCACCCAGATGGTACAAAATCTCTCGATATTTCGTAGAAACGTAGTTGAGAGTTAGACACTAGCCTGCTTGGCAGACATACAGTGACTTATTGGTAGTTGATGTCATATGTACGTCAAATGACTTATAAGATTTAAAAAGTTTTGTAAAGATTAATAAAACTTTGCGTAAAATTCCCGCTTAGTAGTGATTAGAGTACACAGGTTCTTGATTGAATCTATAGCGGTTTGCATTTGCATACACTATAAACCGCATGGTAGGGGCACAGCATTGCTCATACGTGTCAACAATCACGTTTAACCATTAATTCCACGTTGGTTTGACCCCACCCCCAACCCCTCCCCCTCCGGGTATGCCTTCGGCACGCCAAGGGCGAACGCCAGTTGCCTGCTGTCGGGAAACCCTCCTGCAGCACTGGTCTCACCGCAAGCGAGGAGGGGCGAATTCTGCGGTTGCATAAAGCTTACACTCCTGAAGTCAAGAAGTATGTATTAAGGTGACGTTCACTAATTATGGTTGACTGAAAAATACTGCAACTGCTACCAAGTGCTGGAGGGTGCAATGTCTAAGATGATTAATAGTTTGGGTTGGTTCTTAGGGATTGCGATTGGCAAAGCCACTGCCCTCTGGGCAATCGCTGGTGTCAGCGTCTCTGGACATTGCGTTCATGCCCAAATTACCCCTGATGGCACTCTACCTAATAATTCCATTGTCAACATCAACGGGAACATCTTCAATATCAGTGGCGGAACGCAAGCGGAAAGCAATCTGTTCCACAGCTTCAAT
Source organism: Scytonema sp. PRP1 (assembly GCF_036697665.2). Taxonomy (NCBI): domain Bacteria; kingdom Bacillati; phylum Cyanobacteriota; class Cyanophyceae; order Nostocales; family Scytonemataceae; genus Scytonema; species Scytonema sp. PRP1. The sequence goes on along the minus strand of NZ_JBAHYJ020000073.1, from coordinate 207,551 downwards.
GAGTTTTCTGTACGCACTGGTAGCGAAGCTCACTTTAACAATGCAGTTGACATTCAAAATATCATTAGCCGGGCGACAGGTTCGTCTGTCTCGAATGTTGACGGTTTAATCAAAGTTTTGCAAGGAAACGCTAACCTGTTTCTACTCAATCCTAATGGCATCGTCTTTGGACCAAATGCCCGTTTGGACATTCGCGGTTCGTTTGTCGCGAGTACGGCGAACAGCATCAAATTTGCGGATGGCTTTGAGTTTAGTGCCACTGCCACTGTTAGCTGATGCCTCAAATATAGTAGACACTAGCTGTGCTGCTTTTGCTAACGGAAAGAGTAGTCAATTCACTGTTACCGGACGCGGCGGTTTACCCCCCAACCCTTACGAACCCCTCAGCACTGATGTCGTGTGGTCGGATACTCGCACCTCAGTGATGACCCAGAGGGCAGTGGCTTCGGCAATCGCAACACAGCAGCAGGCGAGAAAGACACTTGCTGCTAAACCACCGTCTAAAGCTGAAGTTGTAGAAATTTTCCCCGCAACGGGTTGGGTGTTCAACGGTAAGGGGCAAGTTACCCTCATCTCCCATGCATCCAATGCTAATGCTTTGAGGTCTACTCCTACCAGTTGTCCTAAACAGTGAAATCGGGGTAATGGGGTGTGAAACGCTTCATTTAACCCCACCCCGGTTTTGTCTTACGCCAAAACCGCCCCTCCCCGCTTGCGGTGAGACCAGTGCTGCAGGAGGGTTTCCCGACAGCAGGCAACTGGCGTTCGCCCTTGGCGTGCCGAAGGCATACCCGGAGGGGGAGGGGATTAAGGGGAGCCAGCGCTGCAGGAGGGTTTCCCGACAGCAGACGACTGGCGTGTGGGGTAAACCAACGTGGGATAAAGGTTTGAACGTGATTGTTGACACGTATGAGCAATGCTCTGTGTCCGTACAAACTTTTCCCTTTTCTCCCCACTCTCCATCTAGCGTTACTCTGCAACCGTGGAACTCAAACTTCTTGTCTCCCAAACCACCATATTATGAGTTGTCGTTGGTGCGGGTGGCTGGTGCAATGCAATCAACTGTGCTAAAGTTCTCTTGAGCGCAGTACGAGGCACAATCTCATCGACAAAACCGTGCTTTAGCAAATCTTCTGCACTCTGAAAATCATCTGGCAGTTTTTCCCGTAGGGTTTGCTCAATCACTCGCCGACCAGCAAAACCAATCGTAGCTTTCGGTTCTGCTAAGATGATATCGCCCAACATGGCAAAACTTGCTGTCACACCACCTGTGGTGGGGTTCGTTAAAACGGGAATGTACAGTAACCGCTCTTCCCGATGACGCTGCAAAGCTCCTGAAATTTTCGCCATCTGCATCAGCGAGAGCATCCCTTCTTGCATCCTGGCTCCACCAGAAGTACAAACAATAACCACAGGATATCTTCGCTGAGTGGCTTGCTCAATCAAACGGGTGAGTTTTTCTCCGACAACAGATCCCATGCTTCCACCCATGAAGCGAAAGTCCATGACGCCAAGAGCAATAGGTAAACCGTCTATTTGACCCAAACCAGTTTTAACGGCGTCTACTAAATCAAGTTTGTCCTGCATTTCCCGCAGGCGATCGCTATAAGCTTTGCGATCGCGAAATTGCAATGGATCGGTAGGGCGCAATTGCTCATCCATTGGTCTCCAACTGTTTGCGTCAATCAATTGACGGATGCGTTCATCGCTATCAACTCGATTATGATGTGCGCACTCGACGCAAACCATTTGGTTCGCCCTCAAGTCTTTGGTATATGTCAAGACACCACAGTTAGAACATTTATGCCACAGCCCATCAGCAATTTCACGTTCTTGACGTTCCAGGATGGTAGATCCTGATTTCCGTCGATTTGCAAACCAATCTAACAGAGATTTTAAACCGCGTGATTCTTCGTTGTTCGCCATTTGTATTTTATTTGAGTGGATAGTATGTCGAAAAGAGGTCAAGCCCCTTGTTTGTTGTCTTTATTCTTTTATCATTAGTCCTTTGTCCATACTAAGGATTAATGACTCATAACTCATAACTACTTATTCAAATTCCTCTTGTAAGCAAATCAGACCTTCTGTATACATCTTTGGTTGCCAGCTTAACGAAAATACGTAAACGAATTCAAGTCTCTTGCTCGTCTTCTGGGGGACTTAAGAGTAGCAACGCAGTCCACTTATCTTGTAAACGTACTTGTAAAGCGGCTGGAGTCCCAGCCCCCAAATACGATTTCACCCCCAAATCAATAATTTTTGTTGATATATCATGAGAGGCAAGCAGTTGTTGCATTAATTCTGCTTGCCAACGAGTACTTGTTGTTAAGAGAGTGATCCAAGTCACTATGTTGATATTACCAAAAGCTGAAAGATAGATGGGGTGATGAAATTTACAGTTATAGTGTAGCGGGGAATGGTGAGATAGGGAGATGGAGGAGTGAGGGAGTTATTTGTTGGGTTGTGTTCTTGTGTTTCAACTGGTTGGAAAGAATAAGCGCAGGTAAGAAGATAAAATAGCCTCGCCGCCAAATAAAGCAATAACTGCTCCTAAAGCAAGAAAAGGACCAAAAGGTATCTTTTGTCCGCATTTTTGAGGCGATAGTATCATACTACCTCCACCTACGATCGCTCCTACTACACAAGCAAGAAAACTAGCAACAAGGAAATACTTCCATCCTAGCCATGCTCCCATCATGGCTGCTAATTTGGCGTCTCCTTCACCCATAGCAGTTTTGCCTAACACAATTGAACCAATGATTCTGATCGCATCAAACAGCCATAACCCCAGTACTGCTCCTACGATCGCGATCATGAAATGATCTACCAATCCTAGCCAACTCGCTTCTAATAAAAAACCATAAACCATCTGAAAAACAATTCCCACGACCAAACCCGACTTAGTCAACGGGTTGGGTAATGTCATTGTATCTATATCTATCAACGATAGCGCTAATAACCAACTGCAAAACGCCCAGTAGCCTATTGTAGAGAGCGAAAATTTAAATATCCAAAAAATTAGTAAAAAAATAATACCCGTTACCCCTTCTACCACAGGGTAACGGATAGAGATTTTCTTTTTACAATAACGGCAACGCCCTCTTAACCATAGCCATCCCAACACTGGGACATTATCGTAGGGTTTGAGCTGGTTTAAGCAATGGGGACAGCGAGAAGGCGGAAAAAGAATCGATAGCTTAGCGGGTAAACGATAAACGACAACATTTATGAAGCTACCAATAGAAGCTCCTAGGGTGAAAACTATGACACTTGTCTGGACTATGATCAAGGTGTCCATTAAGTCAATTGTCCTTTGTCATTTGTCCTTTGCTCAAAGGTTATAACACTGACTCATGACTGATGACTTGTGACTTAATACGTATACGATTCAATTTGATTCAATTGCACGAAACATTCTTCTGGCAAGAGGATTGGTTGATTGGTAAAAATCACCTTACCTCGGTGATTAAACCGGTTAATTGCGACTCCCGAAGGTTGCCCAGTCATTTCGGGATGTACCTCACAGTAAATGTGATAAATCTGACCAGCGGCTCTGATGACGGCAGGATCAATCAAAGCTGGCTGATTTTTGGGGTTGGTATAATTTGCTTGTCCTTGTTTTAAAGCGTACACCACTCACTGTATCTTGTTGTAGGTTTGTGTTAATAGTTTATCCGAAAAGTTTCAGCAAATGTTGCCAAAATTGTCGGTTTGAGCCTAGGCAATTATTCGGCTTCGAGGACTTGAATAAGTGCCTCGCCCATAGCACGGCAACCCAGAAGGTTCATGCCCGGAGACATTATATCTCCAGTGCGATCGCCTCTTTGTAAAACTTGTAACACTCCTTGTTCAATGTGATCTGCTGCACTTGGTTCGTTCAAACCATATCGAAGCATCATAGCGGCACTCAAAACTTGTGCTAAAGGATTTGCCTTATCCTGTCCTGCAATATCTGGGGCGGAACCGTGGACGGGTTCAAAGACTCCTGGATTAGAAGCACCCAAACTCGCCGAGGGTAACATCCCAATACTACCAGTCAGCATAGCAGCGGCATCCGAGAGAATATCGCCAAACAAGTTACCTGTGACGATCGTATCGAACTGCTTGGGAGCGCGTAACAACTGCATGGCTGCATTATCTACATACATATGAGAGAGTTCCACATCCGGAAACTCTGCGGCTAGTTTGGTGATGCGATCGCGCCACAGTTGAGAAACTTCCAACACATTCGCCTTATCCACAGAACAAAGTTTCCCTCCGCGTTTGCGTGCAGCTTCAAACGCCACCCGCCCAATGCGCTCAATTTCCGATTCGGTGTAAGCCATCGTATTCACACCGCGCTTTTCACCAGTTTCTGTTTCAAAAATGCCCTTGGGCTTGCCAAAGTAAATTCCACCTGTGAGTTCGCGCACCACCAAAATATCGACACCTTCCACAACTTCCCGTTTCAAGGAAGAGGCGTCAATCAACTGGGGCAATATTTTCGCGGGGCGCAAGTTGGCAAATAAACCCAATCCCGCACGCAGTCCTAACAAACCCGCTTCTGGGCGTAAATGGGATGGGAGGGAATCCCACTTGTAACCGCCAATAGCTGCTAGTAATACAGTATCGCTATTGCGGCATATATCCAAGGAGGTGGCTGGTAGGGGTTCGCCTGTAGCGTCAATTGCTGCACCACCGATGAGTGCTTCAGTGAATTCAAACTGAATATCAAACTTCTTCCCTACGACTTTTAGCACGTCTACCGCCACTGCCATAATTTCGGGTCCAATGCCATCGCCAGGGAGTAGGGTAATGCGGTACTGCTGTGCCATAGTTCGTTTTAGCTGGGTAAATGTTTAATTGCGCAAAAATTCTTGCAGATAAAATATCATACCTAGCAAATGTACCGATGGAGTTTTTAATTTATTTAGATGTTTGCTGCCTCAATCGCCCTTTTAATGACCAAACACAAGAACGAATTCGTTTGGAAGCTGAGGCTGTTTTCATTATCTTGGCTAATTATGATGCACTGCATATTGCTTGTACAGAAGCAGGAAATGGCGACGTTTTGCTTACCACTGATAACAGAATGTTACGTTTGGGGTATCTTCGCCAGCATTGAAGAAGAACGCAAACAGCAGGAGAAGGGCTGACAGTGGTTGAATAAAGATAGACTTTTTAACTGCTTCTTTACCATACAATAATAACCGAAAGTTTAAAAAATAAAGTAGTTTTACGTATTTGTGGATAGTTTAACGGTATTTTCTCTGTATTGTAGTTATGATCCACAAATAGAGAAAGATTATGGATCTTAATCAGATCAGCCAGGTTGCTATCCAACTGTTAACTGAATTTGGACTTAAGCTTTTAGGTGCGATCGCCTTATGGGTCGTTGGTCAAAAGTTAATTGATTTTGCATTGAAACTGGTGCGACGTGCTTTCAGAAGCCAGCATATTGATCCGACAATCGTTAGCTATCTTCTCAATATCATTGGCGTCACACTAAAAATCGTTCTCGTTGTTGCACTTCTCGGCTTTTTTGGGATTGAAACAACCTCCTTTGCAGCATTATTAGCAGCTGCTGGCGTGGCTATTGGTGCTGCATGGGGTGGACTACTAGCAAACTTTGCAGCAGGTGCGTTTTTAATTATCTTTCGACCGTTCAAAGTTGGTGATTTCATTACAGCAGCAGGCGTCACGGGTACGGTTACAGAAATTGGACTGTTCACAACTTCGATTAATACGCTCGATAACATCTTGACGATTATCGGCAATAACAAGATATTTGCAGACAACATCCAAAACTTTTCAGCCAATTCTTACCGTCGCGTTGACCTCGTTGCCCAACTTCACCATAGTGTAAATCACAACGATGCAATTCGCCTTTTGAAAGCCAGAATTAGCGAAATCCCTAACGTTATCACAAATCCAGCACCAGAGGTAGATATTCTGGAGTTTAACTTGGCGGGAACTGTACTGGCAGTACGTCCATACACGAATAATGAACACTACTGGCAGGTGTATTTCGACACTAACAAAGCCATCAGCGAAACCTTTGGTCAAGCTGGCTATCCTGCTCCCGAACACCGCTATGCTATTAGTGAAGTATCTCATAATGGAAGTCAGGGTACTCTCTTAACGCCACCTGTTGCAAATTAATACTGCGGCAACAAATTCAAGATTTAAGTTTTCAAATAGTGTTTAAGATAATCTCCTTCCAAGTTCAGCATGGAAGGGGATTATTTTGCTTAATTCTAAACAAAAATTTATAGATATAAATTTATATATATTAAAGTAGAAAATCTGCAAAGCCTAGAGAGAAAATCAAGTTTTCATTAAAACTAGTTTCAATTTCCGAAACAAGCCTGACAAATACTGTAGCCAGAAGCTACGCTGACTGTTATTGAACAATCACAGCAAAAGAAACAGGGTAGGCTACCAGACGCGCTAGATGTGGACAGTTCTCTATGTCATAGTGTCGTGCGCGTTAAAATTTCAGTCTAGATGGCTGAATGCAACTCAGTATAATTCCAAACCGCACCAGTAGCTATGACAAAAGAATTGGCAATTCGCACCTGTGGGCTGACGAAGCAATTTGACAGACACGTTGCCGTAAATGATATTGATTTAGAAATAGAAGTGGGTGAAGTTTACGGACTAATTGGTCCAAATGGTGCAGGGAAAACGACTCTCATGCGGATGTTGGCTGCTGCTGAGGAACCAACTACGGGTGAGATTTATATTAATGGCGATCGCCTACGACGCGACAAAAGCAACCCTACCCTCAAGCGTCGTCTTGGCTACTTACCGGATGACTATCCGCTGTACGACGAACTCACAGTCTGGGATTACCTAGATTATTTTGCCCGACTTTATAAATTACGAGAACCACGCCGCACTCAACGCCTACACGAAGTTCTAGAACTCATACAACTCGGTAATAAACGCAATAGCTTGATTTCAACCTTATCGCGAGGAATGAAACAGCGTCTGTGTTTGGCGCGAACAATTATCCACGAACCCATTGTCTTGCTACTTGATGAACCCGTTTCAGGATTAGATCCCATCGCCAGGATGCAGTTTCGCGAAATCATCAAAGTGTTGCAAGAAGCAGGGATGACGATATTGATTTCCTCCCACGTTCTGAGTGATTTGGCAGAACTGTGTACCTCAGTGGGAATTATGGAACTCGGTTTCTTGGTAGAAAGTGCATCACTACAACAACTCTACCAACGTCTTGCCCGCCAGCAAATTGTGATATCGACTTTAGGGAAGTTAGACGAACTTTTAAGCGAACTGAAAAATAATCCTTTCGTGGAAGAGTGGGAGGTGATGTCTACAAAAAATAGTGTGCGGGTAAATTTTTCTGGAAAACAAGAAGATTGTGCAGATTTGTTGCGATCGCTTGTTAAAGCTGGTGTTCCTCTGACTGATTTTCACTGTACTCAAGAAGACCTAGAAACAATTTTCCTCAAACTAGGTCATAAGCAAGCATCTTGATGAGTCATTAGTCATTTGTAGAGACGCGCTGTTTGAAGCGTCTAAACGACTTTGATGCAAAATGGTTCACTTAATTGTGGAGTTTCTTTCAAATGATAATCAACTTTATAGAAAAACTCGGCGATTGGAATCCGCAATTGTTACGAGAACTTAAGGGTCGCCTGAAAGTTTTTCCGGCTGTGATAGCGGTTGTGACTTCTCTACTTGTTCAGTTGGTCGTTTTCCTGTATCAATTGCGGGAACTTCCTGGCGAAAACTACTCGATGTACGCACAATACTGCAAAATAGGTTTAACTTTTGAGCAAGCAAGAATCAAACTTGACAGAGAACTGTCAATACAATATCAACTACTGCAAGAACAGTTCCGACGCTATAGCAGTTCTAGTGAGTTCGACCAGGTAAAACTTGAGCAAGTTAAATCACAAATAACAGAAGTAAAATACAAACAACATCATATTGATCAGACCTTAAGTAATCAATTTTGTCCTTTAGACCAAATTGATATGCAAATGTGGTGGCGTGACCACTGGCAATACATATTCCTATCGCTAAGTGTGTTTTTTATTTTCACACTGTTAGTGGCTGGCACCTATTTGCTTATTAATAACTTAGCAACAGAAGAACGGCGCGGTACGCTGAATTTTATTCGCCTTAGTCCTCAGTCAGAAACCAGTATTTTGACTGGCAAAATGCTGGGTGTTCCTATCTTAATTTATCTGGTCATCTTCACAGCAGTTCCTCTACATTTCATTGCCGGACATACTGCTAATATAGCCACAAGTTACATTTTGAGCTTCTGGGCAATCCTCGCTGCTAGCTGCATTTTCTTCTACAGTGCTGCACTGCTGTTTGGTTTATGGTGCCGTTGGTTTAGTGGTTTTCAACCTTGGTTAGGTAGTGGTGCTATTCTATTATTTTTGTTAGTCACTATGGGTTTGGCAACATCCCGCTCATACATGATTCCTGTCACTGTGTTTTTTAGAATATTCAGTCCCTTTGATGTCACTAACTATCTCTTTCCCAAATTATTCAATATATACGATGGTTCATCGCTAAAACAATTGCAGTTTTTTGATTTACCAATAGGTAAAACTGTTGTTGGTATTGTGAGCTTGCATTTATTGAATTATGCTTTGTGGACTTACTGGGTTTGGCAAGCACTGAAGCGTTGTTTTCGTAATCCCAATTCTACTATTTTGAACAAACAGCAAAGTTATTTCTGGATGGGTTGCTTGCAAATTGTCAATTTTGGATTTTACTTTGGGGTTTATCAAAACATCAATAAGTTAACTTTCTATGATGTGCAAAACTACCTAGCTTGGCAGTGTCCTTTGAACTTATTGGTATTTCTCGGGTTAATAGCAATTCTCTCACCTCACCGTCAAACTGTACAAGATTGGGCAAGGTATCGACACCAAAATGGTACGAGTAGCAACAGTTCTTCTCGGAAAAACTCTTTGTTAGAAGATTTAATTTTGGGTGAAAAAAGCCCAGCTATTTTGGCAATAGCAATCAATCTTGTCATCGCTGCCACCCCCTTCTTAGTGGGAATTTTACTTTGGTATCATCCGGCGGAAGTTAACCTTATTTATAGAATGAAGGTACTTTTGGCTGTGGGTTTGTTCATAAGTTTGATAATGATTTACGCCACTCTGACTCAACTTATGCTGTTAATGAAAACTCCCAAGCGTGGTTATTGGGCTATTAGCACTATAATAGCAGCAGCTTTCTTACCACCGATGCTGTTAGCAATACTAGGCATTCATGCATACAAAATGCCAACTTTGTGGCTATTCACAAGTTATTCTTGGGCGGGTATTTCAGAGGCTGCAACTACCACAATTTTTATGGCTCTTCTAGGTCAGTTAAGCATCTTAACATTGTTAACCTTCCAGTTGACACGCCAAGCGAAATTAGCAGGCGAGTCTGCTACACAAGCATTGTTAGCAGGGCGATAAGTTTTGAGACGAACCGTATTGTGCTATAAGCAAATAAACTTTCCCATTTTTAATTTTGACAGACCATTTTACCACCAAAGTTGGTAAAATATGGGAAAAGTTGATTACAGCAGTTTTCAATTCGCTAGAACACACGGCAGTACTGTAGGGGCATAGCAATGCTGTGCCCTTACCATGTGGTTTGTACTTTATGCTTTTGAAAGCGCTGTATTTCCGGGCGGTTATGCAGTCTAATAGAGAATGCTGCAAGATATTCAGATGTTCTCTTATTCCCAAATTAAATAACCAAGATTCAAAATGACTCAATTATCTACCGATGAAATTCGGTACTATCGAGAAGTTTTGCCAGATGATGCATCTGCACAGGAAGCGTTGACTAAGCTGGAACAAAACAACGGCGACATTGACGCTTGTTTAGATGAGATTTTGTTAGAGAAATTCGGTGCTACTAAAGACTATCAAAAATCTCTGCGGGAAGTGACACTCAAGCGGTTGCGGAAAGAACTCTGCGGCGCTGATGAGAGTTTCCGTACCAAGGTGCAGGAATACAAAAAAAATCCCGCTAGTGCGCCGTTACTCTCAGCGTTGATTGTCTCTTTGCTAGCCATGACTGGAGTGCCGCTCGACCCCACCATTGCGACTATTATTGTGTTGTACATTGTCCATATCGGCATCGATATATTTTGTGAATATACGGAACCGGATGCTGATGCTTGTGGAAAACAACCGCCAGGAAACCAACCCTGAAGCACCCCACCCCCTAACCCCCTCCCCGCAAGCGAGGAGGGGGAATTTACTGTTTTGGTAATCTCTCTAAAATCTCCCGTGCTTTCTCAGCCCAATATTCATCCTTATACTCAACATATATCTCCAAAGCTGTTTGCAAATTAGCCCTCGCCTCCGCGTAGTTTTCCTCTGCTTCTGCCAGTGTTCCTAAACAATGGTAGGTGCTAGCAGTTAAGTAGCGATCGCCAAAATCGATTTTGATTTGCAAAGCTAGTTGGTAATTGTGCCTTGCCTCTTCAAATTCCCGCAATGCTTGGGCTACCCTTCCCAACTCGTGGTAGGTGCTTGCACATTCGTAGCGATCGCCAAATTCGATAGAGATTTGCAAAGCTTGTTGGTAATTACGCCTTGCTTCTTCAAATTCCCGCAAATCTTGGGCTACCATTCCCAACTGGTGGTAAGCGGGAGCACTTAAATAGCGATCGCCAAATTCGATTTTGATTTGCAAAGCTTGTTGGTAATTGCGCCTTGCCTCTTCAAATTCCCGCAAATCTTGGGCTACTCTTCCCAACTGGTGGTAGGTTCTTGCACTTAAATAGCGATCGCCAAAATCGATTTTGATTTGCAAAGCTAGTTGGTAATTGTGCCTTGCCTCTTCAAATTCCCGCAATGCTTGGGCTACCATTCCCAAGTGGTGGTAGGTTCTTGCACATTCGTAGCGATCGCCAAATTCGATATAGATTTGCAAAGCTTGTTGGTAATTGCGCCTTGCCTCTTCAAATTCGCGCAATTCTTGGGCTACTCTTCCCAACTCGTGGTAGGTGCTTGCACTTAAATAGCGATCGCCAAATTCGATTTTGATTTGCAAAGCTTGTTGGTAATTGCGCCTTGCCTCTTCAAATTCCCGCAAATCTTGGGCTACTATTCCCAAGTGGTGGTAGGAAACAGCTTTCCAAAGTTGTTTTTGTCTTTCTGCTTCACCTTCAAGCGGATCATACAGTTGCAAAGTCTTCTCGTAGGAGATTCTTGCTTGCTGATACTGCTTTGCTAACAGTTGACAGTTACCAAGTCTCTGAATTGCTAAGGGTATCTGATAACCTAATTCCCCTTCGATAAATGCAGGTGGGTACTTCTCCAAACGTTGACAAACCATTTCTGCCAACTTCAGGTTACTTTGATTATCACTATTCAAATCAAAGTATTGCTTTAAACAGAAATATATGCTGATGCTCTCTTGTTTTTCCAAACAAATTTGCAGCGAATTGTAGAGATTTTCATATTCCAATCGGCAGAATTCTATACCCCATTGCCGCTCTTGCGCGTCCTTGGATTTCATTAAATCATTGTAATAATCTGCCAAATCTTGATAGTGGTTTTTAAATCCCTTCTGCAAAGCTTCACGAGTATCCTTATCAAGAACCTCTAACTTTGTCTTTAAAAAGTAGGGAAAAACAGGTTGAATTGCCAGCAAAGGTGAATCTTCCTCTCCCCCTCTCCTACAAGGAGAGGGGCTGGGGGTGACGTTCATCGGTGAGAGTAAACCCCAGTTAATCGCTTCTTGAATCGCCTCATTAAATTTCTCAAACTGGTAATCTTTGAATGGTTCCAGTGTTTGCAATTCCTCAATATAATTATGAATAGAACGGCAGTTAATAAACCCACTAAAAGGAGCCAAACACAACAGCAACTTTTGCGCCTCTGGTGAAAGATTGCTGTGGGAATATTCCACACATTTAAGGATACTTTTCGTCTTCTCCTCACTGGGCGTATCCAACTTCACATCAGCAGACTGCAACGCCCCAAGAATTTCCTTGGGCGATTGGTTTTTCAAATTCGCCAGCACCACTTCCATCGCCAAAGGATACCCCGCCAACAGTTTCATCAACTGCTGAAAATCCTCGTTTTGGCGGATACTGGGAATACGCTTTTCTGTCACATGACGTTGAAGAATTGCTTGTGCCAAGTCAGAACGCGCTTCTTTGTCTAGCCCTTGCAACTCATAAATATTGCTTTTAAAAGTCGTTGGTTGCAACCAATCTTCACGACTGCGCGAACCCAGCACTACCCGCGTTTCTCCCCCTACCAACCGCGTCAAAAAATCTTTGATTTGGTTGCGTTCCGTTTCTGGTAGAGTATTTTGAATCGCCAGAGGTTGCCCAGTCACCGATTCTAAATTGTCCAGAATCAAAATATAAGATTCAGCGCGGAGTGTTTTGAGTAATTTTTGCTTTTTCGCTTCTGGTAGCATCCGATGGAAATTGTCAAACCTATCATAAATTTGGTTGCCAATTTCCCAGATGATTTGCTCTAAATTCCACGCCTTCTCGTCATAGCCAAAATAAAACGCATCTTTTGCAAAACCTGTCCTCTGCCACCATTGCCGTAAATATCTCAGCAGAGTAGTTTTCCCCGTTCCCCCCATTCCCTGTAACAGCAAGATATTGTACCGCAACAACGACTTTTCAATTTTCAGAATCTCCAAATCTCGCCCGAAAAATCCATATTCCGGCGGCGTGAAGCGATACCTTTCACCTTCAGTTTGCCAAAATTGCTCCTCTTCTTGTGGCGTAAACTCCCGCAGGTTGAACTTTACCGCTTGATTGCTGTAAACCACAGGTAGCAACCAATCTTCCAAATCAATTTCTTGGTTGAAATAAGCTTTGCGCTTCTTGTCATGAAAAAGTTCCAGCCTGCCCAGCCGTATCGCCTCGGTGATTTCCTTGTTATCAAACAGACTAGTATAAACCCGCTGCATCATCAGCTTAGCAGCATCCACAGTGACGGAATACCCCATCGCCGCCACCATCTGCATCCCCGCCGCCATCAACTGACTACCCAGACTAGTCTCTGTGTAATCTTGATTAACCTCTCCCCCAGCCCCTCCCCTACGAGGGGAGGGAGAAAATCTCCCTCTTCTCCTCCTTCCCCCTTCCCTTGCAGGGAAGGGGGTGGGGGGTTAGGTTTCACCTGCTTCCCCGACTGACAAGCATTGAGAAGACACACAGGAATTCCCTTACCCGTCAACAGATTCGCTAACTCCGTCGCCTCTACCGGATCAGCATTGCCCTTCATTTTCCCCTTCCAAAAACAGAAACGCCTTCACCCCGTCGTACCGTTGCAAATCATAACGTCCCCATCTCACCTGATAAGCATAGGGCTTTGCCGTTCCTCATTCTGGATCTCCTGATATTTCATCAACGCCCCGTGGGCATCAAAGTGGATGATGTGATAAAAGCCCGCGCCTTTCTCTTCCAGATGTCTTGCGAGTGCTTCATAAGTACCCGGACGCAATAACTCCACGTTTACCGCCAACTGACTATTTTCAATCGCCTCAATCAGTGGTCGGGAAATGGTACGATAACCAACATCTTGTTCTTCATTCGGTCGCGCCGTCACCACCAGCAAATTAATCACTGGCGACTGTGGAACATCCGCCTGCTTTGCGCCACGTTTAATACTCTTGCGTACCATCACACACAGTCTACCGCCAGTGGTCGCGGAAAACCAGGTTCCCACAGCGCCTCCCAGTGCAGTGCTTGAAATTCTGGGGTTTTCCCACAATTTGTATCTCTAGCGGATTATGCCCTTTCCGCAGTTGCTGATATTCGCTGTAAGCATTTATATCCGTAAAAACTTGGTCAAATAAATTTTCACCGTATTTTTTAATACTTGCTGCTGCCCCTTTGGGCTATAGTAGTATCACTAAAGGGGCACTCCAGCCACTCTTCAAAATACCACTCCAGTTCTTTTTCTTCCTTGGTAGTGAATGGCTCAGTAATGGTAACAAAGTTTTCTTCCGCTGCAAATCTGAGAGTTGCCTCAAATCCGGTTTCGGTTTTTCCTTCTTCCCGAATCGTGATCACTGGCATGGCGTGACACTTTTGATAAAAGTAAGGATATCTAGGTATAGACTACACATTCACTGCTTGTGTTTCCAGAGTGAAGCCGCCATAGCCGACAAGGCAAAAAGGCACATTTACCTTATACCTTACAGCGGTTTTCATATGAATAGATGTGTTAATCTGTGGTTTTATTTTCATCCATTGGCTTTTGCAATCTTACTCCATGAGCAAAAGTTCACAAAGAAGGATGATTTTGGTTCTTCCTTCTGCCTTCAGCATAGCTGCCTTATTTTCAAGGCAAGTTAATTGAAAAAACGGAGAACTTTTGTCTGTTTTAACCGACTTTAGCTATAAGCCAGAGATTTTAATTTCTTGTGGTAGTATGGAGAATTTCTGATGATACACCATTTAATAGACCGAGTAGGCGATTGGAATCCTCAATTATTCCGAGAACTGAAAGGACGCCTCAAAGGTTTTAACGTAGCAATTGCAGTTGTCTTATCACTACTTGGTCAACTGGTACTATTCCTTTATCAATTACAAGATTTCCCTGGAGAAACACATTCACTAGTCGGCAAGTACTGTCGTCAGCGTCCATTTTACGAACAGCAACAAAGCCAGATTTTTCGACAATCTAATGACCTTCATAGACAATTAGATGGTTATAGAAATACTCAACCACTCAACTCTGATAGAATACAAGAACTTAAATCACAAATCGCGCAAGTAAAGACAAAAAATTCTGAGTTTGAGAGTTATTTATCCAATAATTTCTGCCCCACAGACCAACTTGATATGCAAATGTGGTGGCGGGAACATTGGGAATACATATTCCTCTCGCTGAGTGTGATTTTTATTTTCACGCTGTTAGTGGCTGGCACTTATTTGCTGATTAATAATTTAGCGACGGAAGAACGGCGCGGTACGCTCAATTTTATTCGCCTCACTCCCCAATTGGAAACGAGTATTTTGACTGGTAAAATGCTGGGTGTTCCCATCTTAATTTACCTGTTCATCTTCACAGCAACACCTTTACATTTCATTGCTGGACGTGCTGCTAATATTGCCACAAGTTACATATTAAGCTTCTGGGCTGTCCTGGTTGCTGGCTGCATTTTCTTCTACAGCGCTGCACTCCTTTTTGGTTTATGTTGTCGTGGGTTCAGTGGTTTTCAGCCTTGGTTGGGTAGTGGTGCTGCTCTATTATTTTTGATACTGACGATGCAAATAGCGTTGTCTGGTTCATCTTTAAACCATTCAACTGCTTGGTTTAGCCTGTTAAGCCCATTTGACATGACGCGATATTTGTTCCCAAACCTGTTTTCCAGGCGATATAACTCTGAACTCATCGAAAAAGTGCAGTTTTTTTATATCCCGATAGGAACAAATCTTGTCGGTTTGATTGGTTTACACTTGTTGAATTATGGCTTGTGGACTTACTGGATTTGGGAAGCACTAAAGCGTTGTTTCCGTAATCCAAACGCTACCATCCTCAGCAAGGGTCAAAGTTATTTTCTGGTCGCTTGTTCCCAAGTCATTCTTTGGGGATTTACTATACAGTATATAGAAAACTACTGTCCCTCTACCCCTCCATACAAGTTGAGTTGTTCTATTCATGATCTGAATTACCAAATACAACAGAATTTTATTTGGCTAGTCTTGTTCAACTTAGTGCTGTTGTTTGGTTTGATTGCAATTCTCTCGCCTCACCGTCAAACAGTACAAGATTGGGCAAGGTATCGACACCATAATCTTTCTGGTCATCAAAGTGTTTGGAAAAATTCTTTGTTGCTGGATTTGATTTTAGGTGAAAAAAGCCCTCCATTAGTGGCAATGGTGATTCATCTTGTGATGGTAACGACTCCAGTAGCCATTTGGATTTTACTGGCACCTATTTTGAATGTTCATCATAGCAGAAACCTAAATTGGCTAATTAACGATGTTGGTAGGTTAAATGCCATCTTGGGTGTGGGTTTGTTTATCACTTTAATGATGATTTACGCCACGATAGCCCAGAAGATGTTGTTGATGAAAACTGCTAAGCGTTCTTTCTGGGCAATTGGCACTATTGGTGCAGCAATTTTCTTGCCACCACTGATTTTAGGAATGCTTCATGTTGAGCCTTCCAAATACGCTATTGTGTGGCTGTTTTCGACTTTCCCTTGGGCAAGTTTGGAGTACAGTTCGACGCCAACAATTTTTATGGCTTTGTTGGGAGAATTCAGTGTTTTGGTATTGTTAAACTTCCACTTGAGAAAGCAGGTGAGACTTGCAGGAGAGTCAGCGACAAAAGCACTAATGAGTCAATAGTTATTACACTAATCACTAATGACTAATGAAGATGTACAGACGCGCCATGGCGCGTCTCTACAATGACTAATGACTCATGACTAATGACTATTTCATTGCTTTCTTGACTAATTCTGGAATTTGAGAAGGACGTTCGGCGACTGGGACTTCTGCTTCAGAAAAAGCCGCTAATTTACTTTTTGCTGTGCCAAAATCAGGATCGCGTCCGATGACAGCCGCTAAAGTTCCAGTTTGACGCCAATGTTTAACGGGTGGTGCTTGTGTTCCTGCAATATAAGCAACAACTGGTTTATCAATTGCTTCCGCAATATATCGCGCTGCGGCTTCTTCACGACCACCACCTGGTTGACCAACTAAAACAATTGCTTTTGTGGCTTCATCTTCATCTAATATTTGTAGCCATTGCAGAAAAGACGAACCAACGATCGCATCACTACCAATGCTGACACTAATCGACTGTCCTAAGCCAGCATTAGTTAATTCTCTAGCAATTTCGTAGGTGAGAGTGGTGCTGCGACTGAGGATACCTACTGAACCAGGCGTGTAAAATTCACTCGGTTGAGTCCCTAAGAGAATTTTCCCCGGTACGATGATCCCAGGACTATTTGGTCCTACTATCAAGGTTTCGGTTGCTTCGGTTTCGCGAAGTAATTCCACCATATCCAATGGTGGCACGCCAGGGGAGATAATGATGATTTGGCGGATATTAGATGCGATCGCTTCTAGTGCTGCATCTAGGACTTGGTACGGATCTACGCAGATGATTGTCGTATCAATACCTCCAAATTGCCCCACCACTTCCTCTACCAAGTCGAATACTGGCAAACCGTATCTTTGCTGTCCACCACATCCAGGATCGACCCCACCTACCAAATTTGTGCCTTGAGCTTTCATTTGAGCAACATGAGTTGCTGTAATATATTCACAAAAGCCTTGGAGTAACACTTTACTGTCTGGTGTCAAATTCATAACAGGTTAATTGGTCAAAACCTTCTGTTGTATGCTGTGGACTTAGCAAGACGCACTGCTTCTGCTACCGCTTCATCCAAATTTTCTACCACCACTATAGACCCATCAGTTGGGGTTTTCAGTGTTGCGATGTATTTCCTTGCTGTCTCGAACTCAGAACCGGCAAGACGGACTACTAAGCGCGGAAAATGGCTCTCTCGACGGTTTTTGTTGCCATTAGACCTTGCCATATATGGTTTGACTTCGGTTGTGCTATTCTCCACAAAGTTGCCAATCACTTCAGAGACTTCGCCAGCTTGAGAAATACTACCCAGGAAGTTAATCAGTATCACTTGAATGCTTTTATCAGTACTCAAGTTTTTTAAAGCTTTTTCCAAGCGACTCCTGAAGGTAGTTGGTGAAGTTTCGGTAACAGACGCATGACGCAAATTCAAACACACACCTGGCTTTCCACCAGTATTAACCACTAAGTCCAAAGTTGCCATTACCGAACCAGCACCATTACCCAAAATGGCAATTTTCCCGTGCATTTCTACGACATCCCAGTCGCCCAAATTTCTGATTGTCTCGCTACTGGTATAACGCTTTACGATTTTTGTTGCCATTTCAGCCAAATCTGAGTGACGCCCAATTGCCCGTTCGTTAACGGTGATGTTACCATTGAGCGCCATAACTTGACCAGAAGAACTCACACCCAAGGGATTAATTTCCACCAAGTCTAAGTCTTTTTCTACAAATAACTGGTACATCTTTTCAATAACAGTGCTGACAGACTGTATCAATTCACCCTGCAAGCCCATTTTCAACGCTAGTCGTCGAGCATAAAATGGGGAAAATTCCTGTTCAACGACAACGTGCTGCATTTTCTCGCTAGCTGATTCCCAATCAATATCGTCTGCTTCTGTGCAACCCAAAAGTACAGGTCGGCACAGTGCTGTATCTAAAACGACCGCGAGATAAAATTCTTGTTCAGTGTCATACTTAGCTTCTGCCAGTAACACTTCTGGCAATTCGCCCAAAATGGGTAAATGAAAGATATTTTGTGCAGCGGCGATCGCATCGATAGTCGTTTCTACAAACCTGACTCCACCCGCTTTTGCTCTTTCACCCGCATGCACCTGAGATTTCAGAACAATCGGGTAGCTAATTTTTAAACGTTTTAAATCCGTGGGATGGTCAATTCGTTGCGAAGGCAATACAGGAATGCCTCTTTTTGCCAACCATTCCTTAACTTGGTACTCTAATAAATCCATTGACACACACCTTTTTTACCACATTTTCATTCTTTGCTGCGGTGCTGTCGAAAACATTGACGCTGCACCCTAGTTGCAGGATAAAGCTTTTTTTCGCTATAAATACTTATTTTCCCTGATCAATTTTAACTAATTCACTTTATAAGGAAAATTTATTTTTTATCAAAACACTTACTCTTTGCAAGTAAACAAGACGCCATTAATTGCATCAGTAAATTTGCTAGTATTGCGCTTCTCAACCCTCTTTGTCAATAAACCTTGATACAACCTAACATCAAAGGCACCCTCATTTTTAGATAATTTGGCTTTTTTTAATCGTGAGTTAACCAATTTAAAATTTTACATGACATTTTCTCTAGAGACTAAAACTTAATTATTACACAAGCACAAAGCTTTTTTAGCTCACCCAAAGAATGAAATTTGAGGTATAACGTCTGAACTAAAGGATGAACTATTTCATTTTTTATCCTTTGTCTTTTAGACTTTCTTTTGTTCAACATTGAACAGTATTTCTATCAGATTGATTCATGGCTTGACTTAATCATTCATAATTCGTCATCCATGTTTTTTACTTGTACCATTTTTTATAGTTAATATAGATTGGGGAGCATCCTTGTTTCAAAAAAGCGCTGCTGTGGTAGTAATTATTAATAATGAATTGATAATTAATAATTAATCATCTTACCAATTGGGCAGCAGAGTTAAAAAATTGACGACTTATTCCCCGAGTGACTAACACTGTTGTCAGCAAATTGGCAAAAGCAATCATGAACATAATCAAAATTTGGTAAGATGCAGCTTCGCGAGCATTAACGCCACTGAGCAACTGACCGGTGATAATTCCTGGAAGCGTCACCATGCCTATAATCATCATCTGATTAACAGTAGGAATCAATCCAGCGCGAACAGCATCTTTACGGTACTGTACAATAGCTTGTTGGGGAGTTGCCCCCAAGCTTAAGTGGGTTTCTATTTCCAAGTGACTAGCATTAATGGTGCTGACAAGACGTTCTCCGGTAAGCGCAGCAGCATTCATCGCATTACCTAAGACTATTCCTGCTAGAGGAATCACATACTGCGGCTCAAACCACCGATCTGGTTGAATGATCAATACATTGGTATAAACCATTGTCAAGGCTGTGCTGAGGAAAATTGACCCCCACACTAAGGGCAACATCTGCGGTATTTTTTGAGTAATGCGATTTCGTGCGACAATTGCCGAAATTGTCAGCATGATTGATAAAATCGCCAAAACTGCCCAAGGATTATCTAAAGCAAAGATGAACTCTAAAACATACCCCAATACAGCGAGTTGTAGGATGGTTCTCCCTGTTGCGATCGCTAAATTTAGTTCCAGCCCTATTCTTTCCCACGCGGATAAAGCTATGGCTGCGCCCATTAATCCAACAGCACAAGCCAAATCAACGAAATCTAGCTTGATTAACTCCTGCATGGGTTTTCTACCTCTTGTGTATATGGGTTACAAGGTATAGGTTACAGGGTTCTATGTTACAGATTTTTCCCTGTCACCTGTTCGCTTTAAAAGGACTCATTGGGAACTTTAATTAAAGGTATTAGTTCTTGGTGGATATCCATCTCCTTTCACCCTAGCAAATGGTAGCCTTTTTGATAAAAAACCTAGGTAAAAACCCTTGAATAGCGTGATTTTGGGAAAAAGACTTTCACGCGTGTTTTTGATTCAAAACTCAATAAGCGCAAATCTAACATCGGTATCTATTTTTAACTTAAGATAAATCTCATGATTCAAAGTGTAAAACATTCCATACCAGCCTTTGACATCAAGCAACAATACAGCATTATTGAAGCAGAAGTCAGCGCAGCCGTTTTGGAGGTTCTAGCTTCTGGTCGTTATATCGGCGGTCCAATAGTAGCAAACTTTGAACAACAGTTTGCCGACTATACTGGTGTGACTGAATGTGTAGGCTGTAACTCTGGTACTGATGCTCTTTTCTTAGCACTGAAAGCTTTAAATATTGGTGCAGGTGATGAAGTGATTACCACACCATTTACTTTTATCGCTACTGCTGAGGTTATCAGTGCAGTGGGTGCGGTGCCAGTATTTGTTGATATCGACGCTACTACGTTTAATCTAAACGTAGAACAAGTAGCAGCCGCAATTACACCGAAAACGAAAGCAATTATTCCAGTTCACCTGTTTGGTCAACCTGTAGATCTGACTGAATTGATGGATGTAGCACAAGCACATAATTTACTAGTGGTAGAAGATTGCGCTCAGTCCACAGGGGCAAGTTGGGCAGGGCAAAAGGTAGGAAGCATTGGACACATCGGTTGCTTCAGTTTTTATCCTACCAAAAATCTTGGTGCTTACGGTGACGGCGGGGCAATAACGACGAATGACCCCGAAATCGCGGCAAAGTTACGAGTACTAAAGGAGCATGGACAGAAAAATAGATACTATTACGAGGAAATCGGTGTCAACAGCCGTTTGGATGCCATCCAAGCCGCTATTTTGCAAATAAAGCTGCCTTATCTAGATATTTGGAATAATCAGCGGCGAAAAGTTGCATCTCGTTATCACCAGTTTCTCAATCAAGTTTTCGGTATCACTGCACCCCAAGAATTAGCTGGGGGTATGGGAGTGTGGAATCAATACACCATTCGTGTACTGGGCAATAAAAGGGACTTGATTCGCAGCCAATTGCAAGATCGGGGTGTAAACACAATGGTTTACTATCCCCACCCTTTACATTTGCAGCCAGTTTATGAAAGTCTGGGGTACAAACAAGGGCAATTGCCAGTGGCAGAGCAAGCCTGTCAGGAAGTTTTGTCTTTGCCTATGTTCCCAGAATTGTCAGAAGAACAGCAAGACCAGGTAATTTATGCTTTGAAAGATTGCTTGGCGTAATCAGTCCTAAGCAATGAGTGCTCAATATTTTACACTTAGGATTCGGTACTCATCACTCAACCTAATACCTGAATTAAATTATACTCTTTAAGAGTAGGGTGGGCATCCCTGCCCGCCCAGTTTCTAGGACGGGCTAGAAGCCCATCCCACAAGAAAAAGTTGGGTATTTTTTAATTTGGAAGTCCCTTAGCACTCAGCAGTCTTGTCGTTCCCAACGCTTCTACCAAACCACGTACAGCGGCTATCATTGCGACTTCGCTGTTGAGTTGGTTGATGGCAGAACCGACACCAACACCAGTAGCGCCAGCAGCAATAGCAAGGGGTGCTGTGACGCTGGAAATACCAGAAGCACACAGCACTGGAACTGACACCGCACGGGAAATTTCATAAGCTGCTGCCAAAGTGGGAGCAGCTTTTTCAATCAGTCCCAAAACTCCGGGGTGAGTTGGGTTGCTGCTTGTACCTCCTTCGGTTTGGATGATGTCTGCGCCAGCTTTCACCAGTTCCTCTGCTAGTTGTACCTGTTGATCCAGTGTCAGAATATGGGGAACAGTCACAGAGAGAGTAATTTTAGGCAGGAGAGCGCGGGTTTGGTGAGTCAGCGCTAAAACTTCCTCAGCCTCAAATTTACGTCCTTGAGCATAAAAAGAATCGAAATTACCAATTTCAATCAAATCTGCACCTGCTGCCACAGCTTGGACAAATTTCTCTGGTTCAACTGCTGATACACAAATAGGCAAATTTGTCAATTTTTTTGCCATTTGTACTAAGGTGGTATCAGCAGCGATATCAACAAAAGTCGCACCACCGTGATGGGCTGCTTTGACGGTTGCTGCGACGCGATCGCGATCAAAGTTATTCAAACCGCTGATCACTTTAAGAGCGCACCGATTGGCAAATGCACTTTGGAGAGTGGGATGCATTGTCATATTTCGTCTTTTGAAGCTTTGAAAATTAGGTTTATTCTACCGTCTCCTCGATAACAGGGGTTAGGGAGTCTCCCAAATCACTACCGCAGTTGCCAAATCTTGATAGTCTTGTCCTTACCACCACTCACCAAAGTTTTGCCATCTGGACTGAAAGCAACGGCATAAACCTTGCCTGAATGCCCCTTTAGATCTAAGACTTCTCCCGTATCCAAGTTCCAGATTTTCACACTCTTGTCATCACTGCCAGCTGCGATATGTTCGCCATCTGGGCTAAAGGCGACAGAATTCACATGACCTGAATGCCCTGTCAACGGGCTTATTTCCTTTCCAGTGTTCAGCTTCCACACTTTGACAGTTTTGTCATCGCTAGCACTAGCCAACATCTGACCATCTGGACTTATGGCAAGGGCATTCACATCACCTGAATGTGGTGGTAGGGTACGTAGAACCTTACCAGTCTTCAAGTTCCAAACCTTAATTTCCCTAACCGCACTTCCACTAACAAGCGTTTGACTATCTGAACTGAAGGCAACAGACAAAACGGCACTTGTGTGCTTGATTAAAGTTTGTAATTCCTGCCCTGTGTTCAAATTCCAGATTTTGATGGTGTTATCATAACTACCACTAGCGATATTTTGACCATCTGAGCTGATTGCAACAGAATTCACTAAGGCTGTATGACCTGTCAGGGTACGGATTTCCTTTCCCGTGTTCAGATTCCAGATTTTAATTGTGTTATCCTTGCTGCCACTGACAACAGTTTGACCATCCGGGCTAATGGCGACAGAATAAACCTTGTCTGAATGCCCCTTAAGCGTGCGGATTTCCTGTTTATTATTCAGGTTCCAAAGTTTGATAGTCTTGTCATCGATACCACTAGCAAGGGTTGTACCTGAAGGGTTGAACGCTAAGGAATTAACCTCGCTTAAATGCCCAGTCAAAGTTGGGATATACCCCAAGCTTTGCCAATAAATATATCCGCCTAACCCTAAAAGCAGGATAATGCCCCCCGCTAGCAGTTTATGTTTTAACTGGATTCTCGGTTGAAGAACAGTGCTAGGAAAAACCGATTGTCTCGGGTTTATCCTTGACGGCGGCTGCGGTAAAGAAAAATCTCGTGGAATTGAGGCAGGTTGTGGCTTTTGATGCAAATCTTGCAGCAGTTCATCCACTGACTGGTAGCGATGCTCGATATCTTTTTGTAACAATTTGTCCAATACCTGCACCAATTGTGGAGATAAGGGAGACTTGAGGTGTTGTCGCCAATGCATCACCCAATTATAACCGTGTTCCATGTAAAGCCCAGATGGGTGAATTCCTGTCAATAAATTAAAGCAAGTCACACCCAAACTAAACAAGTCACTTGCTGGATATGCACTGCCATACTTCATTTGTTCCATCGGTGCATAGCCAAAAGAACCAATGGTTGTACCTGTTTGTTCCAGTGAAGTTGCTGTTAACTGCTTGGCAACTCCGAAATCAATCAGTACTAAATCTTCCCGAGGGGATCTACGAATAATATTTTCTGGCTTAATGTCTCGGTGAATAACTTGATGTTCGTGGATAAACTTGATAATGGGTAAGAGTTCAGTTAACAGTTTCCAAATCTTTTCCTCACTAAAAGTTCCTTGCTGTCTCAACTCTTGCCGTAAAGTTTGCCCGAGGATGAACTGCTGCACCAGATACAAGTAGTTATCATGCCGGAAATAAGCATACAAAATCGGGATCTGCGGATGTTCTCCAAGCTGTTGCAACCGTCGCGCTTCTTCTTGAAAGAGTTCTGTAGCCTTAACCAGGGCGCTGGTTCCTTGAACTTGTGGTGCTAGCTGCTTGACGACACAATGTTCATTCAGTTTGTCTTCATCCTCTGCCAAAAAAGTTCTGCCAAATCCTCCGCCTCCCAGTGGTTGGATAATGCGATAACGGTTTCGCAACTGGGATATCAGTTGTGTGCCGCAATTTTGGCAGAAAGTGGTATCAGAATTTCGGGGCTTCTCGCAACTGGGATTGAGGCAGTAGATCATAGTTGGGCGTCTATCAGCCGTTGTCATTTACTATAAGACTTCCTCTCAATCCCTTCAAATTTCTGAATTACCAATTTTGTTAAGTTTTGCTATCTGAGGCTACTGTTGCTTTTTGTAGAAAAGGTCTTTGCCGTGCTGCTTTTCGTGCTGCTACCAGCCGTTTTTTCTTGGCAATTGGTGTCTCGTCAACTGGTGGCTTCTGCTTCCGCTTTCTGGCAAAGCCTGTAAGCCGTGAAAAGTCAGGTGACGAATATATAGCAGTCCTATTTGATTTGTGAAAATCGCGCATGTTTAGATTCCCGGCTTCGCAGAAGTAGGGGACCTTGTTGTTCACCAACGATTTAGAATTGCTGCGATCGCTCGATGAATTCCTCAGTTCTCAAAACATCTACCACCGCAAAAACTTCCTATGTTTTGTTGTCTAACGTCAGTTGGGATTAGCTGGAAAACCTTGATGTAGATCTAGAAGGTACAGGCGCACGGCTGACTTATTTAGATCGAATTTTAGAAATTATGTCCCCCTCAATACTCGCGCTCGTCGCAAAGCGTCCCGTGAGGGATACGCTCTCTACCCTCATCTCCCTCTCATTTGCCCCGACGCTACCCATACGCTCGTATCATGAAAATATAAAAAAGTAGCCAAATCTTAACGGCATCACATGGGCAGTATTTGGGAACTCGATTTTTACTCGCGTCCGATTGTGGACGAAAACCAGAAAAAAGTTTGGGAAGTCTTAGTATGCGAAACTCCTTTGGAAACCCGCACAAAAATTGATTCTTTGTTTCGCTTTGCAAAATATTGCCCCAGTACTGAGGTCAATTCAGCTTGGTTACGGACGGCGTTGGAGGAAGCAATTGGCAAAGCAGGAGAAACACCGAGAAGAATCCGCTTTTTCCGCCGCCAAATGAACAACATGATTACCAAAGCGTGCAAAGATTTGGGTATTCCCGCCGAGCCAAGTCGTCGCACTTTGCTGCTGAACCAATGGCTGCAACAGCGGCTGGAGCAAGTGTATCCTCAAGAGCCAGGATATCAAGCAGGCACAAATCCCTCGGTAAACTTGGAGAAATCCTCACCCCAACGCTTACCAGATGCTTTGGAAGGGAAACAGTGGACATTTGTTACTTTGCAAGGCGCGGATTTTACGGTAATGCACGAGTGGGAAATTGGCTTTAGCGAAGCTTTCCCCTTGGACATAGCGCAAGTTTCCCCCGAAACCCCAATTCCTGGTGTTTTGATATATTCACCCAGAGCATTGCCAATAGCAGGGTGGATGTCTGGTTTAGAGTTGGCGTGCTTGAAATTTGATAGTAGCCAAGGGGCGAGATTGCTTTTGGAAACTGGTGCGACTGAGAGTTGGATTTTGGCGAATATCAAAAACCCCGAAACTTTAGCAGAAGCCAAAGGCTTTGAACAAGCAAAGCAAAAAGCTAACGGAGTGCATTTTATCGCGGTGCAGTCTAATCCTCAAGAAGAATCTTTTGCCGGATTTTGGCTGTTGCAAGAGGTCAATCTGCCGTAAATTTGATTGAGGGAATGGGTTTGTAGTCAGCGGTCGCCCACTTTCGGCTCTGCGCGATCGCATGCCTGACTACAAGCCAATTTCTATGTCCACAGCCCGAAACAATATGGTGTATAAAGAATTACCAAACAATTCGCTGGCAGAACAACTGCTGGAACTATCCATAAAATCAGGTGCAGAAGCGGCTGAAGTTTATCAGTCAAAATCGCTTTCTCGACCTGTATTTTTTGAAGCAAATCGTCTCAAGCAGTTGGAAACCAGCCAATCTGAAGGTACAGCACTGCGGCTGTGGCGTAACGGATGTCCAGGATTAGCTGTGGGTTATGGTCCTGTGGAACCGCAAGCCTTAGTGGAACGTGCTTTAGCTTTGAGTCAACTCAATCAACCTGAAGCATTGGAATTGAACAGTGATTCTAAGCCTTCCTACCCAGATTTGGGTGAAGATGTCCCTATAGAAAAGTTGGTGGAGTGGGGTAAAGAAGCGATCGCCATCATCCGCGACGCATATCCAGATGTCATTTGTACGGCAGACTGGGAATGTGATGTTGAAACCACTAGACTCGTGAACACAAAAGGTTTAGATTGCCACTACACTGATACCACTCTCAGCTGCTATGTGGATGCAGAGTGGGTACGAGGTGACGATTTGTTGAACGTTTCTGATGGTCAAACCAAAAGAGGTAACCTGCAGCCAGAGAAAGTTGCTCACCAAATTTTACAACGGTTGGCTTGGGCAAGAGAAAATGTGACGCCTCCCAACGGTCGTGTCCCGGTTCTGTTTACTTCTAAAGCTGCTGATATGCTTTGGGGGACTGTACAAGCAGCTTTGAATGGCAAGCGAGTTTTGGAGGGGGCTTCTCCTTGGGGGGAACGCATAGGCAAACCAGTCATTTCACCAATCACCGTTTACCAAGACCCCCACGCGGGACCTTACAGTTGCCCTTTTGACGATGAAGGCACCCCAACTCAGTCTTTGGTGTTTATCCAAGACGGTGTGTTGCAGCATTTTTACTGCGATCGCACTACCGGACGCCAGTTAAGTATTGCCTCCACAGGTAATGGTTTTCGCCCTGGTTTAGGAAGTTATCCTACTCCTGGCTTATTTAATTTCCTGATTCAGCCTGGAACGGAATCGCTACAACAATTAATTCACCATCTTGATGATGGTTTAATTGTGGATCAAATGCTGGGAGGTAATGGCAGTATTTCCGGTGACTTTTCCATCAACGTTGATCTAGGATATCGCGTCCAAAAGGGTCATGTGATTGGGCGTGTGAAGGATACAATGGTGGCTGGAAACGTCTATACAGCTTTAAAACAATTGGTTAAACTGGGTGACGATGCTGACTGGAATGGTTCTTGCTACACTCCATCTTTGTTAGTAGATGGGCTATCGAGTACTAGCAAGCAAAATTAAACATGAAAAATGACTTGGCAGCTATGGACGATTCAAGTGATAACCCTGATACGTTGCTGGCAATAATTTCGTTTAAGAGTATTTGGAACCGCAGATGGACTCCTGCGTGCGTTGGTGAGCCAGCGCACGCAGGAGGGTTTCCCGACAGCCAGGCGACTGGCGAAAGGGTTCCCCGGCTTGAAGCACCTGCCGTGCAGATGCACGCAAAGAATTTATTTGTGTACATCTTATTTATCTGTGGTTTGGTATTCCAAATGCTGGCTTTTGCAATACACACCAAAAACTACGTGAGCGCAAACTGCTTTCTTTGAGTAGGCAATCAAGTATGAAATTAGACTTTCCAGGCAAGTCTAATGATTTGATTTTTCTTTTTTTTGAACTTTGAATGAGCGAATTTTGAATTGATATGTCACCTCTTTTTCTTTCTCAGAGCTTTCGCGCTTTGTGGCAGCCTAGAAGAGGTTTAGCGATCGCAGAAGCGTCAGTTATCGGTGTAGTCGCAGCCCTATCTGCTGTGTTTTTCAAATTTGGAACAGGATGGTTAGGAACATGGCGAGTTCATACTTCCTACCTTTTTCCAGCATGGCTTGTTCTACCACTCATTGGTCTTAGCTTTGGATTTTTGGCTGGCTTACTTGTAGATCGGTTAGCACCCGAAGCATCTGGTGGTGGAATTCCACAAGTCAAAGCTTCTCTTGCTAATGTGCCAGTTAGATTATCATGGCGCGTTGCAGCTGTCAAATTAATTAGTGCCATCATCACGTTGGGTTCGGGTTTAACTCTGGGGCGGCAAGGTCCTACTGTCCATGTTGGTGCAGCTTTGGCAGCAGGGATGAGTCGCTGGGTTCCCACTTCCCCTGATCATCGACGGCAGATGATTGCCGCTGGTGCTGGTGCTGGGTTGGCAGCGGCTTTCAATGCTCCCATTGCCGGGATGATATTTGTTGTCGAGGAATTACTTCAAGATTTATCAGGATTAACTTTAGGAACTGCCATTATCGCCTCGTTTATTGGTGGCGTTGTCTCCCGGCTATTAGGGGGTAACAGTCTGCAACTTGACTTGGCAGCAACTCATTACTCCAGCACTTTCTCAATTCTAGAAATTCCCTTTTACCTGATTTTAGGTGTCCTGGCGGGGTTACTGTCTGCATTATTCAATCGTGGACTAATTGCGAGTTTAGGAATTTACCGTAACTTACACATCAGCTTACCGCTGAGGGTGGCGTTAGCTGGATTTATATCAGGTGTCGTTATTGCGCTGCTACCACCATCTTTCCGCAATAATACTGCATTGCGCGAGTTTATCATCACTGGTGAAGTTCATGCTTCCATAGCAGCGATCGCCTTTGTCGCTCAGTTTATCCTGACTTTGGTGGCATTTGGCTCAGGAGCGCCAGGAGGATTATTTGCTCCCAGTCTGGTTTTGGGTTCTTGTTTAGGATACATCATTGGTATATTCCAGCTTTATGTCTTAGGACAGGGTTCTCCGACAACCTATGCACTGGCAGGAATGGGGGCATTTTTTAGCGGCGTCTCTAAAGTGCCAATTACAGCAATTGTAATTGTGTTTGAGATGACCACAGATTTCAACCTGGTGTTACCTTTGATGATTGGTTCTGTGACATCCTACTTAGTTGCTGAAAAAATAGTCCCTGGGTCACTGTATGACAAACTTTTACAGTTAAGTGGCATCACTATCCAAAAACAAGCTCCGATTGAAGGACTATTGACAACGTTAACAGCAAAAGATGTGATGCAAAGACGGGTGGATACTCTGGAGACAGAAATGTCTTTGGATGAAGCTGTAGAGGCTTTCTCCCGTTCGCACCACCGGGGTTTTCCGATAGTAGAAGATGGTAAGCTAGTAGGAATTGTGACACAAAGCGATTTGCTAAAAATACGCGATCGCAATCTCCCAAAAGACGCCACCTTGAGGGAAATCATGACTAGCAATCCTTTGACAGTCACTCCCATCCAAAACCTCAGCGATGTGCTGTATTTGTTAGACCGCTATCAAATCAGTCGCTTGCCAGTTGTCGAGGGGCGCAGACTGATTGGAATCATTACCCGTGCGGATATTATCCGGGCAGAAGCAGACCATATCAACTGTGAAAACAGGCAACAAGGACCGCGACCAGAACCCTCTTATGTTGTTTATCAAACACGTTCTCCAAGTATTGGTAGGGGTAGATTACTCGTACCTATAGCTAATCCCGAAACAGCAGCAACACTATTGGAGATGGCAGCTGCTATTGCTCGCGATCGCCATTATGAAATAGAGTGCATCCAAGTGATGCCAATCTCTCGCCACAGTTCCCCAACAGAAACCCCAGTCAGAACAACAAAAAGTCGTCGCTTGCTGAGGCTTGCAGAGGCTTTGGGCAAAAAGTGGAAAATTCCCGTGCATACACAAATTCGCGTCACCCATGATGTGGCGCAGGCAATTCTCGAAACAATTAAAGAACGGCACATCGACCTGATTTTGATGGGGTGGAAGGGTAACACTTCCACCCCAGGTCGTATTTTTGGCAACGTTGTAGACACGATAATTCGCCAAGCCACCTGTGATGTGATGCTAGTTAAGTTAGGAGCAATGGATGGGTTAACAGATTTAACAGAAACATCATCTGATATATCTGTTGCTAAATCCGCTCTCACTCCCCAATTCAACCGCTGGCTTGTTCCGATGGCTGGTGGTCCTAACGCCTGGGTGGCGCTTAAATTGTTACCCGCTTTAGTGACATTGGGAAATGATCCAAAAGTCCGCTTAACTCGGGTGTTCAAACCCTCAGAAATCGAGCCAGATATGACAGTTTTAGAAGAAGCTATTCGCCAACTCATTCGTCGCCGTAAGTTGGGAAGCACCGTTTTCGCTAGCCCAGTTAAATCTGACTCAGTTTCTGAAGGTTTGATTAATTTGGTGAAAAAAGAACACTACGATGTAGTCGTTTTGGGTGCTTCGCGTGAGGGAATGCTGCAACAAGCAATTACAGGCAATATTCCGGAGGCAATAGCTTCTGGTGTAGATAGTACAGTGATTTTGGTGAGGGGGGCGATAGGTAGTTAATAAAGTTGAAGGGTTTGTAAGAAACACTAAGGGCGATCGCTACTATTGTTTAAGCTTTTGTAATCAGCGTCTGAGTTGTCGTTAGGGATGCGGAGGGCAAAACAGAAATGAACGGGTGGCATCTGAAATCATGGTTCTTAATTGGCAGCGCTTTAAGTGTGCTTCACTGTACTCAACCGATCGCCGCTCAAGTCGTTCCCGATAACACACTTCCAGTGGGAGAGCGATCGCAAGTCTCCGGCAATCCCAACTTTCAGATTGACGGAGGAGCAAGGCGAGGTGGCAACCTGTTCCACAGCTTCCAATCGTTTTCTGTTCCCACGGGCGGTAGTGCCTTCTTCAACAATGCAGCCGATGTGGAGAACATCCTGACGCGAGTCACAGGCGGCTCAATTTCTAACATTGATGGTGTGATTCGAGCTCAGGGCACGGCGAATCTGTTCTTGCTCAACCCGAATGGCATTGTGTTTGGTGCAGGAGCCCAACTCAATATTGGTGGTTCGTTTGTTGCTAGTACCGCTAACAGCATCAAGTTTGCCGATAATTTTCAGTACAGTGCCAGTAATCCCCAAACGACACCGCTATTGACCGTCAGTGTCCCCATTGGCTTGCAGATGGGATCAAATCCGGGGCGGATTGCAGTGCAGGGAAATGGGTACAACATATCAGGCACAGCTCCTTTCCTCACTCCCCTGATTCGAGGAAATGCCTCAACAGGTCTAAAAGTGCCACCAGGACAAACGCTGGCATTGATTGGAGGAGACATCAATATCCAAGGAGGTGTGCTGACGGCAGAGCAAGGACGGATTGAGTTAGGCAGTGTGCGGGATGGAATTGTGAACCTGGGCGCAGGGTTTGCTTTGAGCTATCCAGGGATGCAAACGTTTGCTGATATTCGCCTCTCGCGGCAGGCATTAGCTGATACCAGTGGTTCACCAGGCGGCTCAATTCAGGTGCAAGGTAATCGAGTTTCGTTGACAGATGGCTCACTTGTGTTAATTCAAAATCAAGGCGGGCAAGCGGCGGGAAGTCTGCGTGTCAATGCTGCTGATTCTTTAGAAATGAGTGGAATCAGCCCTAGCGGTCAGTTAAGAGGTGGGTTGAATACCGAAACAATCGGGAGTGGACGCGGAGGTGATGTTGCAGTGTCAACGCAGAAACTTGTGGTTCGAGATGGCGCAGGAATCTTTACTCCCTCCTATGGTGCAGGTCGCGCAGGAGATATTACCGTTGCCGGTGCCGATTCAGCGCAATTGATTGGATACACCTCGAACTTCGTCAGCACTATCACCGCTTTTGCTGTCAGTTCTGGAAACGGAGGAAATATCACGCTATTCACCCAACGCTTAAGCCTTCTCAACGGAGCCATCATTACATCTGGCGCAGATACAGGTAGTGGCAATGGAGGAGATGTGACGATCAATGCAACTGAATCGGTAGAACTGATTGGAGTAGGGACGTCCACACTCAGTAACGTGAGTTCCACTTCTAGCTTGAAAAGCACTGGAAATGGTGGAAATGTGACAATCAACACGTCCAAGCTGGTGGGTCGCGACGGAGGAAGCGTCAGTGCTTTGACCTTCGGGACGGGGAGAGCGGGGAGTGTCACGATCAACGCCACCCAATCAGTAGAATTCAGCGGTATCGGACAACTTCCTCTTACCCGTATTCTCTTTCCCAGCCAGGTGAGTGCTTCTGCCCAACTTCTTCCACCAAGTGTGTTTTTTCCCAACCCACCTATCCCCAATCAAAATTCTGGAGATGTGACCATCAACACCGGACGCTTGAGCGTGACTGACGGTGCGAAAGTTGATGTGAGTCATCAAGGCACGGCTAGTGCTGGAACCTTACGCATCAATGCCAACTCGCTTCTTCTAGACCGGGGAGGCACGATTACTGCGGCTACCGCATCCGGTGAAGGCGGCAACATTGACGTCAATGTGCGAGATTTTCTACTGCTGCAAAACAACAGTCCGATTACAGCTTCTGCTGCTGGCACTGGTAACGGCGGTAACGTCAAAATTAATACGTCCTCACTCGTCGCCGTTCCCACTGAAAATAGTGACATCCGTGCCAACTCTGTGAACGCTCGTGGCGGTAACGTAACGATTAATGCGAATGGCATCTTTGGCACTCAGTTTCGCCCTCAAGATACTCCTAGTAGCGACATCACTGCTACAGGAGCCAGTTCTGCTCAAAGTGGCACCGTCCAACTCAACATCGAACGACTTGACCCCACCTCCGGCTTATTCCAACTGCCCACGACTCTGGTTGATTCATCTGGTCTGATTGCGACTAGCTGTCCTGCTGACGAAGGCAATTCCTTCGTTATCACCGGGCGGGGTGGCTTACCGCCCACTCCTGAGCAAGAATTGGACGATGACGCCGAGTGGCAAGACCGACGCAGACTAACAGTTGGTCAGCAAAACGAAAAGCTGCCCACACCCCAAACGCCAACCACTCGCACCCCAAACCGTTCGGGGTTCGGCAAGCTCACCCGAGCCGCAGAGCTCACGGCTTTTCCCAAATCCTACACCCCAATCATCGAAGCAACCGGATGGCAGAGAACTCCCACCGGAGAAATCATCCTAGTTGCTACCACACCTGAGCCGCCTACGGTGCAAAATCCGTTGAAGCAGCCAGTTAACTGCAAAAGCAGGCAGTAAATTGCTTACAGCGCTTTTCAAGTAAATAAACCACTCTGTAGGGGCACGGCATAGAACAACCGTTATATAAAACCTACTCAAAGCTACTCAACAATATCCATTGCTTATCACTTTGAACTTCGTTTACTTCCTGCTTCATCCTGGAGAAGTCGGCTTCAACCAGTCCACAAGCTAGCATCGTCTAACTGACGACTCTTGACAAATTAATTGCCGCGTTTAAATCACGGTCAATAACAAAACCGCAATGACCACATTCAAACACTCGCTCACTTAAACTGAGTGTTTCTTTCTTGGTTCCGCAGTTAGAGCAAGTCTTGCTGGACGGGAACCATCGGTCAACCACAACTAGCTTAGAACCATATAGTTCACACTTGTAGGTTAATTGACGACGGAACTCAAAAAATCCCATGTCCTGAATACTTTTAGCCAGTTTGTGGTTAGCCAACATACCTGATACGTTCAAGTCCTCAATTACTACTGTGCCGTGGTTCTTGGCAAGCAATGTTGTTAACTTATGCAAGGTGTCTTTTCGGATGTTGGCTATCTTTGTGTGTAATCTGGCTATTTGCATTTGAGCTTTTTTCCAGTTAGCTGAACCTATTACCTTGTGGCGGTTCAACCACTGCATTCGAGATAATTTAGCCTCATACTTTCGGTAAGATTTGGATCCTTCTATCACTTCACCAGTTGAGAGCATTGCCAGTGTTTTTACTCCTAGGTCAACGCCTACAACGTCCGTATGCTCAGACTCCTGTTGTTCTACATCAAACCGGAAACTGATATACCATCTATCGGCTTGACGGCTAATTGTGGCAGATTTAGTTAATACTTGTGGTAGTCGTTCATAAGTTTTAAGAACACCTATTACAGGTACTTGAATTTTGTTATTGCCTAAGATTTTGACTGTGCCTTCCAATGTGAAAGAGTCACGTTTGCCTTTTTTCTTGAACTTCGGAACGCCAGCAGTTTTATTAAAACAGCGCTTCCAAGCTTCACCTAAAGCCATTAACGCTTGTTGTGGAGTAGATTTACTGCACTCGTAGTACCATTCATGTTCCGATTTCACTAGTGCCACCAGCCATTTATGCAGGTCAATAGCAGAAGGAAACTTAATCTTGGAATCGGGATTGACTTTGTTGTGGTCAAGAATCTGTTTGGTTAAAGCTAATCCCCAATTCCAAGCATGACGAGCTACTCCACAATGTTTCGCTAATGCTGTACGTTGCTGATTATTCAGTTTCAATTCAGTCTTGAAACCTAACAGCACTATGACACCTCCTTTACAACTTGACTCATACCATCAATTAACTTCTTGTTTTTCTTGCTCCTAGAGCCATAGAGACGCGCTGAGAAAACAGTGATAAGTTCAATCATGTCTTGAACCAACTCTTGCTCAAATGTCACCTCTTCATTGGTTTTGTTGATAATGACTACTTCTGTCTCAAACTCCTCACACATGGCAAATACCAACTCAGCACCAAATCGTAGCAACCTGTCTTTGTGAGTCAGGACTAATCTTGCAACATCACCTTGCATAATTCGTTTGAGAAGTCTTTGAAGTCCTTTCTTTTGATAGTTCAAACCACTACCTAAATCTTGAATGGTTTCAAACTGCCAACCATTAGCAGAACTAAAAGCCTCTAGCACCTGCGCTTGACGGACTAAATCTTCTTTCTGGTCGTGACTTGAAACACGAGCATAATTGATGGTTATGCGTTCATCTAGTTGCTTCAAATCACGCGGCGTAATCCGCTTAATGTCTGCCAAATAAAATCTTCTTTGTCCAGTTGGTGAGCGCTCTGAACGAATCTTTCCTGAGTCAGCCCACCTCCTTAATGTTGTGATTGAGATACCTAATTCTTTGGCGGCATCTCCAACGCTAATTGTCATTTCTGGGATGTTCATTTGTAACTTCTGTTCATGACTACATCCCATTATCTCACCATTTTGCTAGATATGGTAAGGAATGGTGAGGAATTAAGTTACAGTTCTCAACCCCTACAAAAATCTGTGGTTCAATAGATATCTCCAGAAATTAATTTTGCGTTGTCTACAATCCTTGTAGAGACGCGCCATGGCGAGCCAGCGCTGCGGGAGGGTTTCCCTCCGCAGGCGACTGGCGTCGCGTCTCTACATTGTTTTTCACCAGATGTCTAATTAACTGAAAATAGCTGTAAGTTGAAGCTAACTTACTTATCTTGCATGGTCTTATTGTGCAAAACTTAAGATAATGATACCCACCCAGCTACGAACAGACATCTGCTGATGTCAGCACAAAGAGTGTGTATACACATTTGGCTCGCAACTTTGAAATGCTGCATTTCGCCATTTCAACTAAGCTAGCGGCAATCATCATGAACACAGGCAATCATCATGGCGTTCAAGCGGAGATTGCCAATTGCTAAAAGCGCGATTGCTGCTATGCAGGGCATTGCCGCAGAGGACCCGCCTTCGCAGCGATGCTCCTCAGGAGCATCGCATCGAACAATCCTTATGCTGGAGGCAAGACAAGATGAGCAGGTGGCATCTAAATACATCGGTTTTGATGGGGAGTGCTGTGTGGGTACTCGGTTGTACTGAACCGATCGCCGCTCAAGTTGTTCCCGATAACACGCTGCCGACAGCAGAGCAAACGCAAGTCTCCGGCAATCCCAATTTCCAAATTGACGGAGGAGCAAGGCGGGGTGGCAATCTGTTCCACAGCTTTAAGCAGTTTTCTATCCCCACTGGCGGTTCTGCCTTCTTCAACAATGCCGCCGATGTGCAGAACATTTTCAGCCGCGTCACAGGTGGGTCAATCTCTAATATTGATGGCTTGATTCGGGCAAACGCTACTGCCAATCTATTTTTGCTCAACCCCAATGGCATTCTGTTTGGTGCAGGTGCTCGACTCAATATTGGTGGCTCATTTATTGCCAGTACTGCCAACAGCATCAACTTTACTGATGGCTTTCAGTTCAATGCCACGAATCCTCAAGCTGCACCTCTGCTAACAATCAGCGTTCCCATTGGTTTGCAATATGGAAGCAACCCTGGAAGGCTTCAGGTACAGAGGTCGAATCTACAAGTAAATCCCGGTCGAACATTAGCACTACTTGGAGGAAATGTCAATCTAGAGGGAGGGCAGCTCCTGAATCCGGGAGGTCAAGTCGAGTTGGTAGGAGTGGCGGGAACGGACACCCTGGGGCTGAATGGGGATGGCGCTAACCTGAGTTTAAGTGTTCCTGAAAGTGTAGCACTTGCCGATATATCCCTAACCAATGGCTCACTCGTGGATACCCGTGCTACCGGCGGTGGGAGTATTGCCATTAGTGCTCGGAACTTAAATCTGTCGGAAGGCAGTCAACTGCTGGCAGGGATTTCCGGGGTGGGTTTACCCAACACCCAGGCAGGGAATATTGAAATTAATGCGACAGGGACAGTCACAGTAACAGGAGACGGCAGCAAGATTGCCAATGAAGTGGAATTGGGAGCTGTGGGCAATGCTGGTAACGTCAATATCACCGCCGAGTCGCTTTTCGTAACAAATGGTGCTCAACTGCTTGCCAGCACTAGAAGTCAGGGAAATGCAGGCAATTTCAATATCACCACTGGTTCTCTTGATTTTAAAAATGAATCTTTATTAGTTGCCAACGCTAAGGAAGAGGGAAATGAGGGAAATGCAGGCAATATAACGATTAACGTTCGCGATGCTGCCACATTCGACTATGGAGTTAGGGTATATACCGATGTCACAGGGAAAGGTCGAGGAGGCGACATCAACATTACCGCTGGGTCGCTTGCCTTAACAAATGGCTCTCACATGCTAGCTAGCACCGCAGGTCAGGGGAATGCAGGCAATTTCACTATCACCACTGGCTCTCTTCTTGTTAACAATGAATCTTTCTTCGCTGCCAGCGCGAACGGACGGGGAAATGCAGGCAGTATAACTATCAATGCCGGTGGTCCCGTCTCAATTGAGTATGGAGCTAAGCTATATACCGATGTCAATGCACCTTATTTATCTAACGTTGCCAAACAACCGGTAAAAGGTAACGGAGGTGACATAAACATTACCGCTGGATCGCTTGTGGTCAGATATGGTGGTCAACTGGTTGCCAATAGCTATGGAGACGGGAATGCAGGCAATATCTCCATCACCACAGGCTCGCTTTCTGTCACCAATGAAGCTTTTTTAACCGCTAGCGCGAATGGACGGGGAAATGGAGGCGATATAACCATTAACGCTAGTGGTCCCGTCTCATTTATTGATGGAAGTAGTGCATTCAGCAATCTTGGATTTTGCCAAACCAACAGTATCGGATGTAGCACCAGCACCGACACGGTAACAGGTAACGGCGGTAACATTACCATCAATGCGTCATCTCTCAACCTGATTAACGGCTCTTTCTTGGCTACTGGAGTTGGTGATAATTTTCTAAACAGAAAGGCGCAGGGGAGTGCCGGAAACATATCAATCCAGCTAAGAGATGCCCTCTCCTTAGACCAGAGCTATATCACTAGTCGGGTTTTTGCTAATGGTATCGGCAAGGCTGGAAACATCGACATTCGAGCTGGGTCTGTCTCCTCTTCTCAATCTTTGATTTCTGCCAGCACTCAAGGACAGGGTGATGCTGGTGGGATTTCCGTGTTAGCTACCGATTCAATCGTCCTGGACGATAGCGACATCTCCACTGCCGTGCAAAAAGGAGCAATTGGCAACGCCCGAGGGATTAATATAACAGCGCGATCGCTCACGTTAACTAACGGTGCTCAATTGAATGCGGTCACCTCAGGAGAAGGAAATGCAGGTGATATCCTCATTAATGCATCTAATAGTGTCAGTGTTTCTGGGACTAATACGACAGCTCCTCCCATAAAACTTTTCAATTACACTCCACCTAGATTTACATCCCCTCCAGAGTTTGTCGATGGAGTTTCTAGCGGTATATTCACCAGTACCAATTCCTCAGGAGTTGGCGGCAAGATCGAGGTAAACACAAGTGCTTTTAGCGTTTCAAACAGTGCGGTCATTGATTCTCGGACTACAGCTAATGGCCCAGGAGGAGCAATCTTTATCAATACGAATACGTTTGAAGCAATATCGGGTGGGCAGCTAACTGCCATTACGTCTGGTAATGGAACTGCGGGTAACATCACCCTTAGAGCGACTGACACTGTAAAAATAGCTGGCAGCGATCCATCCTACTCGGCGCGACTGGCTCAATTCGGTTCCGAAGTCGATATTTACAGTAAACCGAGAGTGGAAAGTATTGGTGCAGCCGCTGGGTTGTTTGCAAATACAGAACCCTCTTCCGCAGGGCGCGGAGGTAATATCCAAATTACGGCTGGGCAGTTAACTGTTCAAGAGGGTGCCCGCTTGGTGACCAGCACTTCTGGTAGCGGACGGGCAGGATACGTCACACTGAATGCCCCAGATATCCAATTGTCCGGTGCTGCCAGTGGGCTATTCGCTCAGACCACCACTTCTGCCGATGCAGGCAACCTCACCATTCAGCCACAGGGGAACGGGCAACGTGTCCGGGTGAACCTTCAGGATGGGGCACAAATCTCTGCCTCCACCTCTGGCAGTGGTCGTGGGGGACAACTGACCATTACCGCTCCCAATTCAATTACTCTCACAGGGGATGGTTCGATCATTGCGGCTGGAACAGGTGGCAGTGGTGCGGGTGGCAACTTAACTCTCACAACCGACACCCTCAACATCCAAAACCAAGCAGAAGTGACGGTCAGCAGTTCGGGCACAGGCAGTGCCGGTTCCTTGTTCGTGAATGCCAATCAAATCTATCTCGACAACCAGGGCAGAATTCGGGCAGACACAACGGGCGGTGGGGGAGATATCATTCTGCGATCGCCCCTAATTCTCTTACGAAACGGCAGTAACATCACAACCAACGCCAAGGGCAGCAACATTCCCGGTGGGAACATCGCGATTGATACCCGGTTTCTCGTGGCTGGCAAGAATGAAGATAGCAATATCAGCGCCAATTCTGAGGATTTTCGCGGCGGCAATGTCAGCATCAATGCCTATTCTATTTTTGGCATTCAACCGAGTCCTCAACTCACCCCCCTGAGCGACATCACCGCGACGGGAGCGACCTCTGCCTTAAGTGGCACGCTCGATGTCACCACAGCAGGAATTGACCCAAGTTCTGGTTTAGTTGAATTACCGACTGACTTTGCCGACCTGTCGCGGTTGATTGCTACTCGCTGTCCTGCTAACGAAGGCAATTCCTTCGTTATCACCGGGCGGGGTGGCTTACCGCCCACTCCTGAGCAAGAATTGGACGATGATGCCGAGTGGCAAGACCGACGCAGGTTAACAGTTGGTCAGCATACTCCACAGATGCCCACACCCCAAACGCCAACCACTCGCACCCCAAACCCCAAATCCTACACCCCAATCATCGAAGCAACCGGATGGCAGAGAACTCCCACCGGAGAAATCATCCTGGTTGCCACCACACCTGATCCAACGGTGCAACATCCGTTGAAGCAGCCAGTTAACTGCAAAAGCAGGCAGTAAACTAGACTTCTTGCATTCATTCCAAAGTACCAGTCAAAATCAAAAACGCTCACCTTCTTGATGTGAGCGCAAGTTTAGCTGTTGTGATGATTGTGGTAAGCCGCTGCACTTGGTGGTATACAGCAACGGCTTTCGCTGCAAGTCATTAATATTAATAGTTAGAGCGGTTGCCTGAGGTGCCGACAACATCACGGTTACCATAAGTTACGGATTCATCAGCTTTGCGGCTCTTGCGACCAAACAGACCAAACAGACCGAGCAAGCCTAACAAACCCCAATCACCATCCTGAGAATTTCCATCAGTTGCAGAGCGCTCTGTATTGGTAGTTCTAACAGTGCCATCGGGAGTGGTAGTTGTTTGGGCAGAAGCAGGCAGAACAGCAGGTAGGGTAGCTAAACTGAGGGCTAGAGCGCTAATACCCAAAACTTTAGAGACATCAAAGCGTTTCACGTTCAAATTCCTCAATTCAATGATTGCAAGTATTTAATGACATCTTATTAAGTTCCACTCAAGCCAGAATCAATCCTTGGCTGGAAACCTATATCTGCTTGAAGTTGCATCTGTATGATCAAAAAATACCTCGTAAGGAATGACGCCTTTTAGAATCAACCTCTTCCAGTCATCCATCAGTATAGAACAACACAGACATCAGGAGAAATACTGCCTTGGTGCGTTCTGATCTCGTATCTAAGCCCCATGAAAAATCGATTTTGCAAGAGATACGATGAACTTTGTTCATAAGCGTTGGATGAAAATGTTTCTTCCCCGTTCTGCCTTATTTCCAACTGAAGTCTAATCTAGAAGACAGTAGTAACAGAAAAATAGATTGTATCTTTAAAGACTTAAGTTAATCAGTGAAAAGATTAATTTTCACAATTTTTTCACAATTATTTCAAACTTGATATTATAATTGATAATAAAAGAATAATGCAGCAATTAATACTAACTAACAATATTTTTTCATTTGCTACAGACGTTTGGGATTTACTGATTTCAAGGATGTAGTTAATATAACTTCTTAGTTTATAGGAAGAATAGCATCACTATGAAAGCCAAATTATTTGCAAATATGCTAATTGCCAATGCCATCGCCCTAGGCAGCATTGCTAGTATGAGTCAATCCAGTTATGCTCAAAACAATACATACTTTTGTGGTACAAATAAGGACGGCGTACCAACAACATACGCCCGAACCGCAACAGGAACGAAAATTCAAGTCATTAGCTGGCAAAGAAATTGGAACAATAAATTTTCTGCAAAACAACGCTGTGAGGTCGTCTCTGCCAGATTTCAAAATGCTTCTGTTAACGGTGTGCTGAATTACCTGACAACTGGAAATATGAATGGTCAAAAGGTTTTGTGCGCCGCGAGTCGATATGGCGGTACTTGCAGCCTTTTGCTACTCACACTTAGGGCAGATGACGATGCTGGTCAAGTGATTGAAAATCTCAGGCAAATGGGTTACACCGCTAGCGGTCCGATTGTTCAATCAGATGATGGGTCTCCCCAAGTTTATATTGACATGAATCAGTTACTACGAGAAGAACCCGCTAACGCCGCTAAGTAGGATATTCTGGTTTAAATACATCAAAGAATGCATAGTTCACCATCGGGAAATAGGAAAACAAGGACAATGACCCTGTGTGTTTAAAAATTTCAAATTCAAAAAACAATTTTGAATTTTGAATTTTGAATTTTGAATTTTGAATTCCCCCTAGGGCTGCCCCCTATTTCCCGAATCACTAAATTGACACTCATGGGACATGGGCAAATGGATTGTCGGTTACTGACTTTGGTCGTCTGGGTAGGCACGTTATGGATGCTGCCAGTACAAAGTCTTTATATCAGTATTTCTGCCCCCAAGCTTTATGCACGGCAGCAAATCTCCCAGTTATCCCAAGAGCAACTGCAGAAGCTAGCTCAGTCCATCACTGTCAAAATTATCTCTGGAGAAAAGGGCGGTTCGGGGATATTGATTCAAAAAGACGGTTCGCTGTATACAGTTTTGACAAGTCAGCACGTCCTAGAAGTAGGGAAACCCCATCTGATTAATACACCCGATGGTCAAAATCATCCAGCCCAGTTGGTCAAAGATGTAAATTATGATAACAAGGATTTGGTTTTATTGCAGTTTCGTGCTCTGAATAACTATACCGTAGCTTCCTTAGGAAGTTCATCAACCTTAAAAGAAGGTGATGAAGTCTTTGCTGCGGGGTTTCCCTTTGAAGAGGATTCATCTAGTTCAAGGCAGTTTGTCACGCATCCGGGACGTATTTCTCTGTTGCTAGAACGCTCCTTGAAAGGGGGCTACCGGATTGGATACACCAATGAAGTTGAAAAGGGGATGAGCGGCGGACCAGTGCTCAATAGTGATGGTAAGGTCATTGGTATCAATGGCATCCATGCTCAGCCTTTGTGGGGCGATCCGTATGTGTATGAAGATGGTTCCCAGCCTAATGATGCTTTGCGCGAGCGGATGCGGCGTTCGAGCTGGGGAGTTCCTATTGAGATATTATCTCAGCTAGACCCCCCAATTATTCCACCAGAAAACCCGCAAGCAAGGAACACAGTTACCAAATCAACAGCCACATCCACGCCGTTGGTGGCAACTGTGGTTAACAACATTGCCAAAGAAATTACAGTGTTAATCACTTGGCAAAACAGTCATGGATCGGGGGTAATTGTTGCCAAGGAAGGTAACACATACTATGTTCTCACCGCTGGTCATGTCGTGCGAGGAAAGAACGACTTGAAAGTGGTGACTCTGGATGATCAGGAGTATGCGGTAAACACTAGCACCATCAAAACTTGGGAAGGAACAGATTTAGCACTGTTGCAGTTTACTAGCAACCAAACTTACCAAGTCGCTACTCTAGCTGACTATGACTTAGAAAACGAAGACAGAGTGGTTTTTGTGTCTGGTATGCCCGCATCAAAAGAAGCTACCACAAAACCAAACCGTCAGTTTAGTGCTGGATTGCTCTACGGTGGAGGAATTGATCGCGCCAAGGATTCTCGTTCTTTTGCTTTTGGTTATGAACTGGTTTATACCAATTCTACTGATAAAGGGATGAGTGGCAGCCCAGTGTTAGATAGCTTGGGTCGAGTGATTGGGATTCATACAGCAGCCGAAGGAGAACCAACCTTAATTAAGCAAAAAACTGGTGAGGAACGCGAAATCCAACTGGGTTACAGCTTGGGTGTGCCTATCCGTAGCTTTTTGGCACTGGTACAGCAGGAAAAATCGCAGATCAACTTCAAAAAGCATACCACAGTACCACCGCGATTAACCGATCCACAACAAGACGCAATTATCACATCTGCTCTGAATGTAGCATCACCAGGAAACAGCCGTGATGAATTTGAGTGGCTCAGTTATGGTAATAAACTGTTGCGATCGCAGAAATATGAAAAAGCAGTAGATGCATTTGAGCAAGCAATTCAAATCAAGCCAGACTTGTCTCAAGCTTGGTATGCACGCGGACGGGCACAGCGTCTACAGCGAAAGTATAAAGAAGCACTTCAATCTTTCAACAAAGCAACTGTATATAACCCAACATACGATCCAGCGTGGCGTGAGTTAGGCGATACGCTTTTCGCCTTGAATCGATACGAAGAAGCACGCCAAGCGCTAGAAAAGGTGATTTCACTCAAGCCAGATGAATTCATCGCTTATCGAGGACTATGCAATGTCTTGGGCGAATTAGGGAATTACCCAAAAGCAATTCAGGCTTGCGATCAAGCGATTAAAATCAATCCCCAGCCTTTGCAGTACATTCTCCGGGGTGATATCCGTATCAGCATGGGAGACACCAGCGAAGCAATTAAGGATTTTAACGAAGCTTTGCGCCTCCAGCCTGACAATCCCTTCGCATACCGACAGCGGGGTGTGGCAAGATCGAGTGAAGGCAATTATCAAGAAGCGCTTGAAGATTTAAACAAAGCGATCGCCCTTCAGCCTGACAATGCCTATGCCTACGTTGATCGGGGAATTGTCAACGCGATGATGGGAAACCGCAAAGCATTCATTCAAGATTTCGACAGAGCGCTGCGCCTTGAACCTGACTCGGCTGCTATTTATAATAAGCGGGGTACTGCTCGCTCTATTTTGCAAGATAACAAAGGAGCGATTGAGGATTACATCGCAGCAATTCGCTTTGCTCCCCAAGCAGCTTATCTTTACTACAAAAAGCTTGGCGATGTCCGAACTGTCGAAAAAGACTACAAAACAGCAATTGAAAACTATACGGAAGCGATACGCCTAGAACCTAATTATGCCCCTGCTTACGTTGGTCGGGGGATTGTTCAGGCTGTGATGGGACAAACTTCATTTACAGAGGATTTTGACACAGCTTTGCGTCTCCAACCTGATAACGCCTGGGTGTACAGTTACCGAGGATATGCTCGATTTCTCCTGAAAGATAAACAAGGAGGAATTGCAGATTACGACAAAGCCATCAGTCTGTTTCCTCAAGTAGCATATTTATACTACACGCTGCGGGGTAATGCCCGACAGGAACAGAAAGACTATCAAGGAGCGATCGCAGATTATAACGAAGCGATTCGCCTCAAGCCAGATTTTGCTTTAGCTTACAACAACAGGGGTCTAGCGCGTGTGCAAGAGCAAGGTTATCCAGGAGCCATTGCTCAGAACAATCAATCTATTCGCCTCAACTCCAACATTCCAACCGTGTTATATATCAACCCAGAGTCTCAAAAGGA
The DNA here is from genome assembly GCF_036697665.2 of Scytonema sp. PRP1. Lineage (NCBI taxonomy): Bacteria > Bacillati > Cyanobacteriota > Cyanophyceae > Nostocales > Scytonemataceae > Scytonema > Scytonema sp. PRP1. Next base: position 163,249 of record NZ_JBAHYJ020000073.1, on the reverse strand, counting down.
TACACAGGATACGCGCAAAGATTATGAAAAAGCGATCGCTGATTTTACAGAAGCAATTCGCTTGAAACCAGAGCTTGCGCTAGCTTATAACAACCGGGGTTTTGCGCGTTTGCAAGAAAAAGATGACAAAGGGGCGATGGAAGATTTCAAGAGTGCGATCGCCCGCAAGCCGGATCTTGCCGAAGCTTACAACAACGGGGGTTTTGCACGCCTTTTGCAGAAAAATTAGACTTTTTGCAACCAAGATTTCACCGAACCACCCGCCAAAGATTGATAGTCCCGTCAGTACAACCACTGGCAAGAGTTTTGCCATCGGGACTGAAGGCGACGGAAGTCACCTCTTTAGAAGGCGTCTTGAAAGTGCGAATTTCGCTTTTCGTTGCCACATCCCACAGTTTGATAGTATGGTCGCTACTACCACTGGCAAGAGTCTTGCCATCTGAGGTGAAGGCAACCGAATTAACCGAGTAGGAATGACCCTTAAAAGTATAAATTTCCTCTCCGGTTGCCAAATTCCACAGTTTAATAGTGGCGTCAGCACTGCTACTGGCAAGAGTTTGTCCATCGGAACTTATGGCGACAGACCGGATCGGTTGCGAATGCCCCTTAAAAGTTCTGATGACCTGCTTAGAAGCTAAATCCCATAACTTAACTGTGTTGTCCTCACTACCACTAGCAAGAGTTTGCCCATCACGACCAAAGGCGACAGATTTAACAGCACCTGAATGTGAGTTCAGAGTAGCGATTTCGTTTCCTGATGGCAGTTCCCATAGTTTGATGTTTCCGTCAAAACTGCCACTAGCAAGGATTTTGTTATTTGGACTAATGGCAACAGACTCAACCGAACTTAAATGCCCGTAGAGAGTACGGATTTCTTGCCCAGTCAAGAGATTCCACAGTTTTACTGTTTTGTCACCATTGGCACTAGCAACAGTCCGACCATCTGGACTGGTAGCGACTGAATGAACCGAACCAGCATTTGCTTCTAATGTGGCAATTTCCTTGCCAGTTGCCAAATTCCACAGTTTCAGTGTCGTATCAAAACTGCCACTTACAAGGGTTATGCCATTGGACGTGGAACTGATAGCGACAGAACTCACTAAATTAGAATGCCCGTTGAGGGTTTTCATCAGGAAACTGTTTTGTGCCACTAAAAAGTCTAAGGGCTGAAAATCGTTGACATAACAAACTGCTCCAAATCCCAACAACAGAATGGCACCACCTGCCAAAACTTTGTTTTTAAGTATAGTTGGCTGCAAAGATGGTTGAATCGCTAGATCACGCACCAAGTCCTTGATCACTTCATCCGCTGACTGATAACGCTCTTGAATGTCTTTTTTCAGAAGCTTATCAAGAATTTCTGCCAAATCTGTACTGATGGGACGTCTCAAATGTTGCCGCCAAGAACCAACCCAGCTATAGCCATTTTCTGTCCAAAATATAGCTGGTGAAATACCTGACATTAAATGAAAGCACGTAGCTCCCAAACTAAACAAATCACTCGCTGGATAAGCCTCACCATCCTGCATTTGTTCTAGAGGGGTATATCCACGTGTGCCAATAGTCGTTCCCGGTTTAGTCCGCACTGTGGCGCTAAGCTGTTTAGAGGCACCAAAATCAATCAGTACTAGCTCCCCCGCCCCGCTTGTTTTCCCCCCGCTTCCAGAGGGAGTCACAGAGATTCGCCGCATAATATTTTGTGGCTTGATGTCCCGATGAATCACCCCGCGCTCATGGATAAACTTGAGAACCGGCAGCAAATCGAGCAAAACTTCCCGAATTTCTATTTCGCCATATATTCCCTGTTGTCGCAACTCTTTGAGCAAAGTCTGCCCATCAACAAACTCTTGCACTAAATACAGATAGCTATCCTGCTCAAAGTAAGCTAGCAAGGTAGGAATTTGCGGATTTTTGCCTAATTCTTGTAATCGTTGAGCTTCTTGTTGAAATGACTCAATCGCCTTTTTCAAAGCCCATGTTCCCTGGACTTTCGGTGCCAATTGCTTGACAACGCAGCGTTCATTGAGCTTGTCTACATCTTCTGCCAAGTAGGTTCTGCCAAATCCTCCCTCATCTGAAAGCACTTTGATAACACGATAGTGACCTCTCAAAAGCGGTATCAGTGGCGCGCCACAACTCTGGCAGTTCGTTATCCCGTCAGGATTGAGAGGATGTGGGCAATCGGGGTTGAGGCAGCAGAGCATTGTCTGGCAAGCGTAACTGTGTTGCCATCTATGATATTACCACTACCCTTTATTAGCTAACGAGTTTTCTCATTGTAAAGTTGGAATACTTATGAATACTTATAAAATAGTAAGCATTGTTAGTGACCAATAGATCTCTGCGAAAACTGGCAACAATGGCAATGGCTGCTTAATCATGCACCTTTTGGTCTGGGTATTCGTCTGTATGTGATATTTATAAGCACAAATAAATCATCCGTGTTCATCTGTCCCTACCCTCCGGGAAGCCGCCCTGCGGGCGTCTACGCTTCGCTCGAGGGCAAGGTTTATCTGTGGTTTCATTTTCATAGCAATTGACTTTTGCAAGAGATTTATTAAGCATCTCTAAGTAGAACTTGACTGATTTCTACAGCAACCTGCTGATTTTCCCAATAGCGGGTATGAGAATCAACAGCGAACCAACCCGTATTCACTAAAACATCTTTGATTGAACCTTGAGGTCTAGTTGTATTCAAACTAAACAGCTTTTCTAAAGGGTAAGCAATAACATCTTGTTCATCATAAAAGTTGAGCCAAGTTCGCTTAATACCTTTTTCTATATCATCTTTAATAGGATTTTTGATGGAATTAAATTTCTTCCCATCTTTCCACAAATCACCTTTACGTAACAAAAATAAACCAATTGGAGAGCCTAAGGTAAAGAGATGACGGAAGTTAACACCTAGTTGAGAAATTTTGTTAGCGGAGAGTTCACTTTCATGTTCAAGACCCTCAGATTCCGGTAGAAACAAATGATTTTCTTCAAATAAATTAAACAAGTAGTCAAAAACGATGATTGAACCAAGAGAATGAGCAACAATACTATACGGTAAGCCTTTGCTAATATGAGATTCCATTTGCTGCCAAACTGTACTGCGAATATTGTTATCATTCTCAGATACATAAGCAGCAACATCACCCATAAAAAATGTTATGAATTTACGAATTGCACGAATTGGATGCATTACGTCGCTAAAAGGTAAATTTTTTTGGGTGACTTCTAATTGGGGAAACGCTGCATCAAAAATTGTAAGTTCTGCATCAGAAGTGACGCTTTGCCAGTTAATAAATACGCGCTCAAATTGATTATTAAAGATATCTATTGGCACTTGGCATTGCTCACAGTAGGCTTTTGCAATTCCCGTCCACAAAACATCGTACTGATTTTCTGAATAGCTTTCGCCCATACCGTGAATAAAAAATAAAATATGTTTGGTCATGTTTTTTTTAAATTAATAAATCAGAAATAAATTAGAATGAACGAGGCATCCGCCAAATCTTGATAATGTTATCAGCACTACCACCACTGGCGATCGCCTGTCCATCTGGACTGATGGCGACGGAATAGATATAGCCAGAATCCTTCTGTAAAGTGCGAATTTCCTGTCCTGTTGCTGGATTCCAAAGCTTAATAGTATTGTCATTGCTACCACTAACCAGAACCACTCCATTGGGAGTTTTGTCGTTAAGAGCACTTGACATATATGCAACAGAATTAACTTTCTCGGAATGCTGGTTCAGGGTGTAAGTAGCTTCTCCTGTAACCAAATTCCAAAGTTTGATTGTCTTGTCCTTGCTACCACTAGCAAGAGTGACACCATCCGGACTCAAGGTAACAGAAAGAACCATGTCGGAATGTCCTTTAAAGGTGCGAATTTCCTTTCCTGTTGCTAAGTTCCACAGTTTAATTGTCTTGTCCCAACTCCCACTTGCAAGCGTTGCACCATCATGACTGAAGGCGACAGAAGCAACTGCATTGGAATGTCCTTTGAAAGTACCAATTTCCTGACCTGTTTCTAGATTCCATAATTTGATGGTTTTGTCCAAACTTCCACTAGCAAGGGTTTTGCCATCTGGGCTAAAGGTGATGGAAGATACCCCACTAGAATGTCCCTTTAAAGTGCCAATTTCCTCTCCTGTTTCTAGATTCCATAATTTGATGGTTTTGTCTGCACTGCCACTAGCAAGAGTTTTGCCGTCAGGAGAAAAGGCGACAGCCCAAACCCATGTTGAGTGTCCTTTAAGAGTGCCGATTTCTTGTTGGTTCGCTACATTCCATAGTTTAATTGTGTTATCATCACTGCCACTAGCAAGGAACTTACCGTCAGGAGAAAACGCGACAGAATTCACATCGCTGGAATGTCCTTTCAGGGTGTTGGGTGAATCAGAATCCTCCGAGGTTCTAGTTATCGGCGGACTGGGTGTAGAAGCCTTGGTGATGAAGAGTGGACGAAAGTATGAATACCATCCTCCTAATCCCAACACCACAATCCCAGCACCAAGCAGCAAATATTTCTTTAGCTTACCGTCTGGTAGTAATGAAGTTAATTGCTCTGATGATGGGGCGACTGAAAGTAAGGTTGAGGATAGTGGTTGTGACTGACGTAACACATCCTTATGAACTTCATCAGCCGATTGATAACGCTTTTGGAAGTCTACTTTTAACAGCTTGTCTAAAACTTTAGCCAATTTTAGGCGTGAAATTGTTACACCTTGACCAGGTTGATTCAAATATCGCTGCCAATGATTCACCCAACTATATCCATGTTGCATCCATAGTTTAGATGGAGAAACCCCAGTCAGCAAATGAAAACAAGTCGCACCCAGACTGAATAAATCACTAGCTGGGTAAGCTTTTCCATCTTGCATCTGTTCGATCGCCGTATAACCGTGCGAACCAATCGTCGTGCCAATTTTAGTCTGCACAGTTGCGGTAAGCTGTTTTGAAGCTCCAAAATCAATCAGTACCAATCGGCGATCGCTATCACGCCGGATAATATTCTGCGGCTTGATATCTCGATGAATCACCCCACGTTGATGGATAAACTCAAGGACAGGCAGTAAATCCAGCAAAAGTTCTCGAATTTTGCTTTCACTGTAAGTTCCCTGTGTCTGCAATTCTTTTAGTAAATTCTGTCCTTCGATATATTGCTGCACTAAAAACAGGTATTTATCCTGCTCAAAGTAAGCCAAAAGTGTAGGAATTTGATGATGTTGTCCCAACTGCTGAAGCTGTTTTGCCTCTTCTTTAAATAACTCCACCGCCTTTTTCAAAGCAGAAGTTTCCTGGAGTTTTGGTGCTAATTGCTTAACAACGCAAGGTTCATTTAGCTTGTCTATATCCTCTGCTAAGTAAGTTCTGCTAAATCCCCCTTCATCAGACAGTACATTAATGACACGATAACGACCCCTCAACAAAGGAATCAATGGTGTATTGCAACTTCGGCATTGCTGGCTACCATCTGGATTTAAAGGATTTTGGCAATCGGGATTCAGGCAGCAGAGCATACTGGGAATCCATGTGCAGGTTGAGTATATGTTAACGTTAAGCGATGCCGTATAATTTTGCCATCTCTTGTTTGACTCAGTAAGATTGCCATTTTACATAAAGGCGCTTTGCTTTGTTGTCAACTAACTATCTTACAATCTAAGTGAATTTCAGGGCATTAAGCTTGAGCAATACATATGGATATGCTTGTGTGCCTAAATTCTACCTGTTATCTATTTCATCCTGTTTTGCGTGTTCTCCGGATTTTTACGCTTAGTCTGAATGCGATAAGACAAACAATTTTGCGTGTGCAAAAGGCAATTTGTCATTTTAACGCATTGATATACTACTTATTATTATTGACTTTAAGAAACTTGTTACCCCTCAAGTTGAAGTCAGCTTCTTCATCACCTCAACAAATTGAGGAACATTTTTACTCCAGGATAGTCATAATACTGCTTTTTGTGTTTTTTTGTCATCACAAATATGTAAACCGTACAAGGTGATGATTTATTTGTAGAAAAATTAACGGCAATTTTTCACCGTATTTCAGTAAAATTTATACAGGTAAATCAACTTTTTTTAGTTCTGCTCGACAAGCAAAAAGCAAATTAAGCAGAACGTAGTTCATAAGCCAAATAAAACAAGGTGTAAATCTATCTTTAGCAAGGTATAAATCTACCTTCCGATTGAATTGGGAAATAAAAAATGAGGAGTGAATGATGGCAGGAAAAAATAATAAACACTATAGAGATAGATTAAACTTTGTTTTAATTTTGTGCATGAGCAGTAGTTGGTTGACAACGAGTTATGCTCTACCTATAAAGGTTTTGGCAAATCCGCTACACTCTCAACACTTCATAATTGCCAAACCACCAGATGAGAGACAACCAGAAGCGGTAGAAAAAGGAATTGAGCAAATCCCTGTGGCTCAACCGCCTGTATCTCAACAACGCAAACAACCTATTGAGTCACCTTTACCTCCTGCTACTGCACCCACAGCCCAGGGGAGTACTACCTCAACACCGAAACCTGCCGCCACTGGCACGAATTCTGCACCCACAGCTCAGGGGAGTACTACCTCAACACCGAAACCAACTGCCACTGGCACGACTTCCACACCCACAGCAACCGGTACTAGCACCTCAGCACCGAAACCAACTGCCAATGGCACGACTTCCACACCGACAGCAACCGGTACTACTACCTCAGCACCGAAACCAACTGCCACTGGCAGAACTTCCACACCCACAGCAACCGGTAATACCACCTCAACACCGAAACCTGCCGCCACTGGCACCACTTCTGCACCCACAGCCCAGGGGAGTACCACCTCAACACCGAAACCTGCCGCCACTGGCACGACTTCCACACCCACAGCAACCGGTACTAGCACCTCAGCACCGAAACCAACTGCCACTGGCAGAACTTCCACACCCACAGCAACCGGTAATACCACCTCAACAGCGAAACCTGCCGCCACTGGCACCACTTCTGCACCCACAGCCCAGGGGAGTACCACCTCAACAGCGAAACCTGCCGCCACTGGCACCACTTCTGCACCCACAGCCCAGGGGAGTACCACCTCAACAGCGAAACCTGCTGCCACTGGCACCACTTCTGCACCCACAGCCCAGGGGAGTACCATGCCAGTACCTAAGCCTTCCACTACTGGTTATCCTTCCACACCCACAGTGACAGGTACTACTACCTCAGCGCCTAACCCTTCAGGTCGTCGTTCTACTCCTTCACGCCAAAGAAACCGCCAGCCAGCTAATGTAGGTTCGCCACTTGCTACTTCCATAACACCTACTTTTAGGGAAATTAATTTTGTAGATATCGCCTTCGGTGTTCTGGCTCCAGGCGACTATCAGTCGCAAGGCAGATATTTTCATTTTTACGAGTTTGAGGGCAGAGAAAACCAACTGATTCAAATTAGACTCACGGGCAGTGCGGATCAACGTCGCTCAAACAATTTGAGTCTAGACCCCTACTTGCTTCTGCTTGACCCAAATAATCAAGTTCTTTTAAAACGAGGTACTGGCGGGGGAGTAGATAATCGAGGAGTGAAGGATGCATTTATATTTGTACGATTGCCCGCGAAGGGTACTTACAAAATTGCAGTCACAAGCCAAAACCCATCACAAAAAGGTCGTTATAGCATCGCTCTGAGGAATGATAGAGCCAGCTACACTTTAGATCAATCCCGCGAACTGACATCAGCGGGCTTGACCCTGAAACAAAACAGAAGCCCTTACAATGTTTCCAAGTTTCAGGGTAAGAAAAACCAGCTTGTTAGTATCCGTGTGGATAGTATTTTTGAGCAGTTTTCTCCGTATATAGTCTTGCTAAATTCTAAAGGGCAAATCGTAGCCTCAGATAGTGACAAAGACGGCAAGTACAGTGCTCTCATTGACCGCGCTAGGTTACCGGAAGATGACACTTACTACATAGTGGTCATTTCAGCGAATGCGCAGGAACGCGGTACATACCGATTAACGCTCTTTTAAAAAGAATTATGAATCTTAAATAATGAATGATGCAAAACTTCATGATTCGTTATTGATGATTCATCATTTTGCAGCAACGTGCCAAATCTTAATAGTCTTGTCAAAACTGCCACTAGCAAGGGTTTTACCATCTGGACTAAACGCCACAGACCAAACCCTGCTAGTATGCCCCTTTAAGGTACCTATTTGCTGTCCAGTAGCCAAATTCCAAAGTTTGATAGTTTTGTCCCAACTACTACTGGCAAAGCTTTTACCATCAGGGCTGACAGCGACAGATAAAACCTTGTTAGTGTGCCCTGTAAAGGTAGAGATTTCTCTTTGCTTAGTGACATTCCATGATTTCATAGTTTGGTCCCAACTGCCACTGACTAAAGTGACACCATCAGGGCTGAAAGCAAGTGAGGAAACAGCCTGGGAATGCCCTTTAAGGGTATAAGTTTCCTTTCCTGTTGCTATGTCCCACAAATTAATGCTGTTGTCAAAATAGTTACCACTAGCAAGAATCTTGCCATTTGGACTAAACGCAACGGTGTTAACGACGTCGCAAGCACCTTTGAGGGTACGAATGTTCTCGCCTGTAGCCAACTTCCACAATTTAATAGTCTGGTCCCAACTGCCACTAGCAAGGGTTGAACCATCAGCACTGATGGCAACAGACTGCACTGAAGCTAGATGTCCTGTCAGAGTCCGGATTTCTTTTCCTGTATCAAGATTCCACACTTTGATTGTTTTGTCAGCACTACCACTGACAAGGGTCTTGCCATCTGGACTAAAAGTTACTGAATTAATCCACTGAGAATGCCCTATCAAAGTTCGGATTTCTTTTCCTGTATCGAGGTTCCACAGTTTGATTGTCTTGTCTGCACTAACACTGGCAAGAGTGTGTCCATCCGGGCTGATGGCAACAGCGAAAATGGAGTCGGAGTGTCCTGCAAGGGTGAAGGCTGCAGATAAATTTCCCAAGGGTGTCGTTTGAGGTTGACTGTTGTCAGAAGATACACTAGTGGCAGCAGGGGAAGATTGCCAATACCAAACTCCCCCAAATCCCAAAAGTGCGATCGCTACACCCGTCAACACTTTAATTTTTGAGTCAGTCATCTTTACATAACGCCTGCCAATTCTACAGTTGTGCTACTCTCACATTGCTATTCAAAAGAAACAGAGAGCATCTTACTTATTTGGGAATACATTTACTTACCTATTGAGGCGATAATATTCCGGATTATTCATCACACTCCATAGGTATTTTTTGTAGCGTTGACAAGCTAAAACACAAAAATTAAAAAGATATTTGCCAAATCTTAATAGTTTTATCGTCACCTCCACTGACAAGAGTCTTTCCGTCCCAACTAAAGACGACAGACTGAATCCCATCGGTATGACCTTCGAGTGTGCGAATTTGCTGTCCTGTTGCCAAATTCCACAGTTTGATGGTTTTGTCAAAACTGCCACTGGCAAGGATTTTGCCATCGGGACTAAACGCTACAGAAGTCACTTTGCTAGAATGACCTTCCAGTGTGCGAATTTGCTGTCCTGTTGCCAAATTCCACAGTTTGATGGTTTTGTCAAAACTGCCACTGGCAAGGATTTTGCCAAACCCTTGCGGGGACGCTGCACGTTCACGAAGTGTGCCCGCAGGGCTTACGGGACTAAACGCTACAGAAGTCACTTTGCCAGAATGACCTTCGAGTGTACGAATTTGCTGTCCTGTTGCCAAATTCCACAGTTTGATGGTTTTGTCAAAACTGCCACTGGCAAGGATTTTGCCATCGGGACTAAACGCCACAGACCGAACCCAGTTAGAATGCCCCCTGAGTGTGCGAATTTCTTCTCCTGTTGCCAAATTCCAAAGTTTAATCGTGTTGTCGTCGCTGCCATCAGCAAGTATCCTGCCATTATGACTAAAGGCAAGGGTATGAACTGAGTTAGTATGCCCCTCCAAAGTGCGGATTTCTTGTCCGGTTGCCATATTCCAAATTTTGATCGTTCTATCCTCGCTAGCACTCACCAGGATTTGCCCATCTGAACTAATACTCAGGAAATTAACTGTATCGGTATGCCCGCTCAGGGTAGAGATTTCTTGCCCCGTGACCAAACTTAACAATTTGATACTGTTATTGCTGTTACTGGCAATTGTTTTGCCATCCGGGCTAATAGCGACAGATAAAATTGAGTTGGAATATCCTTTGACAGTAGAAGCTAAGGAAAAGTGTCCTAGAGACTGTGGACGCTGATGAAAAATCACATCTCGATTGGCAGCACTACTGTTTGATTGACTCAAACTAGAAGATATTCTCATTTCCAGACGACGGAATTGCTCATACCAAAACTTTCCTGAACCTAATAAGATGATGGCACTGCCAGCCAAAACTGAATTTCTCAAGAAGATATATCGTTTTGGTACAGATGGCGACTCAGTCGCTGGTAATTTTGTTGTGTGCTTTGTTGGAGTTGCTGCTCTTAATTGTGAGGTTTGTTGCTGCTTGATACTCAAGTCTGCAAGTACTTCATTGCCTGATTGGTAGCGATGCTGCATATCTTTTTGCAACAGCTTATCGAGAACCTGTGCCAATTCTCCAGTGATTGGGCTTTTGAGATACTGTTGCCAATCTTGTACCCAGCTATACCCATATTCTGCCCACAGTTTAAAAGGGGAAACTCCAGTGAGCAAATGAAAGCAAGTCGCCCCGAGACTGAACAAATCACTTGCTGGATAAGCCGAACCATCTCTTATCTGTTCAATAGGGGAATAGCCTTGTGAACCAATTGAAGTCCCCATTTTTATCTTTACTTTTGCCGTTAACTGCTTTGCAGAACCAAAATCAATGAGAACTAAATTCCCGACTGTTCCCGAAACTACTGTTGTTGAGGGTAGGGAGGCTCGACGGCGGATAATATTTTGTGGTTTTATATCTCGATGAATCACTCCTTGCTCGTGAATAAAGTTCAAAACGGGCAGTAAATCCAGCAAAATTTCTTTAATTTCACTACAGTGATACTTCTTCTTCTGTTGCAATTCACTTAACAAATTCTGCCCATCGATAAACTGCTGTACTAAATACAGGTAGTTATCTTGCTCAAAGTAAGCCAAAAGCGTAGGTATTTGGGGATGCGCTCCTAGTTCTTGCAGTCGCTGAGCCTCTTTTTGAAACAAATCCATTGCTTTATTCAGCGCCCAAGTTCCCTGGACTCTTGGTGCTAATTGCTTGATGACGCACCGTTCATTTAATTTATCTACATCTTCTGCTAAATAAGTTCTACCAAATCCACCTTCATCAGAAAGAACTTGAATGATACGGAAGCGATTTCGCAGCATTGCCACTAATGGAGTGCTGCACGTTTGGCAATGCTTCTTCCCATTAGGATTTAGAGGATTTGGGCAATCAGGATTAAGGCAGCAGATCATCATTTGATAGGTGCGACTGCGTGACACATTACGCTTAAGTTATCCCTGATTTTTTTCATAATGATTAATAATTCTCCTTATTATACAAAATCTCAATTCCAAAAGTTTTTCATGTCAAAACATTAAGGATTTTACTTGAATCCCCACAAAGACCATAAATTCCGGTATTAATAAAAACGAATTAACGACAAGAATTGATGACAAAATACTGGTGTTTTTTAATTTATCATTATAGATAAACACAGATGCCCAGACATAATTGATGTATGTTTACCTTGTTGTTTCTATCGATAAATTAAACATTGAAATTTGGCAAAATTTTGATTAAATATAGCTAAAATGGTCAGAAAGTTTGTTTTTAGTCTTTCCATAGCAATTCCCTGATAACACTGCATTCTTTGGTAAAAATGTCACATCAAAACTACCTATGCCCAAAATTTGTAGTATTTGGTGGCTCTGCACTTTCTTGCGATCGCAAGCAAATGCCCGCCAAAGGCGATGGCGCCGAGCGCGATTGCCCTTTAGGGCAATCGCGCTCCAGGAAGCTTGGAACTGCACATTTGACCAAGCTGACTTTGGTTTAAAAGATCCATGTGACAATGTAATCTTTTCGCAGATAAGCAGTTCATTAAGCACAAAGGCTTATTGAACTTTAAAGTCTTTTCAATCTAACCAAAAACATTTTTTTTCGCTAGTAGCAATACGATATCTTTGCGAAATCGTAACTTTTCCAGGACTCCACCAGCGCAATGAAAGATAGAAAAATTAAGGAATAGAAGGGTTATAGGGGTGTAGAGAGGCGGCAGCAATGCGCCCTACATTATAAATTTTAGATTTTGAAGAGCAAATTTCCCCTTTCCCCTCCTACACTGAGTGTAAAATTAATCAAGGTACTTCAATCGGAATCAAAGCATTTTCTGGGAGATAATTGCAGAAACGCCCTTCATCTGCAAGCACCAAAATCAGCCGTAAGGGGTAATCTGGCGGAACTTGCAAATCTGCCCAAGGTACCGCCACCTCCAAACACTTGCTCAAGGCAACTTGAGCGCGGCTAGCACGCGGATGCCATTGATAATGCTCTCCTGCTTCGCGAAACTGTATTGATTGCGTCAGTAAATTAACCTCTAAATGGTGGTGAAACTGGTAATTTACTGGGGATGTATCCGGCACTTCTGCTAAGGGAACAGGGCTGTTGTGCATCGTTTTGTCAGGATAAAACCACAGTAAATTCAACTCTGGTGGCAAATCCTTTCCAGGTTGAGTGCCTGCTTTGAAATCTACCCGTAAATAGAAATTCAGGTGATCCACGCCGTACCAAAGCCGTTGAATCACACTGCTGTTATGCATTGTTCCCCGCGCCCCGCCGACTTCTATGCGTCCGGCTTTGTCCCAGTCTTGCTCATCACCTCGACCATCAATGACTGGATGAATAAAGCTTTGTGGGCGATGATCAGCCTGTGCCTCGTGAATTTCTACGGGTTGCCGGAGATAAGCAGGTATAGGTTCATTCAGCGCCTTGTATATCCGGTACAAATGCTCTCGAAACAACTGGTCAAAAATGGCATCGTGATTCGAGGAATGCCCCACACCAAACCACCAAAACCAGTCAGAACCTTCTGCTGCATACAAAGCTTCCCATGCTTCCGGGTTGTTTTCTTCGGTTGCTTCTGGATGATTGGCTAAAGTTGCCCTAGCTTGCGTTAGGTAATCCCAAGCGCGATTTTTAGCAGGATCACCGATCCAAGTGGTGAAGCTGCCATCCACCCAAGAACCACTGTGCAGTTGCTCTCCTGGGATAGTTGCTGTTGGCGGAAACTGTTCGACAAATTCTGAGACGGTAACAAGTTTCAGGTGTGGTTCGTTACTCAAGCTTTGATACAAAGCGTCTAAAAACGGTTTGCCATCTTGGGGATAATATTCCCAACAGTTTTCACCATCTAAGGCAATGGTCACTAACCAAGGTTGTTCGCTTTGGCTGTCTCTTTGCTTTCGGGCGATCGCCTGCAAGTGACCCACCAAGTCTGCTGCTGCTTGCTTTGGCGGCATGGAACCGTAGGTAAAGCCAATTAAATCTGATAATCTGTGATCTCGAAAGACAATAGACACGTCACCTGCACTTGTTTGCAAGCGGTATGGTCGGTACAGCAACTCTGGGTTTTGAACGTTCCCGGCATTATCGCGCTGAAAAAAGTGTTTCAACGTCCACCCTAGCACCGCTTCATCTGAGCAAATCCACTTAAATCCTTGATTAATAATATACGGTAAAACTTCTGGGCTAACGGATTGTTCTGAGGGCCACAAACCTCGTGGTGTTCTTCCAAACCTATCTACATATAAATCCCAAGCTTTCCGCAAGTGCCGGGGAATATCTTCTGCCCACTGGAACCGATACTCTGGTAAAGTCATATTAGGCACTGCAACTCGACCAGAGTTGGTATCGGCGAGCAAAGGCAAGATGGGATGAGTATAAGGCGATGTTGTCACTTCTAACTGCCCGGCATCTTGCATTGCCCGATGTTGCGGGACAATTTTGCTAATGATTTGTCGTTGTTTAGAGTAAATTCGCTGGCGATCGCCTAAAGTAAAATTCCGACCCTGTTTTAACCAAGCTTCAATTTCCGGGTCATCCCAAAACATCGGGTCAATCCACGCCAGATTGTGCCAAGCTAATAAATCGCTGTAATCTTGCACCTGCCAGTTTAACAAACACCAAGCGTGTCCTTTCTCTTGCCGTTGGTTGTACAACTGAGCATAGCGGGGATGGGGATCAATCAGGGTGTGGTGATTTGCGTCGAAAAAGTGTTCGACAATAAATTCCCGTTGTTGGTCAGACAGTTGCTCTGTTGGTGTTAAGCTCAGTTCCAAATAAGGATCAAAGGCAGTGCCAGCGACGTAATCTTCAAGCTGCAATATCAGCGATGGTACCAAATTTACCGTTTGGTGCAATTGAGGATAGCGCTCTAGGATCAGCACAAGATCCAAGTAGTCCTTAGTACCATGCAAACGCACCCAGGGTAGACGATAACGCTCTTGACGAGACTGCGAAACGCCGTTGCTGGAAGAAGATTTGTAGAGTGGCTGATGTTGATGCCAAATAAAAGCGACGTAGAGAGGATGAGACATAGCAAGAGTCAAGAGTCAAGGGTTAAGGGGAGCCAGCGCAAATGACGCTCCCGCGCCTAGGCGACTGGCGTTCAACGCTCAAGGCTCAAGAGTCAAGAGTTGACGGTCTATGGACTTTGGACTTTTGACTTTAAACTCTTGACTCTTGACTAATCACCGATATCGAAGGGCGGCGGAAGCCTCTAAATTCTATTTATCGGGATGAAGCCCGACGTGCAAGAAGATTGCACGTAAGGCTTATCCGAAAACCCCGTTGCCGGGAACTCCTTGTGGGTAAAGTTTGCCGAACCTAAAAGGTTCCGCTTCGCTAACGCAAATGTTTAGAGTCGGCTGACTCCAAATGACACTGGTTTAACTCCTTTAAGCCTGTTTAATCATTTGGTTCTAGAGCTACAAACTGGCAAGCATTTGTAGGTACGACTTTTAGCGCTTCCTCTAAACGTAGTCTAGTTAATAGACTGAAGCTGGTCAGGTCGCGTCAACTGCAAGCCCCGAATTCTATTCGTGGGGTTTGCATTTAACCAGGAGTCCCTGACTTTTACATCACTTGCTCAACTTCTGCAATTTCGGGAATCATTTCCCTCAGGCGGCGCTCAATCCCCATTCTCAAGGTCATTGTGGAACTGGGGCAAGAACCGCAAGCACCTTGCAACCGCAGTTTGACAATCGGACCATCAAGTTCTACGACTTCCACATTGCCGCCATCAGACATGAGATATGGGCGTAATTCATCCAAAACTGTTTCGACATTGTCAATTGTAAGTTCCATAGTTGTAGACCTCTTCCCAAAATTATTATTTTCCAGTGTTGTTAAACCAATCCTAGATCTAATTCCAGCTTCATGACTTTTTGTTCTCTAGCGTTAGTCTTTTGTGAGCCATCAATAACTTATGACTCATGACTCGTGACTAAACAGCTGCTGGTTCTAGTAGCTTAATATTGGAGTAGCTGAACTCAGTTGTCGTGCGAGTGCCATCTTTATACTCTTGCACAACTTGCTTAGTCATTACATAATACTCGGCAATTTTCTTATAAGAATCTTCAAATTTAAGAATGCTGGTGACTTCATTGGTTTTGGAGTTGCGGAAAATCGCATCATAGCGAGTTGCAATGTAGCCAGAACCTGTGTCCAAGCTTTCGTGGGTATCAATGATAAAAGCCATGCGACCCATGACCCGACTTACCTGGGAAATTTCCTTGCCCCGGACTCTATAATTTGAACCCATAGAGTCGCCGTTCACCAGGATTTCTATCGCACCGTTTGCGTCTTGCTGACCAAGGCTAAACTCGTGCTTTCCGTGAGACTCCTCAAAGCTTGTGCGTTTACGGTGAGTGACTATATCTCGCAATTGAGTATAAATACCTTCTTCCACTTGCTCATCTGCAACACCCGTAACTTCTACGCTGAGGTCGCCGTTTATGCGAATCTTACCTGTGTGGACTTCATTTTCCTGAACAAGTTGCACATCTGCACTGTAGCCAGGAAAGTTTTCATCCCAAGTGTAACGACTTTCGTAAGCGGTTTGGAATAATTGACGGGCTGTTGTTGGATGTGTCATATAACCACTTTGACTTCACCTTTTTCAGTTTAGTCTAAAGTAGAGACACATCATGCATGGTGCGTCTTTTGAACTAATCTTGTGAGTCGCTATCTGAGGATGAAACCATAACTGGTTGTTGATAGAGTGGTACAGTAAATGTGACTGTTGATCCTAGCCCTTCGCCCAAACTGTAAAAATTCACCTCACCTCCCATCGCCTCTACCAGCTTTTGGGAAATTGCCAGTCCTAAGCCGGTTCCGCCGTACTGGCGAGTGCGGGAACTATCTACCTGACTAAATAATTGAAACAGTTTGTCCTGTTTGTCTAGAGAAACACCAATACCTGTGTCGGCAACACGGACTCTCACCATACCTGGAAATTGTTGGTCTTGAAATGTCACTTTTTTGCGAACGACATCGGCACTGATAGTTATACCACCTTCATGCGTAAATTTAATAGCATTGCCAACCAGATTTAACATCACTTGCTTCAGGCGCTGGTAATCACCATAGACGATAATTTCATCAGAGGTAGGAGGCATTTGTATTCGGAAGCTGAGATTTCTCCCCTCTGCCTGAGGTCCCATAAAGCTTTCTAAATCACTAAATAGCTCATCTAAGGTGATTGATCGCAATTCCAGTTCCATTTTGCCAGCTTCAATTCTGGCAATGTCCAACATATCGTTGATAATATCAAGCAGGTAAATTGATGATTTGTGAGCTTCTTGCAGAAACTGCGTTTGTTCCTCTGGATCGTCTGCCATGCCCTCGAGAATCAACTTTAAAAATCCGATGATGCCGTTGAGTGGCGTTCTCAGTTCATGGGTGACATTGGCGAGAAATTCTCTAATGCGGCGGGTGGCTTGTTCGGCTTGTTGACGTGCTTCTTCTAATTCTTTGTATAAAGTTGCGTGGGCGATCGCTGTTCCTAGCTGATCTGCTACTTCTTTTGCCAGTTCAAGTTCCTCTAAGGTGATCTCGGAGCACATTTTGCTGAGAGTCACAGCAATTAATCCATTTGGCTGGTCTTGGTAACAAGTTGTCACCACTAACATTCTCTGCTGGTTAAACAGAGAATGTTGTGGCTTTTCTACTACAATAGGTTGTAAAGTTGCCAATGCTTGAGCAAAGCCTGGCTCAGAACCCATATCTATTTCCAAGCCAAGCATAGAACCTAGATTTGGTTGGCGGTACTCTGCTATCACCTGCACTTTCGTGCTAGATGATTGGTAGGGACAAATGATGCACCGTTCCACTTGCAGCGCTTGCCCCAAACTATCCACCGTTTGTTGCCAAATAATATCCAGATCTAATGTCCGCCGGATATTTCTGGTAATTTGGTTGATCAGGTTATGGTGGCGCTGTGAATGTCTCGCTGCTTGATCTACGGGTGTTTGAGAACCCAAGTTTTCTTCTTTGCTGAGTGCTGTTTGCAGTAGCCGTCCCATGACTAAAACTGTTGTTGGGGTGCTAGCCAAGGAGGGTATGATTGGACTGATTACCAACTCCAACTCAAACAACTGCTGGTTGTAGCTAAACCAGCACTGATACCTTTGCGGCATCAAAGTTGTTAAAACTTGCTGCAATATGTACAAATATGCTGCCTGATCCACTGGAGAGAAGGCACATTCTTTGCCGCTTTGGTCTGCAACGATCTGCTGTGGGTTTAACCCTAAGCATTCGCTGTGTTTCCACCAGAAAGTCAGGTAGCGTCCTGTACCATCTTGCGTGTACACCAACTCGGCTCCTAAATTTGCCCATGAGCCATTAGTGTTACTGGTAATATCTTCTAGATTTTCTGACAATATGTTCGACCTTTGGGAGTTAGCAGTAATACTCATGACTCGAGTTGGATAAGTAAATGGCACCCCAAAAAAGCTTTGCTATTCGCTGCTGAAAGTTTGGCATAAATTTTTCAGATTTAGCATACTTGAGCGGCGATTTTTGGTTGTTCTAAAGTCTAGCATCGGAAATTTTACATTTTTTAATCCTCCATATATATCTTACTTTTTAGCTTTTTTTGAGATTTTTTTTGAGTTTAATCGTTCCATTCCCCTCGAGGTGGTAAAGGTTTACGCACAGGGTTGCGCGTCAGTTCATCATCTCTTGGGGTTTCACCCCTCAGCCACTGGCGGATCGCCACCTCAATCACTTTGCTGGGGTCATTGGTGAGATGCTGAATTTGTTCTAGTAACTCGGAGTCTAGGCGAATAGCAATCTCTACCTTATCGGCAAGTCTTTGTTCCGCATCGGTAGCTTTCTCTTTCATATTCATAGGGTTACTTAGTGAATTTGTTTTTTCCAAGGCTTTGTAAAGTAGCTCTATTCACACAGCGGGGCTGTTGCGGCTTGCAATTGCCCATAAGTCCATATGAATGCACTTCTTGTTGTTTATTGTACGCCTCTAACTGATGAATACTAGAAGCTATGGATAGACCTTCATAAAACAGGAGCGTTCGTTTTGGCAATCCTCAGCTTTTAAGCTAGGCAGGCTTCCGCCGTGAGCGTCAGCCGAACGGAAACACGACTCGCGCTCATATCTTCTTGAAAGCCCACAAGTCAATATTCATTTGTCAGTAGTCAATAGTCAATAGTCATTAGTCATTAGTCATTTGTAGAGACGCGCTGAATCAAAGCGTCTGTACATCTCTTCTTGTCGCATCATCCTGAACCAATAATTTTGAGTCATGAGTTATGGTTGTTGTTCTCTTGTCCCCTCGTCTCCCCTTGCAGTCTTCACCGTCTCACCTAAGAAAGCATTAAAATACGTTAAGTATATTGCTCTTTTATCCCTTGTTGCCGCTAAAGCAAAGAAGTATATGACTGACGTTCCCGCAGCTCGCATTCGGAATTTTTGTATTATTGCTCACATTGATCATGGAAATCACTATAGCAACCGCTTGCTGCAAGTCACAGGCACTGTAGACAAGCGGGAGATGAAGGAACAGTTTCTCGATAACATGGATTTGGAACGGGAGCGCGGCATTACCATTAAGCTGCAAGCTGCCCGGATGAATTATAAGGCAAAAGATGGTCAGGAGTATGTACTGAACTTGATTGATACTCCAGGACATGTGGATTTTTCGTATGAGGTATCCCGGAGTCTTGCTGCTTGCGAAGGTGCGCTGTTGGTAGTAGACGCTTCCCAGGGAGTGGAAGCGCAAACCCTGGCAAATGTCTATTTGGCTCTAGAGCATAACTTGGAAATTATTCCAGTTTTGAATAAAATTGACTTACCTGGAGCAGAACCAAACAGAGTCATCAGCGAAATTGAAGAAATTATCGGTTTAGATTGCAGCGGTGCGATTCTTGCCTCTGCTAAAGAGGGTATAGGCATTGACGAGATTTTAGAAACCATTGTTGAACGTATACCACCGCCACAAAACACGGTGAATGACCGATTAAGAGCATTAATTTTTGATAGCTACTACGACAGCTACCGGGGAGTGATTGTTTATTTCCGGGTGATGGATGGCACAGTGAAGAAAGGCGATCGCATCTACTTGATGGCGTCTGGCAAAGAATACGAAATTGACGAGTTAGGAGTGCTTTCTCCCACCCAAAAGCAAGTGCAAGAACTGCATGCTGGGGAAGTAGGTTATTTAGCAGCAGCAATTAAAGCTGTGGCTGATGCACGGGTGGGAGACACAATCACTCAAGCCAACGCCAAATCTACTGAAGCTTTGCCTGGCTACACAGAAGCTAACCCAATGGTATTCTGTGGGATGTTCCCCATTGATGCTGACCAATTTGAAGACTTGCGCGAAGCCTTAAATAAGCTGAAACTCAACGATGCGGCACTACACTTTGAACCAGAAACATCTAGCGCGATGGGTTTTGGTTTCCGCTGTGGCTTTTTAGGTTTGCTGCACATGGAAATTGTGCAAGAACGCCTAGAACGAGAATATGACTTGGATTTAATCATTACCGCCCCCTCAGTGGTTTATAAAGTGATCACCGTCAAGGGCGAAGAACTGTACATCGACAACCCCAGTCACTTACCTTCTCCTAACGAACGAGAAAAAATTGAAGAACCCTACGTCAAAGTAGATATGATTACGCCAGAAACTTACGTCGGCACTTTGATGGAGTTGGCGCAAAATCGGCGTGGTGTCTTCAAAGACATGAAGTATCTCACTCAAGGACGCACCACACTCACTTACGAGTTGCCCTTGGCAGAAGTTGTTACCGACTTTTTTGACCAAATGAAATCCCGCTCCCGGGGATATGCCAGCATGGAATATCAACTGATTGGCTACCGAGAAAATCCGCTTGTGAAGCTTGATATTATGATCAATGGTGATCCAGTGGATTCCTTGGCGATGATTGTCCACAGAGATAAAGCATACAACGTCGGGCGGTCAATGGCTGAAAAGCTAAAAGAATTGATTCCCCGCCATCAATTCAAAGTGCCTATTCAAGCATCGATTGGCAGTAAAGTCATTGCCAGCGAACATATCCCAGCTTTACGCAAAGACGTACTTGCCAAGTGTTACGGCGGTGACATTAGCCGGAAGAAGAAACTCTTGCAAAAGCAGGCAAAAGGTAAGAAGCGGATGAAATCGGTGGGTACAGTGGATGTACCGCAAGAAGCGTTTATGGCAGTGCTGCGTTTAGATCCGCAGTAACTGGTTTAAGGGCGTTGCTGATTTGAAGTATGAATCCAAGTGTAGAGACGTACCATGTGAGTCCAGCGCTGCAGGAGGGTTTCCCGACAGCAGGCGACTGGCGTTCGCCTTCTGGCGTGCCGAAGGCATACCCGAAGGGGTACGTCTCTACAAGCGTTTGAAATCGCACCACATCTTATGATTAGACCACATATCTGTGGGTAGGCATTGCTCATAAAGCTTATGTAATGGACATTTGAGATATTGTGCGGCAATGCCTACCTTACAAAAAAGCCGTGTAACGTGCTGAAAATTCGACTCTACGACCGAAATGATTTAGAAGAGATTGTTCAGCTTTGGTATAAAACTTGGCACGAAACATTTCCCAACATTCAACATCCACAGCTATATTCTGCATGGAAATCTCGCTTTCGTGATGATTTGGCTGTCAAAGGAGAAATTTGGGTTGCCGAAGTTGAATCTCACATTGTGGGCTTTGTCGTAGTGATAAAAGAAGAACAGTATTTATCACAGATTTTTGTCAATCCTGAATATCAGAACTGTGGTATTGGTTCAGCCTTACTTAACAAAGCTAAAAAAATTTGTCCAGAAGGACTAACGCTGCAAACATTGCAACAAAATACACGAGCCTGCATATTTTATGAGAAACATGGCTTCAAAGCTGGTAAGCTCACAGTAAACAAAATTAATGGGCAACCTAATATTGAATACTACTGGAAGCTTGAGATATAGAGTATCATCATATACGTTAAATCATACCCTGAACGCCGTAATATAGCGCTTCTCGTTTGGATGAAGTAATTATTTATCTGTGTCCATCTGTGTCCATCTGTGGTTCTTATTTCTTGATGTATTGCACTCAACACAAAGAACCGCTATAAACGCAGGCTAAGCTACCAATTATGTAGACATGGTGACAAAAAAGCCAGTAGCCCGACCAGAAGAAAGACCATAGGTTGTTATTAAAGCCTACCTGTGATATCGGCTGAACATATAGGACTCCTCCGCAGATTTTTGAACGACACGGTTCGGTGGGCAGTGCTTAGCAAAACCCGGATGTAGTCAGCAAAATACGGTAAGCACTGCCCAGCCTACAATACTTAAGATTTTTCATAAATCCTGCGCAGATTGCTATATCACAACACTGTCTCATTATCAATATATGACTAAAGTCATGTCAAATCCATGACTTTTATCTCTAGCTTCATTAGATTTCATTAGCTACTTTACAAATAGCTATGAGTTACTTGTGTTGCTCCAATGTTGCTCCAATTTGGGCATTGAAAAATTTTTCTCGGTGCTCTGATCGGATGATGTATGCTTAGCACTATCCATCCTAAATTGTGGAGAAAACCTATAGTAACATTAGCTGAAACATAATTTCCACAAGGTGCACTATTCGCTTCAAAAGACATTCCTGATGTTTTCTAGAGGTTTGAACATGAAATTCGTATATTTTACTTCTGTATCAATAACTTTGGTAGCAATTGTTGTTCTTGTTCATACTAAAAATTTATATGCAAGTTCAATGTGTGTAAATCCCAATACTGCATCCTTGGATGAAACAGTAGGTAGCTCTTTGCCAGAGAATACAAGGTACAACTTTTTAGATGTGGTCATTGACCACAGTATCAATTAAATAAAAATAGGTAAATAAAGATAGAATGGGTGAAGTTCAACAGGACGCGTGTTTAAGCAAAGCCCAACTGTTAAAACTTTAATTTGGTTTATCATTCCTCGTCGGACATTTGTCAATAAGGTCTAATCAAACACATACTTTTCCGCCACTTTCCAGTAGCGCGAGAAGCGCTTGAGGTCAATATAACCGTCGTAGTCAAAAAACGGTTCTACTTCAAAAACTTCCAGTTCCACAGAACGCTCAATTTCGTCGCAGATAGCATCAAACCGGGGACTGGGACTGTCTACTGTGACGACTGTTTTGGCATTATGCTCTTTAGCAAAAGCTAAAACTTCTTTTGCGACATCGCCACGGCGAATGACAACGGGTAACTCTAGCAAGCATTCGTAGATAAAGGTGATGCGTTTAAGACTGAGTTGCCATTCTTCAATTAAAGCATCATCCCAAACCCAGATGGCGGGTGCGTCGGGGTATTCTTCGAGTGCGGGGTTTTGGGGACTGAGACAGTCGCCGTGTATCCAGATAATTGGTTTGCTCATCAGCCATCTCGCATCTGTTCGTCAAACTTACGTAAAACCGGGTTGCCAGGATTTTCTTTACGAGCAGCAATGAGTAGCTCTTCTAGTTTTCCCTCAGCTTCAGCCCATTCTATCAGGTTGGATATGGTTTCTGAGAGATTTGCACCTGCTGCGATCGCCTCCAAGTTCTCATCTAAGCGGAAGCGAACCATCTGTTTGAGTTTTGCTGTCGTAGGAAATGCACTCAGGAGTGCTTTGTGGAACTGCTGCAAGCGATCGCCATTGAACCATAGTTCAGTTGGCTTTTGTTGGGGTGATGATTGAGTTCCGGTAATTCCCCACACCAACTTCTTCAATGCTTGAACATCATCAATATTTTTAGAAAAATCTACCCATGTATACTCTTTTAAAATGACTACTTTTTCAGGTAATTGATTCACACCTGGAAGTAGAATTGGGATTAAAGGAATACCCTTTTCAACACATCTTGTTGTTAATAAGCGCACTTCCATTGTCTGCCACTTTCCTAATCCTTTCAAACCGATAAATATGGCGGCAGATTTGACGAGTGGAATTGCTTTTTGGATTTCATCTTGAAATGATCTTCCTGGTGGAATTTGCTCTTCATCGAGCCACACCTTAATACCGCGTTCCTTGAGTTGATTAGCAATCGCTCTCACTTCGGGCTTGTCTGCACTGTTGTGTGCTAGGAAGACATCGAATTCTTCGCTTTCAGGTTGTTCTTGAGTATTTAATATTTCTGGCATATAAATATATTTCTGTAAATCCCTAATCATGTAAATTCTACTTATTCATGCCTCGCTTTCCCCGAAATTTCCAACCAGGATATTGCTATCACATTACCACCCGTTGCAATAACCGAGAGTTTCGCCTCACCCGCAATGAGTGTCGTGAGGTGTTTCTCTACGCTATTAAGAAAGCAAAGGACAAGTTTGGTTTCAAACTCTATGCTCTTTGCATTATGAGCAATCATGTCCATTACCTGCTTGAACCAGCACGAAGCGAAGAACTACCTAAAATCATGCACTGGGTGAATTGGTACACTGCTATGTGCTTTAATCGAATGCTCAAACGCACAGGGCACTTTTGGGAAAAGCGCTATCACAGCACGGGTTTTGCTAATACAGACACCAAAAGAGCATTGAATACCCTACGCTACATCCACGCTAACCCGAAAGCGGCAGGAATGCAGCAGGGCTTTTTCTACGATTTCAGCAACTATGGCATCCATGATAGGCTGAGTGATGATGGTCTTACCCAATGGCATCCGGCGTTTTTGTCTTTAGGGAAGACTTTAGAAGAATGCGCCCAGAAGTACCGGGGTTTTTGCAAAAAATACCGTCCTCAACCAAAACCAGAAAAGCGCAACCACTGGGAAAATAAGTTATTAACAGGGTTGAAGGCAAAAACAAAGGCAAAGAAATCCTCGCCAGGACAAATGAAACTACCTTGGGATGAGTGGGAGCGAACAAACCAAGAAATAGAAGAAGTAGCGTACAAGTTTATTTTCGCGAATTGTTATAATCCACAATTTGCCAGCATCGTACTACAAGCACAACAACAAGGCCCTCTTTGGATGCAGTACCAGGTAACGAAAACGTAGAAACCCCAATACTTCATGGAAAATCACTTGTTTGCGAATCTTTACAATTTTGTGTAAGCCTTATATGTTACACTTTACAAGTCTGGATGCGAGAGAAGAGATTCCAAATTCCACCTTTCTTTTTGCACAACCATCCCCCAATCCCCACGCTCGCCACTACGCCACGCGGGGAGATGTCCTTGAGAGGCTTTTATGGAGAAGGTTAATTCTTTTTGATTTAGCCATGTAATCTTCCTCCAAATATTCCTTTGCCTTTGCGCCAGCCAACGCGATCGCCAAACTTCTCAAAGTTTCATAATCAGCATTCGATTCCCACCACGCTTTCCCATATGCGCTTTTGCACACTAAAGCCAAAGCCCCCATTGCTGTATTTTACCCAAAGTTGGTCAATTGTGCGTAGGTCAGTGCAGGGAAAATTTTTGATAGATTCGATATCAAGCCAGCCATCATTTTCTCTACCAGATGCTTTGAGCATAACTGCAAAAGTTTCCTCATCCGCTTCTTTCCACTTGCCAGCAGCGAGCAAATCTCGCAGCCGTGTGTAATCTACGCCTTTTTCAGAAGGAAGATCACTTGGCTCAGGTGGCTCGTTTGGCGGTAGGGTAGAGATATCAGGAAGCTCCTCAATTTCCTGACGCATCGCGATGAACCATTCCCGCTCCCCTCTTCCTAAGCTACCAGCTTCTGCTTCATTCAACCACTCTTTTGCCTTTGCCGGATCTAGAAAATTGAGTGCAGTCAGTTGTTGTGCCCGTTCTAATTCAACTCTATCTGCCCAAGGAGAATGATATTCGACATACTGCCAAAGCAGCGTAGCAATATCTCGAATTCGTTGATGAGCATCTTTCCTGCTCATCAACTCCTGCAACAACTCACTACGAATTTCTGGCTCGATTTCATACAGTTCTGCGTCAATTTCACGACACAGCCCAGAACTGAGAAACTCAAACTCGACGGTGTAAGGAAGTTGCTCAGGTGGATCAAGAAAGAAGTTTATTCGCAGAAAGTGCAGCAACTCAGGATTTAAGGCAACGGGCATTGCAGCGTGATACGCCAGTTGCAAGGCTGCATCTCCATCCTTACCACATCTACGCTTAAAGTCATTCAAACGTCGCTCTACAAGTTTGCTAAACATGGTGGCAGTTAAAGGTCATTTATAAAGTAAAAATAAAATTCTTGTAGGGTGTGTTAGGCGCACCCTTTCAATATGATTTGTAACGAAAAATATGTTCAAAGCGCCTAACGCACCGCCACATAACATGGTGCGTTACGGCTTCAGCCTAACGCACCCTACTTAAGATTTACTTTATAAATTAACTCTTATAGTGGCTTCTCAATTATATATTGATGCCCGCGTAGCACATTCACCGCCTGCTGGATGCCCTCCCGATTCAAAGGAAACATCGGCACATGGCGTGCAATCTGGGCGGCGGTGTTATCCTTCCAATATGACTTAGGTAGGGGATTCAGCCAAACATAGTTTAAAGTATAAGCGCGGAGTGCTTTGATAAAAGAGATAGTATCTAACAGACGCACGACATTGTAATATTTACGTACAGCATCAGCATCACTTATTACTACCACAAATGCATCGGCGGCATATTTCTGGAGAACTTCCTCCAACAAAACAGGAGAAAGCAAATCAGGATCTTCGTAGAGATAACCTGTTTTGAGGGGAGTTATCTCGGGCAAAATCTCATCTAGAACTGGAAAGAGTTCGTTACTGAGAGGTTCTAGCAGCTGCTCATCAGCACCTTCAGCAGGAACGTTGTGAAAGTAGTAAATCGCTGTCTCTTGCAATCTTCCTGCTTGTTGAATTGCTCTGCAAACTTCTTCACAAAAGCGATGGAAAGGAGTCATTGAACCCTGACGATCCACAAGCAAAAGTAACCGCGCAACGTTGCGGCGTCTCGGTCTTAACACAACAGAGGCAGCAATTCCCTGTTGAGAACGACGCGCAATTGTGGCGTCAAGATCCAGTTCTGTTGCAGGTCCTACCCGCACGGGACGGCGTAAGCGTCGCCAAGTTTGAGCGACTTCTCGATAAGTTAATGGGAATTGCGGTACGAAGATAAATCGACGTTCCGAAAGTTGCACATCCTTCAAGAAAATCGGAGGTAAGCCGCTACGAGATTCGGTTACAATCTCCTCACGCTCCTGATGCTCCGGAATGTCGTGATGCTGTTCTTTTTTTGATGAGTCTGTCGCATCAAAATCTTTTTCTACTTGCACAGAAGACAATTGCCAATCTTCGTTTTTTGGTGCAAGTTGGTTAAACAGCGCAGTGAGAATTTCTTGCTCTTGGCGCGACTTCGCCCACAGAGAATTGCACAGATCCCGCAGTGCTTCTTTTGATGACCAACCGAAGCCAGCCTGCAAGGACTGTCGCAGTGCTTCATAGTCATCTGGTGTCAGCGGAAACCCACGACGACGCAGCTTTTGAAATAACTCCCAGAGAAACGCGGGTAACTTGGGTGGCTTCACAGCTTGGCAAAAGCCTCCATTGCGCGTTGGCGATCGCTCTCTTGTTTGAGCAATGCTCCAAAATACGGCAGTTTGTCGAGTTCTTCGACCGGAGTTTTTACCGCTTCTAGATAACCCACCCAATCCAGCAGTTCACTTAAACCCGGTCGCTTGCTAAGATCAACTATTTTGGGGTCGCGAAGCTTTAACAAAACTTCGATAGCTTTTTTGCTCAATTCTGGGTTAGAAATTTGGTGAGTTGCTAAAACCTGTTGCAAATCCTCCTCTGTTTGGGGAAATTCAACGTAGTGAAAAATGCATCGGCGCAGAAACGCCGTTGGTAAAGCTTTTTCTTCATTGTGCGTGACAAACACGATGGGGCGTAATGCTGGGTTGTCGCCAACGGCGTAAGATATATCTGGAGCCTCAGTTACGCGAAACTCTAGCCGATCCAACTCCCATAACAAATCATTGGGAAAATCGAGATCAGCTTTGTCGATTTCGTCAATCAGCACCACTGAACGACGCCCATATTGAGCGCGGGCGATCGCTCTCCCCAAAGGACCTAAACGAATATAGTTCTTAATTTCTCGACTACGCAATCCTTCAGCCCCTAACTGAGCATCATAAAGGCGATTAACAGCATCATAGGTGTAAAGTAAATCCTGGGCGCGACTAGTGGACTTGATGTAGCTGACTTCTAAAGGTAAGCCCAACGCATAAGCGACAGCATAGGCTAAGCGTGTTTTCCCACAACCAGGTTCGCCTTGTAATAGTAAAGGACGACCTAAGGCGATCGCCAGGTTAACCGCCTCAACTAACTTATCATCAGGTAAGTAAGGTTCCTTCTCTATTGTTATCCTTTTTTGTGTAGGGTCTTTCTGAGATACGGTTACTTCCAGAGTTTCGATTTCACGAGAGTCCGGTAAGGATTTGTAAGCGATTGTAGAGAAGCTGGTAGACGTATCAACAGATCGCTTAGACATAAGCCTGAATCCTTTGCTCCAGTTCTTGTAGAAAATCTTTTGCTGAAAGGTTTTGTTGCAAAAGTTCCCGAGTTTCTTCTATATGCTCATATACACGTATGATATCCAGCAGTTCACTTTGAGAGTCGCTTTGGGAGGTATCCTGACAACACGCAGTAATCATTATTCTCTTCCACTCCTGCATAACTTCTTGTTGTGTCCATCCCAGACTGTTTGTCACTTCGCGAACCCACAGATGTGCATGCACTTTCTTAAATTGTGGAGGATTTAGCGGTATCACATCTTTTGGAAAAATACAGCCTTCACTGCCCCACATAATTAAGATTAAGCGGTTTTGGAAATTGTTTTTGAATTCGGTAGAAATTTTTTGCCAGAAGTCATGGGGAATGTTTAAATTCTTGTCAAATATCTGAACTTGAATAGGACAAATGATTTCGCTAGTTTGTAGGAGTTTTTTGTACCGATTGATTTGTGTAACGGCTCTTTCCACAGAAGTGATTCGCGGATCTAGTGCGAGAGATGTTTTGACTTGGATGTTACTCGTATCAAGTCCATCCTTCAACCGCTGACAAAAGTTTTTCTGAAAAATAGCATCACCACATGGTACACATAGCCCAACCAATCCTTGCTTGCCATCTAATTTTTCTACACAGTCTTCAATTAATTGGTTTAAATCAAAATTGCATGGATTTAGCAATCTATGAGATTGTTTTGTTGTCGCTTGCTCTTGCCGCAGTTGTTCACAAAATGGCTTTAACTGAGTATTATTGGATTTTTGACTACATACAGCAGAAATAAGTTTCGTCAGCCTATCTTCAGATTCTGCCCATGTAATCAGCTCGAACATTACATCAGAATAGGTTGCACCACTACTGACCGCAATTTCATTCAGATTTTTATCTAGTTTAAATCTGATAAACTGTTTTAATTCTCCTTGGTTAGGAAAGGCGCTGAGTAAAGCGTTTTGTAATTGTTGGAACTTTTCCCCATCTAGCTGCATCGTGGCTAAGTCAGTTGAGAGCATTTAATAAGCTAAAACACATTGAAATTGCATATTTCCGGTTAACTTTAATTTTACCTTTTGCCTTTCTTCCCTTTCTGCCAACTTTGACTATTAGGTTGTTTGGTAAATTCCCCTTTGGGAAACAGCCGCGCTTCCAGTTCTTCATAACTTCCTTCAAAGTCACACTTACCATATAAAGGACATTTTCGGCAGTAAACGCCTTCAGTGTAGCGTTCTAAGTTCTCGCGGTTGAAAAAATACGGTTTGTGGCTGAAGGTGCTGGCTACCCACTGCCACGACATATTATTACTTGCTGGATCACCATCTAAAAGATGTTGAAGAAACCACTTTGCTCCCGCTTGCCAACGAATACGCCGCCAATGGACAATGTAAGCTGCTATCCACATCCGTGCATGGTTGTGCAGGTAGCCAATTTCCCGCAGATCATGACTGAAGCTGTCGATGCACACTCGTCCTGTGGTGCCTTGTTTAATATCATCGGGTAACTCAGGTGCATATTCAGCAACAGTATACCCAGTTTTGTACTCCTCTTGGTCTTGCCAAATGCGATCGCCCAGCTTGACATATAGCCGTTGCCAGTAGTCACGCCAACCCAACTCGTTAATGAGTTTCGTTGCATCATCTTGGGATTTGACGCGCCCAAGAACGTAATCCCGAATTTCGCGTAAGCTGAGAACGCCATAACGAATGTAAGGAGAAAGCCGTGTAACAGCACCTGTGAAAAAGTTACGTGTTTTTGCGTAGCGTACGGAGTCTACTTTTTGTAGTACCGCCTCAGCGGCTTTACGTCCACCGACGGTTTCGCTGATATGATCATCCCGTTCTGCGGCTTTGGGGAATTGTTCGCGGAGGTAGGCTACCAACTCATCGCGGTTGGTAAAGTCGCGTTGCATATCTTTAGTCATTTTGCGTCAAAATAGCAGGTTAAAATAGCCAGATGAGTAAAGTTACAGCTTTACAAATAAAGCTTGCCGACCCAGGCTAATTTCCTATTATCGCGTATCTATTGCATCACCCACCATTTCACCATTTGTTAGGAAATTTTCACCATACAATGGTTAATATCACTTTTTGATTGAACTATGGTTCAAGTCATCCAGGCTCAAAATGTCTCTCTTAGCTATTTAGAAGAAAGATTTGGTTTGCAAGTAGTGGAGAATGAGGAATTTTTTACAGAGTGGTTTGAGGGTTTACCTGAAATCACAGTTTTAGAAAAGCAATATTTAGACAGAGTTAAAACCAACTTCCTCAGATTGGTTAAGCGCCCACCAATTTTAGAGGATGCGGTAAAAATGGTAGTGTTGTCTCCTTTATTAGATTTAGCCGGCTTTTATAGTGAACCTTTTTTTATTGCTACCGAAGAATCTATAGAAATTGCCTTGGAGGATGAAGAAGAAATTATCAGAGGGCGAATAGATGTTTTAGTTCTGCAACAGCAGTTGTGGTTGTTGGTTATTGAATCCAAAAGGGCTAGTTTTTCTCTTTTAGAAGCAATACCCCAAGGATTCGCTTACATCCTGGCAAATCCTAATCCAGAAAAACCTGTATTTGGATTAGTATCGAATGGTAGCCATTTTATTTTCCTGAAACTGCCTCAGCAAGATAAACCAAAGTATGCTTTATCTGATGAATTCACTCTGTTAAGACGAGGAAATGAATTATATCAAGTGCTTGCTGTATTAAAAACACTGGGTACAATTATCAGCCAATAGCTATGTCTCAACGCCCTATTTATCTCGATTGCCAAGCGACTACACCTGTGGATGAACGGGTACTTGCTGCTATGCTACCCTTTTTTACAGAACATTTTGGCAACCCCTCCAGCATCAGTCATGTTTACGGTTGGGAAGCGGAAGCTGCTGTGAAACAAACGCGGGAAATTTTGGCAGCAGCAATTAACGCAACGCCAGAAGAAATTGTCTTCACTAGTGGTGCGACAGAAGCGAATAATTTAGGTATCAAAGGTGTTGCTGAAGCCTATTTTCAAAAAGGACAGCATATTATTACTGTTGTCACTGAACATAGCGCAGTTCTTGACCCTTGCAAGTATCTTAAAACCCTTGGTTTTGAAATTACATTCCTTTCAGTCCAAAAAGATGGGCTGATTGATTTAACCGAGTTGGAAAAAGCTTTGCGTCCCGATACTATTCTCGTTTCAGTGATGGCGGCGAATAACGAAATTGGTGTGTTGCAGCCATTGGCAGAAATTGGCGCAATGTGCCGAGAACGTAATGTCCTTTTCCACACCGATGCAGCACAAGCTATTGGTAAAATACCCCTAGACGTGCAGGCGCTGAAAATTGATTTAATGTCGCTAACAGCACATAAAGTCTACGGTCCCAAGGGTATTGGTGCGCTGTACGTTCGCCGTCGTAATCCTAGAGTGCAACTTGCTCCGCAGCAGCATGGTGGTGGACATGAACGCGGAATGCGTTCTGGCACATTGTATACACCGCAAATTGTAGGATTTGGTAAGGCTGTGGAGATTGCTTTAGAAGAACAAGCGACAGAAAGCCAACGCCTGACGCAACTCAGGCAAAGATTGTGGGAACAACTTTCTCAGCTTGAGGGAATTCATCTCAATGGACATTCCACTCAGCGATTACCGGGAAATCTAAATATTAGTATTGAAGGGGTAGATGGATCTGCATTGCTGTTAGGGTTGCAACCAGTGATGGCGGTGTCTTCTGGATCTGCTTGCTCTTCTGCAACAACTGCCCCTTCCCATGTTCTCACAGCACTGGGACACTCGGAAGCGCTCGCTTATGCGTCAATACGCTTTGGTATAGGACGGTTCAACACGGTTGAGGAAATTGACAAGGTGGCACAGCATACAATTGCCACCATTCAAAGCTTAAGAAAACAAGATTCATTTGCAATGGGTAATCGGTAAGTGTTTTGAGCAACAGGTGCAGTGGGCGATCGCCCAAGGGGCAGTGGCAAAGCCAATCGCTGGTTGTACCGCACTGCTGGAGGCGATCGCCATATGTGACATACATCGGACTTACGCAGAAGAGATCCCCCAACCCCCTTAAAAAGGGGGCTTTTAAGATTCCCCCCTTTTTAAGGAGAGCCAGCCTTGTTTTGGGGGTTCCTCGCGGACTGGCGTGGGCTAGGGGGGATCGAGGTTTCGGGTTTTCAGTGCGTAAGTCCTGATACAGATAAATTTATAATTCCTGCGTTACCTCACCCGCCTCTCTTCCCCTCTCCGCAAGTTCGGAGAGGGTTGGGGTGAGGTTCTTCGTTTTTTATAAGTACTCATCCGGACATCATATTAGCCAACGCTAGCAGCACGAGACAACCAAACACAGCGAAAATGTTCAGCTATTGGGAGTGCTTTGAGAAATTCCTGCACGGATTCTAATTTCCATTTCAAGGGTGCAGTGGGTGATATCTTAGATGCCGTTGCTGCATAGCGTAGGATTGCTTCCATCAACGCCGCTACCTCGATAAGAGGTTGTGTGTGCAAAAAGGAGGGGAAAATACGAGCTTCAAAGGTAAATTTATCAGGGATGGGGTGAATTAGGTTTTTGAGGTTAAAGTCACAATATTTTGTTAACTCAAGTTTGGCAAGACGTGCTTTAGCATCAAACCACGACAGATCGCAAAAATCCGATTCGTTGATCAATACCAACAACTCCTCGTCCCACATTCCCAAACGTCTGCATCTGGAATTAGTTCCCACCAATCGTTTTAAATTTTCTCCATGTGTCCATAAGAGATTCACTAGATTAGCGAAAACAGGGGCAGAACATAAGGGGATAGCATCGAAGTGCAGGTGGGTTGCACCTTCAGCAGGAATTGTGAAGCCAATAGCACGTGCTGCTGATAAGAGAACCTCCAGGCGATCGCCATGATTGCTATCAATAGGTGGCGTAATTAACTCACAAGGACGTTCTCGTTCTCCTGGTAGAGGTGCGGCGATCGCAATTGGATTGTCTGTATTATCAGCAATACGTACCATCCCCCCAGGTCCTGCTTCCGCATAGGTAGAAAATAAACTCGCAATTGGCTTCAGGACTGTAGTAAGGGAATCAGCAGGGTTAGCTTGGCTGTTCACCAGTTGCAGAAGTCTAGTATCGTCACTGACAATTCGATACCATCCTGGTTTGGGTTTTTGAGTTTTATCCAAGTCATCCTGAAGGGTGAGATCATCCACACATCTTGCAATCAAACGCCCCTGTTGATCAATCACCTCAAACCCCAAAGTCAGATTTTGGAACAAGGGAGTTCCCGGAACCTGACTTGGTTCAGACTGAGGATGAAAGACACGACGCACTCCCGCATCATGTTGTTGGGCTATCAACTCTGCTAAGTCCTGTCTGCTGAGTCCCCGAGGTGCCATCAGCTCAATTTCAAAGCCAATTTTCCAGTTCAAAGACATATAGCGTAATTCAATTGAATAAAGTAATTAATTATCTGTGTCCATCTGTGTCCATCTGTGGTTCATTATTTCTTTGTGTACCTTACTCCGGGTTCTTACCGCTATAAGTGTTTCGTAATGACATCCACCCTGCACTTCCTAGATCTAGCGGCGAGAATATCGTAACGCTTGTTCAATCATCTCGTTATTGCCTAAAATGAGATTGCGCTCAATGCGTAGTTTTGCATCCATAGGTGAGCGATCGCCCCAAAATTTAGCCAGTGCTCTTGCATCATCATAGGAATAGTTTGACACTCTAAAAAATTTGTAGGAGCTAGGGTTTTTCGCTGGTTTCACTGACTGTAAAGCGTTCACTCTTGCATCTACAAGAAACTGATTGAGGATAGCAACATTTTCTGGACCCCAAAGAATCTTTCTGCCCATTCGAGCTTTGGCATCGCTTACCGACTGTCCCCAATAATCTGCCAAAACACGGGCATCCCAATAGTCGTATTTGCTATTAAAAAAAGCTTGAAGTTCTTGTTCTTCTGTCCTGTTTTGTGCTAATAGAATATTGCCGTTCTCTCGTTGAGCGCTCAATTGAGTTGATAAAGTAGTGCTACTAGTCTCTTGGGCAACAGCTGCATTGATAGAAGTGCCAACAGAACATAGCAAAGTTAATAACAATAAGAAAATCTTAAAATTACATTTCATTTTGAATCAATCCTGTATTTTGGATATTTGATTTTGACTTTTTTTCTGGACAATAGAGGTATTAGTTTGACCTAATAATGACTCATAAAATCTCTTTTTTCTCTCTGCGCTAATGGACACTTTCTTCAACGGGACGGCAGTTGCTTCAACGAAGAGAACCCCGGCACAGAAGTGTCCTCCTCTGTGCCTCTGCGGTTTTAAAGTAATTTAACCACAGAGACGCTCCAGAACACAGAGTAAAGAGGTTAAAAAGGAATTCAGTTTTGGAGTTTTCTCCCTTGATTTGATTAATGTTTGGTTTCAATTATTAATACAGTCTTGAAGAAGGACTTTTCTGAAAATCGCAGAAATTTCTAGTAGCTTGCTCAGGCTTTAATAATTTGCGGCTTTCTGTCCAACAGAACAGCAACGAGCAGCAAAAAATCAAGTCACTTCCAAAAGATATTGCACATATCATCGTTTAGCTGCGCTACTGGACTGCTTGCAGCACAGTTTCTATTGCTCGCTCTTTTTGCGGGTCTGCACCTTGAGCATACTCCAATGAGAATGGAACGTTAATATCAGGCGTGACTCCTTTACCTTCCAACCGTTGATTTTCGTTGATAAACACATTTGAAACTGCTAAGTAAAGGAAGCTACCATCTGACATCAAAAAAGGACGACCAGCAACCACTGCTCCCGTTGTCTTGGAACCAACCACAGGTCCTATTTTATGTTGCTGGAAGGCGTACGCCAAAATTTCCTTACTACTTCTGCTCCCTTCATTAATGACCATAACTACAGGCTTTTTCCATTGAGAAATATAAGTATATCTTTTGCCATTGCGGGGAATACTGGTAATACTAGGACCTTCTTGTGCAGTGAAGATGTTGAGATAACCAATATCTCCTCCACCCCAACCATCTCGTAAATCCAAAACCAACGCTTGTGCATCTCTAAGGCGACCGTAGATCAGGTCTTCTCGAAGTTTCTCCTGATCTGGCTCAGCAGCATTTGACCAGATATGAACGTAGCCAATTTTCTTACCGTTGCGTTGAATAACCTGGGTACTAGCTTGCTGCGCCTCCAGAAACATAGTAGACGCATCGAACATCTTCGGAGTCACAACAATTTTTTCTTGGCTGTTGGCGTCTGGTGTTCTTTGAATCAACAGCGTAACTTTCTGACCTGCGTTACCTGTAAAAGATTGTATCGGCTGGTAAGGACGATTATCTACGCTTAGGAGTTGGTCGCCCACTTTTAACCCAGTTTTAGCAGCTGGGCTTCCATCGAGAATACCACTGACAAAGGTCTTACCATTAATGTCTTTGGTAATTGCACCAATACCACTGTATTCAATCTTGCCTTTCGGGAAGAATTTCTTTAACTGCTTTTGAAACTCGGGGTTCCTTGCCTGAAAAATCCCCAAAAGCTGGTAGTATGCTGGCTCATTTGGAATGTAAAACCGGGTGTGAGAGGTTCGCAATTCCGAAAGCATCTGATTGATAACACCAGCAACTTCTTGGTTAGATTTGGTTCGCACGGCTTGAGGTTCATACTTTTGCCGCATTGCTTTCCAGTCCACTCCGTTAAGTTTTGGATCGTAAAAGTTTTCGTTGACAGTTTGCCAGACTTGGTCAAAGATTTTAATCTCTGGTTTTGCTAGTGTTTTCGCTAATGGCGAGGTCAACCAGAGGAGAAGCAATACTGAGACACTTATCAGCGTTGCTGTAGCAAACCTATTTAATTTCGGGGGGACAAGTCTTTTCATGATGTCTGCTTTGCGGTTGTTCTTCTAGGGTAGACGCGTTGTAGAGACTTAAGATGCTATGTCTGTAGATCAGATTTATTAGACAACGCTGATTCATGAAAATCTTCTGCTATTGGTTCCGCTTTTTGCCAAAACGTTTCACCAATAACTCCACCTCTGGTATTTCATCAAACTAACTAAAACCGCAAATACCCTTAAGCCAAAATTTCGACCAATACTCAATTGCAATAACCTGCTCAGTATTCTTTCACTACTCCAAAGAACTTCATCAACAAGCTATACCCGCCACCCCACTAGCACCAATCAAACTTAGTTGATTCGGTCAGAAGCCCGACGTCTCACCCGGAGGGGAGCGTGGGATGAATGACCGGGTACTCAAAACGAATTTTTACACCAGAACCCTTATCACCAACACAATGTAGAGACGCGCCATGGCGAGCCAGCGCCCTTTGGAGGGTCTCCCTCCGTAGGCGACTGGCGTCGCGTCTCTAAAAACGTGATTTTTTACACATCAACCTTAACTGAACCGTATTGGATTATAGAGGGTACCCTTGAGGGTACTTAGGGATTTCCAAGAAATAAATTATCCTCAATTGTGGGGGAGCCAGCAGGCATCGAAGTACTGTACAAGTCAATTAACTTGAACCACCGCTTTGCAACAGATGATTAAGCTGACTTTCTAACCATTGCATAAACATCTGATTTAAGATATTTTCCCGTATTGTAGTGGTAAGTTCAGATGGAATAAACTCTTCTACTGTCAATAAATGAATTCCCTCTTGAGTTGTCACTGGACCAATTAATTCTCCTACGCCAGCATTAAACACAATAACTGCTAGTTCTGGATTGAAATTGTAGCGGTAAACTTGCCCTACATAACCACATTTATCACGGCGTCTTTCATCAATATCATAGAGATGGGCTGCTTCATAAAAACTAATTTGTTGCTCCGAAATTTGATAAAAGAGTTCCTGAGCTAAATCTTGATAGGGGACAACCAATTGATAAAGCAATACCTGATCAAATTCACGCTGATGTTGAATAAAAAATATTTCTACTTCTTGGCTAAATAAAGATTCAGATAATTTCTGCTCTAGCAGGCGATCACGAATTGCTTCTTCCCAATCTTCTACAGTAAGCATCTGGTTTGTTAACCACACAATAATATCGTCATTTGTCTCCAAATGTTTTTCCAAGCGCCAGTAGTTTGTCTCTATCTGAATTTCTTCTGGAGTCACTATTAAACTTCTTTCCTGAGCCGCTTGACAAATAATGTTTTTATAGAAAATTTTCTGGCAAATTTCCTTCAATTGTAAATTTTTGCGCAGGTAGCTAATGATTTCTATCGAGTCTACAGATAGACCAAAAAAATTTACTATATAGCCATTTTGATTATACATACTCACTCCTCTCATAAATGCCATTGTTCCTTCAAACGAATGACTAATGAGATTTCAGAAGTTTCTAGATCCAAAGCTATCTGCACGTTTGCTACTAGAGCGCCAGTACAGAATATGGATGGACACAATACCCACACCATAAAATGTTTTACCTGATGCTTCATCAACTAATTTTGCCGTTTCTTAGTCTTTTTTTTAGCCTATTGTTATCTGTAAAAATTCCGCTAAAAACTTGACTACATGGATGAAAATTTAGTTTAGAGAAGAAATGTATTGTAAGAAATTACTTGGCTATTTGAAGGTCAATATTTTTTGTATTTCGCGTTAAATCTTATGAGCCAGCTTTTCAACTTTTCTGTAATGCTACCTGTTCTTGCGCATAGTATTCCTTATTAAAGTAGTAGTAGC
The DNA here is from genome assembly GCF_036697665.2 of Scytonema sp. PRP1. Lineage (NCBI taxonomy): Bacteria > Bacillati > Cyanobacteriota > Cyanophyceae > Nostocales > Scytonemataceae > Scytonema > Scytonema sp. PRP1. Next base: position 125,663 of record NZ_JBAHYJ020000073.1, on the reverse strand, counting down.
TGTGGCGTTCATTTTCTGGAATCACTCCATTTATCACCTGTCCTATGACATTCTGACCAGATTTTTCTAAAACTTCCATAGCAATAGCGGCGTTAACAGAATCCACTACTCCCGGTCGAACTACCAACAAAACACCATCAGCCATTTGACCTAGAGTCGCAGCATCAGCAGCAACCGTTAATGAAGGAGCATCAATGATTACGAAGTCATAGGTAGCAGCAAAAGTTTCAATCAAACCAGCCATTTTTCTGGAGTCAAGCAGCGAGGCTGGAGAAGGAGGTACTACGCCAGCAGTAAGAATATCTAAATTATCCATGACGGTTTTGACTGCTGTCTTTAATTGCGCTTGTCCAACAATCACATTGCTCAGACCTTTATCATTTGTTAAATCCCAAATTCGATGCTGAACTGGGCGGTGCAAATCTGCATCTACCAGTAATACTTTACGCTCCATTTGCGCTATTGTTAGAGCTAAATTGGCAGCTACTGTTGACTTACCTTCCTGCGGTACAGAACTCGTGATGACCATAGTTCTTAATTCTTTATCTGCACTCACAAATTTCAAATTAGCTCGTAGCATCCGGTAAGATTCACTAATAGGAGAACGAGGTATATTTCTAACAACAAGTCTTTGGCTATAAGGCTCTAGTTCTTCCTGACGGCGAGGAGATTTTTTAGAATTACTAAAGGCAGGTATGACACCCAAAAAAGTCAATTTTAATAATTCTTTTACCTCATCAACAGTCTTAATGGATTTATCTCTTGCTTCCAAAATATACATACTTGCTAAACCAGCTAAGCTAGCAATTAAGGCTGCACTCAGGTACGAAATCATAGGAGAAGAAGTCGGATCTTCATAAACTTGGGCAGCAGATATAATGCGGGCGTTGCCTACATTCTGATTTTCGGCAATACGGCTTTCTTGAAGCTTTTGTAATAACAGCGAATAGGTAGATTGCGCAGCTTCTAACTGACGTTGTAACTCTCGTTGTTGTTGCTCCAATCTTGGCAACAGCTTCAGCCTGTTTCTATAGTTACCCTGTAGGTTGCTTAAAGCCATGACTTGATTAGTTAAACCCAAACGGGTTGTCTCTAATTCCACTAACCTCGCACTGAGTGTTTGTTGCAATTCTCCAATTTGCAAGTTGTGATTTACATTTGATGGCGCGGTTCCTACAACCTCTTTGACACGCGTTTTTAGTATTTGTCTGAGCGCTGCTAAGTTACTTTTTAAATTGATAATTTCAGGATGATTTTCCTGCAAAATAACTCTCTTAGCAGCAAGTCGAGTTTCTAGCTGTTGGATTTCTGTGAGTACATCTTGCACCCCTCGAGACTGACTCACTGAAGTTGTACTAACTGCTTGCTGAGAGTTCATCTTCAATTGGTTGCGGATAGCGCGAGACTGAGCATCGAGATCGGCAATTCTAGATTGAGAGTCGCCAATTTGTTTGTGGAAGTCAGCCATTCTTTCCACTGCTCTAGTTGCTTCCTCTGTCAAGGCAACAACTTGATTTTTTTCTTTAAACTGGCGGAGTTGTGCATCTACTTTGCGGACAACTAATTCGGCTTTTGGTAAATGTTCCTCTAGAAATTTGCGGGCGGCGGCAACTTCCATTCTATGGAAAACGATATTTTGGTCTAAATAGTTTTGCATCAGCGTATTAACAACCTCTGCTGCTGTTTTCGCGTCAGTGTCTCTGTAAGAAACTTGTAAAACATCGCTACCCTTAACGTCTTTAATTGTCAACATTTTCATAAATTCCTTTATGGTTAAGGGTTTCCCTTTTTTGTTTTTCAAGTTGAGTTGGTTGATAGTTTTCTGCACAACCGGAACAGAACGAATGACTTCTGCCTCTGTGTTTAAAGGATTACTTCTATCAGTTACCAAGGGTTCTAACCTGCTGATTTCTGTTCCTACTCCTGTAAGGGAAGAAATCGTGTTAGTTCTTTGAAATGATAGTTTTCCTTCTGCCTCATAAGCAGGCTTTTTCAAAGAGAGAGTTAGCAGTGAGATCAGGAAAACCGGGAAAAATATTGCTGCAGTAGGTAACCAATGGCGCTTGACGAGGTACAAGTATTTGGCGAAATTTAAACTAGTTTCTTGTGTTTCCATAATGTTTAAAGCAATTTTCAGTTTATGTTAATTATTATGATTGTTAGTTAGATGAAATATTCATTGCATCGCTAAACCATTTGAAATTTTCAGAGATAATTTGTTTATGCTGTAAATTAGCTACAAAACCGTGAATAAGGAAGAGCGATTTTTGCTATGGTTACAGTGAATAGCATAAATTGCATCAATGACTCGCTCTAAGTCCTCACTTGTGAGATTCGAGCCAGAAGGTAAGCACAAACCGCGTGCAAATAAATCTTCTGACACAGCACCACCAACATATTCACAATCAGCAAATACTGGCTGGAGGTGCAAAGGCTTCCAAACTGGGCGGGATTCTATTTGCTGTTCGGCAAGGGCAAGCCGTACTTGCTCTCGATCAGCCCCAAAAGCCTCAGGATTTATTGTTAGGCAAGTTAGCCAGCGAGTTGCTTGACCGAAACTCACTTCTGGCATAAATTCAATGCCTGGTAGCTTTCCTAAAGCCTTTTGGTAGATATCAAAGTTGCGTCTTCTAGCTGCAACTCGCTCGTTCAAAACACGCAATTGACCCCGCCCAATCCCAGCCAAAACATTGCTAAGCCGATAATTGTAACCAATTTCTGAGTGTTGGTAATGGGGAGCGCGATCGCCCTTGGCGGGGCTTTGCCCATCGCGTGCTTGGGTTGCTAAAAAACGAGCCTTGCTCACCAGCTGTTCGTCGTTAGAAACCAACATCCCGCCGCCAGAGGTCGTGATAATTTTATTACCGTTGAAGGAGTAAATACCAATTCTTCCAAAGGTTCCGGGCGAACGTCCTTTATACGTGGCTCCTAAAGATTCTGCTGCATCTTCAATCAAAGGAATTCCATAGCGATCGCAAGCTTCTACAATCGGGTCGATATCTGCGCTTTGACCGTATAAGTGTACAACTATAACAGCTTTGGGCAAGTTTCCCGTTCTAGCACGGCGCTGTAGTGTTTCCCACAATAAGTCGGGATTCATGTTCCAAGAAATGCGATCGCAGTCAATAAAGACTGGTTTTGCTCCTAAATAGGTAATCGGGTTCGCAGTAGCCACAAACGTTAGGCTAGAACAAAAAACTTCATCTCCTGGCTGTACACCAACCAAACGCAAAGCTAAATGGATCGCTGCTGTACCGGAACTTACAGCAGCACCATGACTTGCACCTATAACTTGACAAAATTCTTGCTCGAAAGCATCGACATGAGGGCCAACAGGGGCAATCCAGTTCGTATCAAAGGCTTCTTTGACAAATTCTAGTTCGCGATCGCCCATATGGGGAGTTGAGAGGAGAATTGGTTTATTCATAGTTCTGTTTGACTTTTCACAAGCCAACCCAAGATTATTTTTGTATAGCAGGGAACTCTTAACAGGGAACAGACTTGTAAGTCTCGTGGTGTCCGTATTTTCTCATGAGTTCATGTCCTAATTTACCTGGCAACTGCTATATTTATTTTGTACAAACAAAATACAGCATTCCCTGATTTGGTGCTTGTTTTAATGTTTCTAAGGAAGTATGCATTCTCCCTTGACTCACCTGAAAATCAGAACCAAGGGCAACTATTTTAAAATTTGCTGATTGGATAATTTGGTATGCTTCTTCAAGCCGATACCAATATAAATAAGGTGGTTTATCAAGCAGTGACTCTAAATTTATTTCACCCGCATACTTCAGTTGGGGAAGATATTGAATTGAGCGATTGACATTACAAAATTTTCTCAAGATGCGTAAATACGCTAAATAGAGTGTATATAATGGGCTAGTCACTCTACTGTCAAAATTGAGCAATGAAAATATTGCTGTTCCACCTTTTTTTAAAATACGATATGCTTCTTGAAACGCATTGTACCTCCCTGCTTCATCTTCTATAAGAGAAATGACTTGCTGGAGATAAAGCAATTGTTCAAACTCACCATCTTTGTAGTTTAATGATATTGCATTATCAACAGAAAAGCAGATATTGTTGAAATTATTTTTATTTTTCGCTATCTCAATAAAATCTGATACATAATCAAAGGCATAAAGGTCTTTAAAACCTATTTTATGCATTGATGAAACTATTCTGCCTCCTCCTGTACCAGCCTCTAGAGTTTTCAGGCTTTTATCTAAAAAAGTTTCTATGAAAAATTTTTCTTCTGGTAATAAAGAATATTCCTTATATGCCCAAAAATTAAACTCGTCCGTACTATACAATTCCTTGATACTAGATATTTTCATTGTGTCAGTCATCTTGAAAACCTCCTGAATTCTATTTCAATTGCAAAAGGATACCATTGTATAAAAACTGTCTTTACTCGGATGAAAAGTGTAAAAAACTAAGAAATTTCTCTTAGTTTTGCTCTTGATAACGGTAAGCAGGAAAAAAGCGAGAATTTAGTAGTTGTTCAGAAGGAATGTTCAAATATTTTGCCTGCTGCTCAACTAAAGAAAGGTATTTTTTTTCATCTATAATCAGACGCATGGTCAAAAAAATATGCCTTACTTTAGAAAAAGTAGCTTTGAAATGATAGAGGCTATTTTGTGTACCTCCCAGTCCACCTCCCAAGTGTACAATTTTATTTCCACGTTCTTTAGCCCAAAATCTCACATAATCAATTTCTAGGGAATTGGGGGAAACGTTGCAAAACTTAGTTCTCGTTCCCCGGAACAAACTCTGCACTATACCGGAGTACTCAGTATATAAAGCTCCTGAAGCAACCTCATTATCAATTTCTACTATACATAAATGTAGTTTTTCCCCCAGTAAGGCTTTCATGTGAGAAAAATATTCATGATTGAAAGTATAATAAAATGCTGCAGAACCCACTCGCGTCATTGTCTCTACATAAATTTCCGCAAATTGTTCAATGTATTCCTCAAATATCACCATCCTGGCTTTTAATCCATTTTGCTTGCATTGATTAATTATTTTTCTGCGGTCTGACTTGGTCTGACTCCATATTTTTTGCTCAGACAGTTCCAAATTTATAGAGACTGTTTTCCCATTATCTGTAAAAATATCCAAATGAGATGTAGATAAATTCTGGTTAATAATGGGATGCAATCTAAAAAAAGCAGAGCAAGCTCCCTTTTCTTTTAACACCTGTTTTAACTCATTGATAGCAATATCCAGAAAATCTGAGGTGTTCACAGCTGTCTGGCTCAACAAAATTCCTGGATAGCCATAAGGTGAGACTACATGAAAAATTTCTTGTATATTTTCTGATGAAGTCCCTATGTCATTGCAGCTACGCAATAAATACGGTGCAAAAAGAATTCGGTCGTCATCAACTATCAAAATCGCTTCTGGAAGCGTTTTGGTTCTGATGGCTTCCAGAGCAAAGTATTCAGGCAAGTGATAAATATCATGCCGGATTTTTTGTAGTGTTTCTAACCACAAAGGATTTGATAATTGAATAATTTGGGTATTCATGCAACCACAGCATTGAGAAGCTCTAAATTATTTGTGAATCGTTGCAGTTGGTCTGGTTCAACGATCATTTCATTCCAATACTTGAAAATGGCGATCGCTCGCACTTGAGGTACTGGAATAGAATCGCCTAGAACATAATGCCGTACGAGGTAATCCACCTCGTTAAATCCAGCATAAGCACGCAGAGGAGTGGTACCAGAGAAACGGGCATTAATCTCGAAAATTTTCGGGATTCCTTGCTCAACCCGGAATTGAAAATTTAACGGTCCCGTTCCACCCAATTCTTCAGCAATCTTTGCTAGCAAACAGTTGAAAGGAGCATCAGGTTCGATATAAGCGCGATAAGTATTGCCATCGCGCAAATCACGCCGCATGGTGACTACTGCCTTAGCAATTCCCATATCTACGACTACGCCACTGGTATACTCTTGCTCAGCATTGGCAACACATTCTTGAATGACAGGATTTTCTACTTGGCTTAATGCTTGATAGAGTTCTTCCTCATTCCTCACGAGGTGAACACCAATAGAACGAGCACCAGTCCGAGGTTTAACGATGAATGGAAAATCGCATTCCCGCAACAGCTTAGAAATGCCACTAGGCAAAGCTGATTTGGGGCAAGGAAATTCATTTGCTCGCAGGAACTCATAAGTCAACCATTTATCATCAGCGATTTGGATGACATGAGGTGGGCTAACAATGATTCGCGTTTTATAGTTAGATTCTAGCTCTAACTTATTTTGAGCATAGGTGAGGAGTTCTACATCTGTACCAACCAGAACCACATCAGGTCTTTCGCGTTCAAGAATGCGGCAGACGACATCTAAATAAGATGGGTCTGTCGCTAAGGGAACTAAGTATGATTGATCTGCCCAATACAACCCAACAGCACGGGGATCGGGATCTACCGCAATGATGTGGTAAGGAGTATCAGCCATCCGTAGACTCTTGATGATACCCTGACCTAATACAGCACCCGCTCCAGTCACTAATACTTTCATCACGCTCCCACTCCTAACCGAAATAACTGATCTCGACAATTAGCTAGCTGCTCTAGACGATGCATGTCTGAACCAATAGAAACATAAGGGTTAACTTCTGCACATAACTCTAGGAAATTAGGGAGATTACGTATGTAAGAAGTATTGATTTCTATAGCGATGTTTCGCTCTAGGCTGACCTTCATTAACTCGCGCATTAACTCTGCTGGAAACTCGCCGTGAAGTCTATAATACATACCACCGGGGTGAGCTAACACATCTATAGGTGCAAACTTCAGTAAGCCCAGAGCGAGTTCAAATTCAATTTGGGCAAATCCTTGTGAAGTTAGGTGAGACACATTGATATACCCCCCTTGACCATTCGGAAAGCGGTGAACGCTACCTAACACCAGATCGCACTCAGCCAGAATTTCCTCTGAGACATCCAATTCACCGTTGAAATCAAGTGCCTTGGCTTCACAACCTACCAATACCTTAAGTTGAAAATAAGACTCTGCATTTGACCTGACTTCTTGGGCAAACTCTGGAAACCAATCTGTATCTTTGCGGACATGTTCTGTGAAGGCTACGCAACTTAAACCTTGGTGGACAGACAACTGGAGGATATCTGAAACTGTAGCTTTGCCGTCTGTCCGACTCGTATGCATATGTAGATCGCAGTTGATATCAGACCACTGTAGATCAAGAAAGCGTCTAAATTGATACGGTTTGTGAGAATTTTTAGTCTTTGTACTTTTTTCAAGCGCTATAGTCATTATTACATCTCCTTGACATGAATTGATTTTTCGGTGCAAGTTCAGAGGGTCTATGTGACCTAGCCAAGAGTAGTTAGTGGTTAATGATTCCATAAACTATGTAGCTACTAACCACTAACCAGTAAATTTCTAAGGATTTCCTTTGAATTCAAACATGGTTGCAGCTTCCGGATGGTTAATGCCTTCACGTTTGAGAATTTTCCATACTGTCAAAACCATGATCCACAAATCTAATTGCAGGGATTGATGGTCTATGTACCAAACATCCAAAGCGAACCTTTCTTCCCAAGGGATCATATTGCGACCATTAACTTGTGCCCAACCTGTGATTCCTGGTGTAAGTTCATGACGGCGAGCTTGTTCAGGCGAGTAGCGATTCAGGTACTGTATTAATAAAGGACGAGGACCAATAAAGCTCATGTCACCTTTGAGTACATTCCACAGTTGAGGTAGTTCATCTAAGCTGGTTTTTCGGAGAAATTTACCCAGAGGTGTCAAGCGTCGTCCATCAGAGAGTAAGCTGCCATCGCGACCTCTGTCATTGGTCATGGTACGAAATTTATAGAAGATAAAAATACGACCATTTTTACCCGGGCGGGGTTGACAGAAGAAAATCGGACGCCCCATCTTGCTGTAAATGGCGATCGCAACTATGAGCATCACAGGTGTCAAAGCCAATAAGGCGATTGCTGCTACGACGCGATCGCATACAGGCTTAATGAATCTGTTATAGGTTGTGACACGCTCACCCTGAAAATGTTTAGCGTTCATAGATAGATATATCCTTAAAGTCTAATCAATGCAAAAACTTTGGTAGCTAGGTTTTTCATCACCCAGAAGCACTGGCGAATTCTTTACGCGGTAAAGCCTCGGTATACAAAGCCTCGTATTGCTTTAGAATTTGTGACACTTCATAGTTAGCGATCCGCTCTCGCCCACGCTGACCCATCGCTCTAGCTGCTTGTGGGTTATCCAGCATCCATGCCATTGCTGCCGTCAGTGCCTGTATATCTCCCACCTTGACGAACAGACCACAGCCTCCTTCTAGTAAGTCACGAGTTCCACGGATATCCGTACCAAGTACTGGAGTCTCCATACACATAGACTCCATGACACAATTGGGTAATCCCTCTTGCTCAGAAGCAAGCACAGTAGCTATTGCCGCACTCATTAAAGTAGGAATATCCCGGCGTACACCCAAAAAGCGAACTTGATTTTCCAAACCCAATTGAGATGCTAACTGCTGCGTCTGGGTCATGAGTGGTCCATTACCAGCAAAAGCCAAATATACATCCGGTCTCGCTAGGCGAGCAAATGCTTTTAAAACATCTTGAGGATGTTTGCGCTTAATGAACTCAGCGACCGAGAGAAATAGTGGAGAATTAGGTGGTAGACCTAACTCTTGGCGCAGCTGCATGATCTGGGCTTCAGAAATAATATGACGATGAAAACGCTCTGTATTCAGCCCTGTTCCTGGTATGTAGCGGATTTGTTCATCCTTGACAAGACGATAACGCTTTTGAGCCTCCTCGTCTTCGTGATTCACCACAACTAGATAGTCTGTCCAAGGTCCAGCCAGCTTTTCTAGTCCCAGAAAAACAGAGTTTTTGATTGCTGCTCCTCCACGGTAGAAGTGAAACCCTTGGGCGGTGTAGATCATCTTAAATTTGCCCTGCTTTCGTAAATCATTCAGCGCTAAGCGAGTAACAAATGCAGCAACAGGTGTGGTTACATTTACTATGTCGTACTCCTGTTGTGCCATCACCTCTCGAATTTGTTGTGGAGCAACCATGAGGTTTTGCGGCTTTAAGGGGTTGCGCGACCACTCTACATCCCAAACGTGATCAAAAAGTTCCAAGCATTTAGGATCGGTAGAGATTCCAGCCGCCATACCATCGACACACCAGCCCTTAGCTTGTAAGTGGCGTGTAATGTAAGGGAAAAAGCTACTGAGTGTCACTGGAATTGTCGCAACTATTAAAAGTTTTTGCATAGTTCTTCTCTACTTCTAATTCTCTTGGTATTTGCTTACAGGGGTTCTTATCCGGATAAAGTATGGGTTCAATTGTGTTAATCTGTCTTAACGGTGCCCTTCCTAGACTTTTTGATGTATTCCACCCAATTGAAAAAAATATAAGTTTTTATTATGTATACAACTGTTTAACCCACCGCCATTCCTGGGTTAGACCCTCCCTCAAAGAAACTTGCGGTTGATAACCCAAAATCTTCTGTGCTTTGGATACATCCGCCGCAGTATGACGCGCATCTCCCATCGCTGTTTCAATGTGCTTCCTTTGTATAGGGCGTCCAACAACTTCTTCCATCATGTTTAGGACTTGCGTTAAAGGCACCCTGCTACCACCGCCAATGTTGAAGATTTCGCCAACGGCTTGAGGTACAGTAGCGGCAGCTAAATTGGCTGCGATAACATCACTGATAAACGTAAAGTCTCGCGTTTGCTGTCCATCACCGTAAATGGAAATTGACTGCCCCCGCAAAATTGATTTAAAAAACTTATGAAAAGCCATATCCGGACGCTGTTTGGGTCCATAAACTGTGAAATAGCGCAACGCTACAAAAGGGACGCCAAAGTTTTTGTGATACAGCCCACATAACCTCTCAGCTGCTAGTTTTGTAATACCGTAAGGAGAAACTGGCTGCGGACAAATCCCCTCGTGAGTGGGTAGAGTTTCAGCGTCACCATACACACTAGATGTAGAGGCAAACACCAACCTTTTCAGGTGTTTAGCATCCTTAGCTGCTTCCAGCAACACTTGCGTAGCATTAATATTTCGTTCGGTGTAGGCGTGGAAACCTTGACCCCAACTCGCTCTGACTCCTGCTTGTGCCGCTTGATGGTAAACAATCTCAACATCTGCTAGAAGTGTTTGCCAGTCTAAAAGCTGAATATCTCCCTGAATGAATTGAAAGTTGGGTGAGGAGTGCAAGTGTGCAATATTCTTGCGCTTTAAGGCAGGATTGTAGTAATCATTGAATTCATCAATACCGATAACTTTTTGTCCTTGTTTCAACAACACTTCTACAAGGTGAGAACCAATAAACCCTGCGGCTCCGGTTACGATGATAGCCATAAATTCAGTATTTAGTGATATTTATCTAGCCACGCTTGGAACATCAGTACGTTCCAAAGATGGTACTGCCAGTTGCGATCGCCGTTCAGATGTTCTGTCCACTTTTGGCGAATTGGTTGGGGATTTAAGAATCCTTGTTGATATAAGCGACTTTCATTAAGTAACTCCTCTGCCCACTCACGCAAGGGACCACGCAACCAGCTCTCAAGCGGCACGCTAAAGCCCATTTTGGGACGCTCTATGAGTTTTTGTGGCACATATTTATATAAAACCTGACGCAACAGCCATTTTCCTTGACCGTTACGGATTTTCATTGATAGGGGTATGCGCCAAGCAAATTCCACTACACGGTGATCTAACAATGGGATTCGTCCTTCCAGGCTTACACCCATACTGGAGCGATCCACTTTCACCAAGATGTCATCTGGTAGATATTTTACCATATCCTGGTACATCATCCGTTGAGTAAAATCGGGTAGCTCTGACCAAGATTGGTGATTGTTGAAAGCTGTCACAGTGTCAGAGCAACCAATGACTATTTGCTCTGGTTTCTTCCAGTAGGAAATAAGACTAGCATACATCGCATCCGAATCGGGAACTGCCAAAATTTCTGACAATGCGTGTAATTTATCGCCATAACCGCCCTGGTGTTTGAGTTTAGCTGGCAGTACAGCACCAAAGGTCACAAAACTATGATCCCAAGTTTTTGGAGATACACTACTCAAGGCATGAGCAGCTATATGGCGCATTGTTTGAGGCATCCAGCCAACTTTTTGCCAAATATTGCGACACAACCAATAGCGTTTGTATCCAGCAAACAATTCATCGCCAGCATCGCCAGTCAGGCTGACTGTAACATACTGTCTAGCAAGTTGAGAGACTAGAAAGGTAGGAATTTGGGACGGATCGGAGAAAGGCTCATCGTATAAACTTGGTAGCTTAGGAATGACTGAAAGTGCATCTTTTGGAGTAACGTAAAATTCTGTGTGGTCTGTACCTAAGTACTGTGCTACAGCTAAAGCATGTTGCGCTTCGTTATATTTGTCTTCATAAAAGCCAATACTAAAGGTTTTCACTGATTGACTACTTTGAGCTTGCATTAAGGCTACCACTGTAGAGGAGTCAATCCCTCCTGAGAGAAATGCACCTAAAGGAACATCAGCAATCGTTCGTATCGCCACCGCATTCTTTAGTAGTGCCTCCAGCTGTTCTACTGCTTCAGATTCTGAGCCTGTGAAGGGGTGAGCAACACCTGATTCTGCTGCTTGTTTTGCAGACCAATAGGGGATCAGTTGAGGGTGAGCAGTTGTCCCATCCCAACTCAGGAGAGTCGCTGGCGGTAATTTATAGATTCCTTTGTAAATAGAATCAGGTGCAGGAATATAGCTATAACGCAAAAACAATGCCAAAGCATCACGGTTGATTTCTGGATAGAAATCAGGATGGGCTTTGAGAGCTTTTAATTCAGAGGCAAATACAAAAGTGTTATTTAACCAACCATAATATAGGGGTTTTTCACCCAAGCGATCGCGTCCTAAATATATAACTCGCTCCCTGACATCCCACAGAGCAAAAGCAAACATCCCATTGAATAGCTCAACTGCCTTATTCACTCCCCACTGGCTAAAACTTGCCAGCATCACCTCAGTATCGGAATGACCTCGAAAATGGTGACCTAAATTTTTTAGTTGATGCCGTAACTCTAAAAAGTTATAAATTTCGCCGTTAAACACAATGACATAACGACCATCAGCAGACTTCATAGGCTGATGTCCTTCTGGAGAAACATCAATAATAGCGAGTCGTCTGTGCCCTAAGGCAATACCGTTCTTTGCATCTACCCATATACCACCATCATCTGGTCCACGATGATCAAGAAGAGAGGACATTTTTTCTACGACAGACCCAATCTTCTCAGTAGAAATTTGTCCAGAGGTATCAAAAAAGCCAGTAATTCCACACATTATATTGTTTTACCCTGCAACATATATTTTTTTCATTCATTTTTGTGTTTTTAACCATTCTTCTGTCCTTTTTCGCACATAGCGGTAGAACGCAATCCTCCGTTCCTGAAGTATCTGTTCTCTGTAATCTTTTGCCGTCTCTAAGTTACGGGTAGACATTCGAGCCATGCGCTCTGGGTTAGTCACCACCTCACGAATCTTGTTTGCTAAAGCAACCACATCACCAGGTGATACCATATCTTCAGGAGGAAGGAGTTCTGGTATCCCACCCACAGTAGAGCCAATGCACGGTAGTCCTCGAGCCATTGCCTCAATCATCGCTCTGGGCAAGCCTTCCTGATAGGATGCTAGGATAAACAAGTCAGCTTGATCTAACTGCGTGCGTACAGCATTACCAGTCGGCAATTGACCCAGAAAATTGACCCGTTTTCCTAACTCTAAATTTTTCGCTAGCGTCTCTAATTCTGGTCGATGCTTGCCATCTCCTATCAGAATTAACTGAAGGTCTAATCCCTCTCGTACACAAGCAGCCACAGCCTTGATCAGCACATCTGGAGCCTTGTATAGTTGCGCTAGTGTGCCTACACTAATAAGACTAAATCTGCCCATCTCCTGCTTAGGGGAACGGGTAGAAGATACGAAAGCTGTATCAAGCAATTCAACACTTGAATAGTGAGTCGAAAAAGCTTCCTTGGCAACTGGATACCGACGCTGAAGTGCGTATTTAGTGACGTAGGCAGCTGCACAAGCCTTGGCACACTGACCCCGCAATTGACGCGGAGCTAACCAACGAAAAAATGAACGTAAAGGATGTCTGACAGAACCAGGCGCGAAGGCATCATAGGGATCGGCTACAACTTCCACAGCATAGGGATGACCAATTTTGTATAACAGCGATTGGATTAAGGCAGCAATCGGTGAACCCACACGTAGAATGACAGCATCTTCTGCACCAACTGCATTTTGGGCAACAAATTTGATTTGGTGCGATCGCTGCAAATATTGCCACGGACCAACATAGTATGGTATCGCTGCAAATGAAACTCCCTCGCCGTCCGCGCGTCTAAAGTCGGATGGTACTGAAGGAACATCACGTACACGTGCTACCACGCGCACATGATCAAAAACTTCTAGATAGCGCTTCCAGAATGAATATGGGCAGGTGGTATATGTCCACACTTTACCATCTGGTGTGCGATCAAAGCGATGCTCAATAGTAATAACAACTTTCATAGTAGGAGTAGATGATAAATATGGCAAATCTTTTATTCATTCTTAGTTGCGGTGAGAAGAATCTCGTCTGCTGGAATGAGTTTTCTGATTATCCACAGCCCTAAATGGTAAGTTGAGAGTCCATATCTAGCAAGAAAAGCTAAGCGTTGTTCATATCCAAACGGATGAACTTCTGCACGGTTTACACTAAAACCAACTGAGGAAACCAAATTGCCCAGAGTCAGTGCGTTCCAAGAGAATAAATGCTGATTCAAATCACCAGGATAGAAACGATGGTAACGACGATCAACTTCAAAAGGTACACAGAGAATCAATTTTCCTCCTGGTAGGAGAAATTGCCAAATCTGTTCCAAAACATCGTAAGGATCAGCAACATGTTCCAGCACATGATGACACAGCACGACTGAAAACTGCTCTCCCATTAATGATGCAGTATCGTTCATAAACTCTATACCAGCAGACGTGCAGATTTCACGCCCAGCAATACTCACGTCATATCCTACCCGCCGTTTACACTGGAGGTACCGCAGATTTAATGCTGTACCAACCCCAAATTCCAGTACTGTATCATCAGTCTTTATCAATGGTTGTAACTTGCGTGCACGTTCTGTTGCCACTACTTCTTCTACATATGGATCACGAGAATGTCTTGCAGCATGGTAATCGATACCACGCTCACCAACATATAGTTGACGTACATTTTCTTTTTTATTTTTTAGCACTGTTTTTACCTCTTGATTAACTTTTTGATTATCAGTCTGTTGTAATCACCGCTAAGAGGTTGTTTGAAAAGTGGTTGGCTGTGATTTTTGGCACTTATTGATCCCCCCTAGCCCCCTTGGAAAGGGGGAACCGGAATCAAAGTCCCCCTTTTTAAGGGGGATTTAGGGGGATCTAGAACACTTTGCTACCGACAGTAGGACTTTTAAAACATCCTCTAAGTAATGATTGTGAAACTGACCGTTGCTTTTACCCGTATTTCAAATCACAATGAGTTGAACACCCTGACAAAATCTTCCTTTGAGAACTTAACCAAACAACAAGAGTAGGAAGACCACTATTTTTCAATAAGAAAAAAATTACATTATCAAGATCACCCACGACAACAGCAAAACAAAAATTGACAAGCATGGGTAATAAAATAAAGCGGCTATCTAAATATTTCCAGGTAAACAGACAGCGCTGAACCCAACCAATCAAAATCCCCAGAGGAATAAATGCTAAGGGCACCACAAAAGGCCCAAAGTTGAGCATTGCTTCACCTGTAATCCCGAATACCTTTGAAGTAGTCCATGCGCTTAAATCATTCGAGGTGCCAGGTTTATAAGAGCCTTTACCAAAGAACAGGTCTGTTCCTTGCTGGATCTTATGTTTAAAAGGCTTATTGGGCATTATGAATTTGGGTATTACAATAGTTGCTGCTGCTACATAGGTTTCTCCCCAGACATATTCATAATCGCTGTTAGGAAGCATAAGTTTGTAGAGCATATAAGCATGAACATCGCTGCGTCCAAGATCTGCCAAAACTAAGCCTTGCCAAGTTCGACCTGACTTACTTTCCAACTCGGTACGAGTTTCCTGACCTTCCAGAGCATTCTTGAGTCCATCCACGCCTCCTGATTTAAAGAAACCATATAAGTACATAAAAAAGAGAAGAAAAACCAGTCCAATAACAATTTCTTTTTTAGTAATTGGGCGAATCATGAAATGAATTATGCCTGCTGCCCAAAATAAAGCAAAGATGGTATTAGAACGACTGCCTCGGAGACCACCAAAAAACATTTGCAGTACCAGAAATAGCAGCAAAACTACAATCAGTACTGGCCAGGTTTGCAAGCGTTTATTTCGTTGAGCATAGACTGTAAACGCCATCATTGCCAGAATTGGAAAGGTCTCTGAGAAAAGGAATACAAAACCCATGCCATCGAATTCACTTGAATCCTCAGTGGCAGAGGTAATATAGCCCATGATTCCACCAAACTGCTGATAAACCCTGATCTGGAGTACCGCAGAAAGCATCATAGCAATGCTAACAATCCGACTAAATCGCTTGGGTTCTATGCGCCATACGGTTTGAGCAGACTGATTCTTTGGTTTTTTTGGCACTAGATTTCTGCTCCAGCGATATACCAAAAGACCCAATAAATTTAGGATTGCCATACCACCTAGCCAGGGTCGCCAGTCGGTCGGGTACTGATACCAAGGTTCTAACCAACTGTCCCAATGAACATGAAGTATGGGCGCTAAAAAGAAGAAATGAAAACCCAATATACCAATAATCCCAACAGGGTCAAAGATACTTAGACGACCACGAAACCAGTTAACAGTGTCAATACCAATCAAAATTCCACTTAATGTGACGGGAATCAAAAACCAATGCTCGAACTGTTCTGAGGTTTGAAGACACCACAAGATTATTAAACAGCATATAAAGAAAGAAACAATTACACTATCTACATAAGTCTTCGGGTAAACGCTCTTCTGGTTCATAGGACAACTTGTTTGGCGAACTGGGCTTGATAAATCTTCTCCAACTGCTTCAACGAAGTTTCAATATTAAAGGGGCTAGCTTCTACAAGTCTCAAAGCATCGGTTTGGGCGCTTTTAGGTATCCCATCTTGCCAAGGCAACAAATCCCCAGCCCAGTTTGAAACTGGCTGTGATAGGGATACTCGCTTCACCAGTGGCTTGACGACTTCTACCTCTTGTGTAATGGCATTCGAAATCAGGCAAGCTAAACCTGCTGCTTGTGCTTCAAGTAACACTAGGGGAAGCCCTTCACAGAGGGAGGGAAAGAGGAATACATCCATAGCACCTTGCATCAATCTGGGGACATCAGACCGACTGCCAGCAAATATCACTCGGTCAGCAATGCCCATTTCCAAGGCTTGCTGTTTGATTTTTGGTTGGAGAATGCCTTCACCCACCAACAAGAGGTATGCCTGTGGTGCAAGTCTTGCAACCTCTGCAAAAATTTTTAGGAGAAATTGATGGTTCTTTTGTTCATCAAAGCGGCCAACGTGACCAATAACAAAGGCATCTACAGGGAGTTTAAATTCAGAACGAACTTCAACTGCATCAATAGATTCTTGGAACGGAGTTAGATTAATGCCATAGTAAAGAAGTTGCCATCGTTCGTCAGTTTTCCAGTTGACACCAAATAGATCTGCATTGGCAACTTTGCTGCATCCTAAACCAATAGTAGCATGACGAGCAATCAAAGATTTCATTAAAGTTAGATATAAGTGCCGATGTCTGCCTCTGTTGGCTTCCAATGCTGAGCTATCTATATGGCTGTGGGCAATGCGAACGGATACACCTGCCTGCTGGGCTAAACGCAGGACATAGCCATTGAAGTAATGAACATGACTGTGGACAATGTCATAAGGACCATATTCACTCAAAATCCGCTGAAAATTGAGAGCATACAACCAAGGTTGCGATCGCTTCAAGCAGGGAATAATTCGACTGCCCAAGGAGAGAATTTCTTCATCGTAAGCACAAGCTTCGGTGGTATGAATTAGGAAATCCATGTGAAAGCGATCGCGGTCAATATTGCGCAGGATATGCATTAACCAGGTTTCGATTCCACCCCGATTCATCCCGCCAACAACATGGAGAATACGCAGGCGATCTTGATTTTTCAATAAGGTGTTTCTGTTTTCCTTTATATCTCTATTGAGTTGCTGAAGCATATTATCTACCTTGTTCCGTAAGAAACTAAATTATCTAAGCAGTTCTTCTCAAGGACATGAAATTATCTCGCCTCGCTACCCACACCCTGTCACAACCCACCAATATTTGCCACCGCGTGGAAGTTAGAACCCAGCATATATTCGGTGGTGTTAGGGAGATTTTCTAAACTCAAAAAGACTGTCTTCAGCCCTTGATTTTTGTTCTTTCGTATAGGTTGAATTGGAATTTTCGCAGAAGCCGCACCAGGAGGAATCGTTACATAATGAGAAATGGTTTTATAATCTCTTCCATTCTTAGCTGTTCCCCTAATGGTGTATTTTACCCTTAAAGCTTGATTCTTGCCACCTGTGCGAGTCACGATAAATTCACCAGTATCCCCTGCTTTAGATGCATAAATTTTGTTTGCTGTAATATTCACAATTGTGGGATTACTTTGGGTGAAATCTATGGATTTCACATAATTCTTTCCGTCTTTGTCACTAGGGATTAAACTGAAGAAGGCATCCTTAGGTGTAGTTACCAGTTTGCCTTTAATATAAAAATTGTCAAAAGTTACTTTGTTGATACCCCGCTCCGAATCATAGCCCTGAAAAATAGAATTTTTACCACCTTTATCATCCACCAGCAGGTTTTTAAAATAGACATTTTTAATAGAACCTAAGTTATTAGGAGATGAGGTAGGTTCCCATTGAGGAATTGCTACCATAACCCGGAAGTTAAATAAAGAGGCAGAATCATTCGGAGTTTTTGGCGCATCAAGAACGTCCTCTAGGCGAATATTTTTAAAGTAAATATTTTCATACTTAGCTCTTGTAACAGCCCACATATTTGCAAGACTATTCACGTGAACAACGTCTACATTCTCGTAAGTGATATTTCGGATAAAGTCCTGATTGGAACGTGCTCCAATTGTGAAACCAGCACCACCGCTATTATTAGAATAAAAGACCGAATTTCTAATATTAATATTTTCAGTATTTTGTATCCTACCTTGCTTGTCACCGCCGATAGCCGTAGCATCATCTGTACCCTTGTAGAGGACATTATCGACAGTAATGTTTCGTGAAGACATGATATCAAAACCATCTGTATTGACAAATTTTGGTTCTGGTTCCGCCAAGATTTTGGCATTATATATGCTGCAATTTTCTGCATATTCGATCCAAACGTTGGGAACAGCCGGATCGCGAATGATAATGTCTTCTAACACCACATCATTCACATTTGACATGTTGATCATGCTGTACCATCCTCCCCTTGGTCGCCAATAAGAACCATGACCGTAGAGTTCTCCACGCCCCATGATTTTCACATTACTGACATTCTTGAGTTGTAGAACTCCTTGACCATAGGAAGGGTTAATCTCTTTAGTAGCTTCTAGCACAGCTCCCCCTGCTAAGTACAGAGTCATATTGCTTTTTAAGTTTAATTGCTTAGTTTTGTAAACTCCGGGTGGAATATAAAGTACTCCCTTGCGTGCAGAAACCTCGTTGATGGCTTGTTGAATCTTGTCAGTAACATCGCTTATACCGGTGCTGTCTACGTTGTAGTTGAGGAGGTTGGTAACGTTAACATGACCCAGTTGGGGCGCGTTGTCTTCTAGGGGATCTGCGAGAATATACAATTGTTCACCCAGTCCATTGACTTTATGGAGGATAAGTTTTCTGGGGACTTT
The DNA here is from genome assembly GCF_036697665.2 of Scytonema sp. PRP1. NCBI lineage: Bacteria > Bacillati > Cyanobacteriota > Cyanophyceae > Nostocales > Scytonemataceae > Scytonema > Scytonema sp. PRP1. Next base: position 106,715 of record NZ_JBAHYJ020000073.1, on the reverse strand, counting down.
TAGGGAGAAGGAAATTTTTTTACCGTTTGTGCGTGATGGAATCTTAGCACTTTTGGGGCTAAGGGTATAATCTTTGATCGGTTCTTTATAGCTGATTTCAATGTCAGCTGTGCCAGCAAAGGCAAAGTGGACGTAATTTATTGAGTTGTATTTATTCACAAATACAGACTTACCGTTAACGCTGACTGCATAGGTGTTGCTTTTTTGGGCGATCATAGGTGTAGGGTACAGTTCCAGAACTCTATCTTGGCTAACTACAAGGGAAGCGTTAGCTACTAGTGCCAGCGTTAGTGTTAAGAACATCAGCACCAAAAAAACAAACTTAGGTTTAACTAACTTGTACTTATTATTTGGGGTTCTGATGTTTTTGGCGTCTGTGTAGGGCATACATAATTACTCCCAAAGTAATAACAGGACAATTGCCGTAAATTTCAATAGCAACTATGTGCAGTCATGTTTCATCCCATTCCTTAAAAAGTTGCTTAAACCTTGATTTACTGTGAAGCATGGGCGGAAGTGAATAATTATAGCCGTTTGCAATTGGGTAAGATACACAAAGAAATAATCAACCACAGATGGACAACGGACACTTGCTATCTCCTCCGGAGACGCTGCTTTGAACAACGGGGGGAACCCTCGCAACGCAGTTTCCTCCAGATGGACACAAATAAATCTGTAGTTTATTCAATTGAGTTACGCTATAACTACCTGCAAGCTTTGGCAGTTTGAGATGATAGTTTCTGACAAATGGTTAATTCTCCATAGGTTGATAAATCATAATCATACACAGACAAAGCTTTAAAAAATTCCTGTTCGCATTCTGTACCATGCAATTCAATGACGATATTTTTAACTTTTTCAAGCCAGTTTTGATAATTTTTTGAAAAAATAACACTCTCTGAGCCTTCTATATCAATTTTTAGCAGGTCAATTGTTGTCAAATTATATTTTTTTAACAAGGTATCTATATCTATGGCGTAAATATCTGGGCTTTCCCCTTCTTGACATTCTTTTACCTGTATTGAGCATTTTTCCCGACTATCTTCATTACAAACTTTCAGCGCTGTTCTGTGCGACCAAATACCTGATTGAATCACTGAGACTCTTTCTTTGTAACCTGATAAATTTTTCTGGCATATATTAAAATTTTCGTGGTCTGGCTCAACAGCAATTATCTGAGCATTTGGGTATTTCTTTAGGAAGTAAATAGAGGAATAACCGACATTTGCACCAGCATCAATGATAATTTTTGCTTCAGTCAAATCATCTATACAAGAATATTCACGAAAAATGAAAATTTGATAAAAAATTGCTGGATCGCTACTTCCATAACGCATATAAATAGGATGTGGATAACCTTTAATTTGTAATTTTATCGGTTTATCTTTCAAATGAATTCCCATTTTCGATAAGATAGCCAAGAGAAAATTAGGTAAAGGTCTTAAAATTAAAATTCCTTTGATACCTGTGAGACGAAACATTTTTTTTAAAGTACCAATTTTCCGACTAATGACTGTTAATAAGTTCATTGTTTGACCTTCTTAATCATTAAAAAACCGCTTTGATTCCGTTCAGCATGAGATTTGTGACTGATTGGGAGAACCTTTTAAGTTGTTGAGGTTTTGAGCTTATGTAGTGCATGGACGATGACTCCTAGACTGATTCCAGCTTGAAGAACGGCTCCTACCACCAATGCGATCGCTGCCCCTAGTAGTCCTAGGGTTGGAATCAACCAGAAGCAAATCATAGCTGAGATAGTTGTCACTGAAGCAAATATGGGAATTTGGATACGGAAGTACCGAGCAGCCATCATTCCGTAACCAAGAAACGAGGACACATAATTGATACCTGTAGCCAACATGAGCCAGACAAATAAATCTGCATACTCCGCATACTCAGGTTGATAGAGAAGGGTGAGAATCTGCCTACCAGCGACAAGAGCCACTAAGACACCCGTTCCACCCAACAAAGCACCAATTAAGAGCAGCTTGAACAGAAGGGTGCGAAAAGCTGTACTATCTCCGGCTGCATAATATTTGGCTAGTCGTGCGTTAACTGACTCTCCCAGCGCATTGACTACCATGCCTCCTGCTACCATCAAGTAGGCTATAGCAGCAAAAAAGCCCAATTCCCTCTCACCTAAGTAGCGCTCAATAAAGTAGCGGGGAATATTGCTGTTGAGCGAAATCAGCATCATCACAACACCCAGAGGCAAAGAAAGCCATATGAGTTGCCTCTGGGTTTCTAGATGCCAACGAGGTCTTAGCGCCATTGACAAATAGCCAGTTCCAGAGATCTCACTTTGCAGTGTTCGTGGCAACCTGTTAAGCATCAATGCCCCACTGTGGATATCGTAGCTGACTAGGACTATAGCCCAGGCTACAGCCAACCCTACTGCTCCCCATAAGGCACTATTGGTTAGGTAAACCCCAAGACCCAGGAGTAATAGTGATAAAGGTCCTTTGATCATCATTGACATAGCGATGCGATCCATACGCTCATGTTGCTGGATGAGCCCGTAAAATACGTCACTGATAGCTTCAAATGCTTTAGCCAAGCCAATTACCAAGATAATCAGCGATGTCTGCCAACGATATCCTGCTGCAAAAGTCACTCCTAGAATCAGGAAAAGTGCCAGCCCTATAGATATGAGCCTCAGACCCAAGTAGTCCCCAAACAGATACTGGCGTTTCGCATCTGTTGCTTGTACAGATCGCAGATGGAGATTTGTGAACATGATTACTGGTGCAGTAATTGCCAACCCCAAGGTAAACTGCCCTACCATCTCTGGGTTACCCAGTTTAGCCATCACTATCAGCATCCCCCACTGACAAGCTGCATAGACAGCGTTACCGATGAAGGTCCAGGAAAAGTTACGACGTAGTGTTAGTGGTTTAATTTGTTCCATTGCTGCGTAACTTCCTCACTTTAACAAGCTGTTTGATATAGTTTGCTCAAGTCTTGATCTGACAGAATTTTATGGCTTTATGATGGTAGATTCTATTGTTTAAATACCGTAGTGCTTTGCAAAGAAGCAAATTGTTGTGGTTTTCTCCTCCTTACACACTACTTGGTTCTACTTTTGCCAGTATCTTCACGTTTTGCTGTGGCACGATAGTGATATTTTTTGCAGCGCTTTCGATCACCTTATTTTGTAAGTATTTGGCAGTGTATCCCGGTACTAGCTGCTCCAGCAAAAACAAAATAGTATTCACATCATTTCTAACTGCTGCTTTTAACAGTGCTTCTACACTGATGTCCAAATTATTCGGAATAATCCGACTGGCATTTTTCACCAACAACAGTTTTTTGTGTTCGGTTAATTCGTATTCCTCTCCAGTAATAAACAACTCCTCAAATAGCTTTTCCCCTGGTCGCAATCCTGTAAACACTATTTCAATATCTTTGTTGGCTTCGTATCCCGAAAGGTGAATAAGTTCCTTTGCTAAATCAACGATTTTCACAGGTTCGCCCATATTCAGCATTAACACTTCACCACCATGAGCGACTACCGTGGCTTGCAAGACGAGTTGAACCGCCTCTGGGATGGTCATAAAATAACGACGGATGTCGGGATGGGTGACGGTGACTGGACCTCCTGCTGCAATTTGTTTTTTGAAGGTAGGAACCACACTACCCCGACTGCCTAAAACATTACCAAAACGTACCGCCACATAAGGCTTGCCACTGTCTCTTGCGGCTTTTAGGACTAACATTTCAGCAACTCTTTTACTCGCCCCCATGACATTGGTCGGATTAACCGCCTTGTCTGTGGAGATCATTACGAAATTTTTCACATCGTATTGCTGTGCCAACTCGAGTAAATTTTTTGTACCGATCACATTGTTGGTGATTGCTTCTGGTGGATTTAATTCCATTAGGGGGACGTGTTTATGAGCCGCAGCATGGAAAATCACGTCGGGTTGGAATTTCACAAAAGCGTGTTTTAGTCTTTCGTAATCGCGAATATCAGCAATGAATTCAGAAAGACGAGGGATATGTTCTTGTGCATTATCACCATGTTTGATGCCCTGTACAAGTTGTTCCAATTCTTGTTGGATGTTGAAGACAGAATTTTCTCCGTGTCCCACAAGCATCATTTCGGCGGGACAGCACTGGAAAATTTGACGGCAAAGTTCGCTACCAATTGACCCACCTGCGCCTGTGATCAATACTTTCTTTGCTTTGAGAAATCGGGAAACTTTTTCAATCTCTGTCTGTACGGGTTCGCGTCTGAGTAAATCCTCAATCCTGACGTCTCGAATGCTGTCTAAGCGAACGCGACCATTGAGGATTTCGTGTATCCCTGGTAAAGTGCTTGTGTGAATTCCAGTGAGTTTACAAATATCAACGATTTCTCGAATCACTCGTCCTGCGACTGTCGGCATCGCAATAATGACTTTTTGGATTTGCAGAGATTTCACAACATCAGGAATTTGGTGGCGATCGCCAACGACAGGTATCCCACGAATGTGTGCGTTTAATTTTTCGGGATTGTCGTCAATAAAAGCCACTGGATAAAAACCTAATTGTGGATTTCTTTGCATTTCTTGTACTAAGGAAACCCCTGCACTACCAGCACCAACTACCAATATCCGCTCCCGTGAGTTGAATAATGCACGTCCCTGATAAGCTCTTTCCACAAGCCTCACACTGAAACGCAGTGCCCCAATGAAAAGACACGAAAGCAATCCGTCAATATACGGAAGGGTTTGTGGTAGTGTATCCATACCAACATATGGTATGTATTGAATAATATTAAATAATAAAGTTTCAATAACCACTGTAGCCGTCACTAGCATGACGATGTATGTCACTTCCTCAATACTGGCATATCGCCAGTAACGCTTATAAAAACCAAAACTCCAAAATACAGAGAGTTTGACTATTAAAAACAGTATTGTGTCTTTTACTAAATCGGGTATGTGTTGTTCCAAGACAAGACGACCATTTAAAAGCAAGAGCAATGCTAACAAGGGCGTGATTAAAAAAACAATAATGTCAAAAATCAGAAAATGGCGGTTTCTCAGCTTCAGCAATTGAGCCAACAAAGTGTTCATCAGGTTTTGCATGAAGGGGCGAGAAATTTTTAAGAAGAAATTCATATCTGTCATAACCTCTAGCGTAATCTGCACAAGCATCTAGCTTGTTTAGAGATAACCATGCTCAAAACACAGAGAATACAGGCAATTAACTAATCTAGAAAAAACATTCAGGTCTGGAGAGATATATTTTTTGGCATATGCGATCGCCCTAAGTCCTGCAAACAGGCTGCGCCAAGCCGGTAAGCTCGTTGCAAAGTGAGGTACGCGTAGCATTCCGCAGGAAAGGCGGGCACTCCGTCCCCGGAGCGCACAGCACGTACTCTATGAAAAGCCACCAATGTGGCTCTATGAATCGAGGGATCTGAAAATGGTTTTGGGATGCTGTATTTGTAAGCTAAAGCACATTTGGTTTGCATATTTAAATTCTTTCAAATTCTTGTGGGGTGGGCATCTTGCCCGCCCAAATAATGCAAGTTAAATATGGAACAGCTTATTAGGCTAAGGATGCTCCTGAGAGCAATATTCAACTATGCGCTATTCAACTACGCCCTTACCCTGCCAAATGACCTGCTTATCGATACGCGATGCAACAGTATCAGTGCAATAGTTAACGAATGATAATAAAGATTGTTGTGGCATATAGCACCCTTCACTCACTGGTTATTTCTCATTGATGAGAGTTTGGGGATTTCCAAGAAATAAATTATTCATCTTGTGGGGTGAGCGTCCCCGCCCGCCCAGTTAATAGGACGGGCGCCAATCCCATCCCACAAGAAAAAGCTGGATATTTTTTTATTTGGAAGTCCCTTGGATGAAAACACACTGGAAGGAACTGTAGAGTTATAGTTGCAATTCCACAGCTGTGTACATCAAAATATTCAGAGGCAAAGACTTAAGGTGTCCTTACTTTCAAAAATAAACTTAAAATTTGGGATACTTGTGAGGAAAATATAAAAAAAATATTAAATCAACCATACCATTATGAATAAGAGAATTATTGCAGAGCTAACTTGGGGAAAAAGCGCATTTCGGGATAGTAGTGGTACGTTATTAATTCTTTACACTCAAATTCTCAATCTCAAGTTGCAATTAGACAAAATTTATATTAAACTTCAGTCTAAATGTTTAATTTTTTACATCAATACGGCAGGGACAGAGCATGGTCATGCTATGCATACAGCAAAATATGTAAGTTTAGACACACTTAACTGAACAACTTAACTTACCTGGCTCTCCCATTGTATTTAAATACGTGATTGTTTGACAGCATTTTTATAACTGTTTATTAACTAAAGTTTCAACAAATCATGAATGATTATCCTGTTTACCCTAATCGATGTCACTTCCATCTTACAGTGACCAAAATCGGGCAGTGGTCAAAATCGGGGTTCTTACAATTTTACCAAACAAAATATCTTGATTTGTTTGTTGATTAACTTAATTCTTCAGGTCTAATTGAGAAGAGTGCAAAATATCAGCTAACTTATAATTGGAGTATTACAACATAAGTTCTTTAACTGAATTTCAGTTAAGTGAACTTTATTTCCAATATAATGGCGATTCAACTGTGAACTCTTACAAAAGTATCCTGAACCCAAGTTGTAGGAGCCAAGGCGAAGCGATCGCCCTTAGGGTTTAATCCCTAAAGCTCTGTTATGAGCAGCATTTAGCATTTGTGGATCAGTCTATTTCTAGAACCTATTGGCTGTACTATTAGCTAGCCGATTGGTATAAGCGTAAAAGGGACTGGAGATTGGGGACCCTTGGATTGGGGTAGTGGTATCTCAAACGAAAAATTATGGAAGGGGCAATAAAGCCCCTCCCAAATTTTGAAATGTTTTCCCAGTCCCCAATCGCGGAGCGGCTGACCACACCAACGCGTGTACGTATGGTGGAAAGCGACTGCCGCGACCAGTTGAACATCATTTTTTTGAATTGAATACATACCTTCTTATTTATGCATAAACAGAAGGTAAGAAAAACAGCTTATTTTTTACTCTCGATTCATACTTCATAAATGATTGCGAACTGTTAACGTAGTCAGTACCAGAATTTGGAGGAATTAGCAACAATGCGAATTTTGCTTGTAGAGGATGACGAGTTAATGATCAAACCACTCACTACACTGCTCAAGTACCAAAATTATGTAGTTGAAGTTGCCACAGATGGTCAAATTGCTTGGGACTTAGTAGAAGCCTTCAACTATGATTTAATCTTGCTTGATATTGTGTTGCCTAAAATCGATGGTATTACCCTTTGCCGACGGTTGCGCTCACAGGGTTTTAAAACACCTATCCTCTTGCTAACAGGTCAAAATAGTAGTAACAATAAAGCAATAGGGCTAGATGCAGGGGCAGATGATTATGTTGTCAAACCCTTCTGTTCTGAAGAATTAACTGCTCGTATCCGTTCTTTACTACGTCGATGTAGTTCTGCTCCATTACCCGTGCTGGAGTGGGGAAGCTTGCGCCTTGATCTGAGTCGTATTCAGGTCCACTATGAAACGCATCCTATACAGTTAACCTCTAAAGAGTATGCTCTGTTAGAGTTGCTTATGCGACATCCTCAGCAAGTGTTTAGTTGTGATGCAATTCTTGAACATATTTGGTCTTTTAAGAACACACCAACAGAAGAAGCAGTCAGAACTCAGATTAAAGGTTTGAGGCAGAAATTGAAAACGGTAGGAGCAGATCCTAATTTAATCGAAACTGTTTATGGCGTCGGGTATCGTCTGAAAGCACAACAAGCAAAGCCTTCAAACAACCTCTCTTCTGAAACAGAAAACAAACAACAGCAGCAGACAGTTTCACCATTAGCTGCGTCGCAAAATCGACTTAGAGAAAGAATTAATCAGTATATCTCCGTGCTTGAACAAGCAGCCACGGCTTATTTGCAAGATACACTGACTCAAGAACTACGTACTCTAGCAGAGCAGAAAGCTCATACACTAGCAACTTTATTATGTAATTTTGGTTTAAACAAAGGCTCTCAATTAGCTCGGACAATCGACTACTACCTAAAACTTAGTCAGTCTAGTGAAACCAAAGAAGCTAAGCACTTCCATAAGTTGGTGTTGGCTTTACGCAAAGAAATAGAGTGTTCTCGCGAAAGATTCGTTTCAAAATCTGCAAGTCATAAGGATGATCCTCCCAAGTTATTAATCGTTGACAGTGATTGCAAACTGACTCGTGAATTAGTTATCAAATCACAAACTCAGGGGATCGTCGCAGAAGTAGCAACAAACTTGTCAGAAGCCAGAGAGAAAATTTACCGTACTCGTCCGAATGTGGTGTTACTGGATCTCGTTGTTGGGAATACAACCCAAGAAAGTTTAGCCCTATTGGCAGAACTTTTGCTGCAAAACCCACCAGTACCTTTTTTGGTCTTTACAGCTAAGAACAATCTAGACGATCGCATACAAATCGCTCGATTGGGTGGACGCACTTTTTTACAAAAGCCAATACCTGCACATGAAGTTTTACAGACAGTCATGCAGGTATTGTTACCAATAGACATAAAAACAGAAGCAAACGTTATGGTTGCAGACAACAATTCTCAGTTTTCAGCAACTTTAAGTAGTTTACTAGAGCCTTGGGGAATTAAAGTAAGTAACTTAGGCGATCCCCAAAATTTTTGGCAGACTTTGGAAGTAACTGCACCAGATTTGCTGATAATCAACCTTGAGATGCCTGATTTGAAAGCAATTGAATTGTGTCAAGTGGTACGAAATGATATGCGGTGGGGTGGATTACCTATTTTACTGCTTACTGATCGCCTAGATGCCAATACTATCCATCAAGCTTTTGCTGCTGGGGCAGATGACTGTGCCAGCAAGTCTATGGTTGGACGAGAATTAGTGACTTGCATTCTCCACCGCCTAAAACGTATCAACTTACAGCGGAACTTAGGTGAAATTGATCCCCTGACTAGACTATACAACCGACATCGGGCGACTGAAGACCTGAATAAGTTGCTGCGGTTGTGTCTACGGCACAATCAACCTATGTGCTTGCTTATCTTGGACTTGAACAACTTTAATCAGGTTAACAATAGTTTCGATCCTGCAACCGATAATGCTATATTGCGCCAACTTGGACAACTGCTACAGCAATTATTCCGTGAAGAAGATGTTGTCAGTCGTTGGGATAAACAAGAATTTGTGGTAGGTATGTATGGCATGACCCGAGATCATGCACATCAACGACTCGTTCAAGTTCTAGAATTTCTAGACAAGCAAGAGTTTAGTGCGATCGACAACAGCAAATTTCGGGTAACTGCTAGCGCTGGTCTAGCTCAGTTTCCTGAAGATGGGAGTGACTTACAGTCATTGTATAAATCGGCTAAGGGACTTCTAAAAAATAAATTACCCAACAAAAAAGCATGTTAGATCTTCTGTAGCTCTCGATTTAGGAATTTTAAGTTTATGGCGCACTTAAGACACGTTTAATGGTGTTCAATAATTCCTGAATCATGTAGGGCTTGGACACAAATGCTTTCACACCAATACCACTAGCTTCTAGAAGCTTCTGATTAGAGGAGAGCCCGCTAATGGCAATAATTTTGACAGAGGGATTGATTTTTTGCAAGATGCGAATAGCATTTAACCCATCCATCAACGGCATCTGTATATCCATCAACACCACACTGATTTCATCTTTATGCAAGGTGTAGAGTGAGAACGCTTCAATAGCATCACTGGCTGTGAGGATTTTGTAGTTATAGTTTAAGAGCGAGGTTTTAGTTGTCTCTCGAATGTATGCTTCGTCATCCACAATCAAAATTAATTCGCCATTTCCTCTGGGCATCTTAATTTTAGTGTCAGAAGCTTCCTGTGTTACGTGTGTATCACTGGCTGGTAAGTAAACTTTAAATTGGCTGCCTTTACCCAATTCACTGTATACGTTCACAAACCCACCGTGGTTCTTAACAATACCAAGAACAGTTGATAGACCTAATCCTGTGCCTTTGCTCTTTTCTTTGGTTGTAAAAAAGGGTTCAAAAACACGCTCTTGTATTTCTAGAGGAATGCCACATCCTGTATCTGAGACTGTGATCACAACAAAAGAACCGACTTTGGCATCCAAATTCATCCTGGCATAGTTTTCATCAACAAACACATTCTCAGCACCAAGAGTGAGAGTACCCCCGTTGGGCATGGCATCACGAGCATTGACGCACAAATTCAGCAAAATTTGATGTAGTTGAGTGGGATCTGCCCAGACTGTCCCAAGATTTTGCGTTGGTATGTTCATGCTAATTTCAATAGATTTTGGAAATGTACTTTCAATAATCCGCACAATTTCCTTTAACAAGTGTCTGACTTGTAAATAAATGCGCTTGCCTTCGGCTCCCTGTGCAAACGATAAAATTTGTTTGACAAGAGTTGCACCGCGTTTAGAACTGTCTTCCAGCGTTTTCAATAGTTCCCGATTTTCCTCATCAAGAGCGGAAAATTTACGTGACAACAGTTGAGCAATGATTAAAATGGGTGTAAGTACATTGTTGAAGTCATGGGCAATGCCACTGGCTAGGGTACCAAGGCTCTCCAGTCGCTGTGCGCGGAAAAACTGCGCTTCAAGTTGTTTCTTCTCGGTGATGTCAGTGTTGACGATAAGAATTGATTTCGGTTGTCCTGTTTCATGGTGTACCAGTGTCCAGCGACTTTGAACGATGATGTTTTTGCCATCTTTTCGTACTTGGCTCAACTCTCCTTGCCACGAGCCACGTTCAAAGACAGCCAAAACAGCTTCTTCTAGTTGAGGCGATGTTTCCTTGCACAAAAGCTCGTTGACATCTTTATCAAGCGCTTCGGCTGCTTGCCATCCATACAGATGTTCAGCACCTTTATTCCAGAATAATATTTGGTTTTCCAGATTGTGAACAACAATCGCGTCTTTTGCGATATTTAGTAGAGCTGCTTGCTGGTTGATTTTCTGTTCTGCTTGCTTACGCTCGGTAATGTCTTGGAAATATACTGACAAACCATCTGGTGTGGGATAGGCGTGTACTCCAAACCAAGTGTTAAGTGGCGGATAAAATTCCTCAAATTCAACAGTGACCTGTTGTGCGACTGCCCTATGATACTCCCGATAAAATGCCAGATCTCGCGCATCTGGAAATTCCTCCCAAACGTTTGTGCCAATGAGCTGCTCTTGGGTTCTGTGCAAGATCCGGGCTGCTTGCTGATTGACATAAGTGAACCGCCAGTTGTGATCCAGTGCCAAGAAGCCATCGGTGATCCTTTCGAGAATATTGAAGATTCGGTTTTTTGCTACCTCTGCCTCCGCACGCGCTACCTGTTCTTGGGTAAGAAGTAGTTGGCGCTGTTGTTCTGCTTGTTTGCGTTTAGTAATGTCGCGGACTACAGCAAGAAAACCTTTAGCAGTACCGTTATCATCTGTCAATATGCTCACCGATGACTCAACGTAAATTTCTTCCCCGTTCTTTTTGCAATGAATATTCTCTCCTTGCCAAATCCCTCTCGCTGCCAAAGCATTATACGCAGCCTGTTCATCCTCTGCTTTGACCCAGCGATAGTGATAAACTTCTTCCAACCTGCGACCAAGAACTTGCTCAGCCTTAAAGCCGTATAATTGTTCCGCTGCTTGGTTCCAATAAGTAATGCAATTTTGAGAATCAATCGCAATCACCGCATCGTTCACCCGAGACAGAACATAAGCCTGAAACTTGATTTGTTCTTCTGCCTGCTTGCGATTCTCAATTTCCCTATGCAGTAGCGCGTTTGCTCCCGAAAGTTCAGCTGTGCGTTCCTGTACCCGTCTTTCTATCTCGTCAGTAGTTTGGTACAGTAGCTGGTTGACTATAGTTTCGAGTGTGACAAGTCCTACTAATTGACCTTGGTCATCCATAATTGGTAGATGACCTATTCGATGCTGACGCATAAGTAACAACGCCGTGAACACATTCTCAGCTTGGCATTGCACCAGAGTAATGAGTTGCTGTGTCATCACTTCAGCAATGCTAAGGTTAGATAAGTCAACCCCTTTAGCAGTGAGCCTGACGACATCTCGCTGTGTGAATATCCCCACTAACTTCGACCCTTCCACTACCAAGACACAGCTAACTCTTTCCTGATTGAGTCGGATTGAGTCAGGCAATACATTGCTGTTCGATAGTAAGCAAATGCTGCCGAGTGCTTGGCTTATTAAGGCAATGGCATCCACCACAGGAGTCTGTGGCGCAACTGTTAAGCCAGAGCAGTCAATGACATACTCTAAAGTGGGCAATTCAAAAGACAGAGGATCAACTGATTGGTTAATTGCTGTTTTAGCTCGCATACTTTCTTTGCTTGGTAATATATAGTCATATAGTCAGAGTAGTTCGCTGCAAATTATGATTTTCAATTTATACAAATTGTTTATTAAATAGTAGTTATATATAGCGGTTCTTGATTGAGTGCAATACAACCTTTTCTTGTGGGATGGAATTGGGGCTGGTCTTATATTGAGGGCGGGCAGGATGCCCACCCCACAAAATATGTATTTCATCCAAGTGAGAAGGGCTATAGTTTACATCGTTTCTTGCGGCACAATACCTCGCCCATGCATTAAGCATGAGCGGAGTAGTTGACAAGCAGCGTGTAACTTATATAGAGTGCTGCTAACCCTTGACCAATGATTACAGTATGGAGCGCTGGCGGGAGATTCTTTTTTGCCCTGAGCCGCTTGTAAGTATTCAGAATTAAGTAAGCGCCATGCATCGAGTGTGCGTTCTGCTTCTTGTGGATCAAGAATGCTAATGGCAAACCCAACATGGACAATGACATAATCCTCGATTTTCGCTTCGGGTATATAAGCCAGACTCACTTCTTTAATGACTCCACCAAAACTGACTTTTCCAGTTCGCATCAGTAGAGCGTCACCAGAAATACTAAGAATTTTACCTGGTACTGCTAAACACATGATTAGTTCTATATGACTTTCAATTTACAGCTATTTTCAGGTAAATAGACGACATTTGCCGTAGGGGCACAGCATTGCTGTGCCCTTACAGTGTGGTTCAAAGACGTGAGAACTGCTGTAAAGAGAACGATGTTATCAATCCTAAATTAAATTTGTGAGGAAATTGTGAGACCACAAGAAACTCTCTCAAAAATAAGGCTATTGATAATTTGAAAGTTTTTAGTGATAGGTAATCAATATGCACCCTCTTACCATATATCAATTTTTTTGAATCCCAATTTCCCGTAAAACTGCCATGATTTGTCCCAAAACGATGCCACCATCATTGGGGGAATACGTTGATGCCAGTAGGGGCAAAAATTTTCTGCTCTCAAACGTTGAATTGTTCTTTCAGTCAAATACTTGTTCTGAAAACAACCGCCGCTCAGAACTATTTTTTCTTCTCCCACACATTTGGCTACTGCAATTATCATTTCTACTAAAGTATTGTGAAATTTAGCTGCTATGTTGCTCAGGGATGAACCAGAGTGAATATCCTCTAAGATTTCCTTCACTCTCACTACCCAATCAACAATTATTGGTGAAACTTTATCAGCAGTTACAGGAGCTAGAATTTCAAATTCATATTGTTCATCAGTTTATAGACCATTTATGAAAAACTCTAATTCCATTGCAGCTTGTCCTTCATATTTGGTTTGCTGACGTAACCCCAAAATTGAGGCGATCGCATCAAACAATCGTGCACAACTGGAAGTCATAGGAGTATTGACTTGGCGCTGTAACATAGTTTGCAAAATCCCCAATTCTTGTGTCGAAAAAGCCTGTATTGGGACAAGATTTGGCATTTCAAAAACTGCATTACCAAATTCGCCGCATTTTAGAAACGGTCTTAGATGAATCGCCAGCCTTTGCAAGCTACATTTTGAAATTAGGCGAAAAATTTGAGGAACTTGTGAGGAAGGAGTGAATGATTACATTCTTCGTATGCCTTCTAGTCAACTGCCCTAGGTTTGTTTTTGTAATTGAATAGCAAGGCGATCGCCCAAAGGGTGATCGCCCAATTTCCAAGAGAACTAAAATTGTTACGACAGGAGTGCTGCGATCAGTTAACAGCACAGGTGTCATGGCTAGACTGTAAGCATTTTCTAGCAGCACTAGATGATAAAGTTGTGCTTTCCGATTCTACGTGAGTTTGAGATATTTTGCTTGGTACAGGAAACATATAAACCTCTAATAGTTAGGCTAGGTGAGTTTTTGAAAAGATCCTCGTCTTACAGTTAGGTATAGAAAAATAATTTGAGAAACTTGTGAGGAATGCAAAAGAGCAGATATGTTATTACATGGGTACTACGGTAAGCAACACAGAATCACATGACTAAGGTTAGGCTATAGGGCAATGCCTCAATTTTGAGAATGGGTCGCCACCAATATATCCAGTAGCCTCAGCAACCATAACCCTTGGACGTTGCTCATCCATAGTTCTGACTTTTCACGGGAAGCCCTCAAACCACGAAACAGCGTGGCTTTTTCCACAAAATTATTCTCAATAGTTTTAGATTAATGAAAATGACGAACGGAAAAATCAGGGCTTGGGAAACCCTCAAAATAACTTTTTCCACATACCGTGAAAAGTCAGGTCGTGAGAAAATTCATCTCACGTTATGTGAATATGCAGCAGGGCATTATGCTGCTGATTTAGATGACGAGAAAATACATAAATGGTTAGAGAAAGTTAGGCAAGACTAATAGACAGATGGTTGTCTATGCTTTGCTCTCAGTACAATTATTTGCTAGCAGACAGATTTAATTGGTATAAACATAATCGTTGCCCAGTCAACGCTTGTCCTCTTGTTTGTCATCTTCCAGGGTTAAGAGATAATCCAGACTATTACAGTCAGAAGAAAACGTTACCATTACTCAAAAAGACGCATCCTCATTACAGTGATATTCACTCACAAGTTTTGCAGGATGTAGTCAAGCGAGTTAAAGTAACTTTTGACCGTTTTTTAAGTGGAGATAGCAACGGTAAGAGAAGTGGTAAACCTCGCTTTAAGTCTCGTGACCGTTACCGGACTTTTACCTATCCACAAATGAAGGATGATTGCATTAAAGGAAGAGTGATATGTCTGCCAAAATCAGGAAATATCAAGTTAATCTTGCATCGTCCAATGCCAGATGGGTTTAAGGTAAAAACCGTATCAGTTACGAAAAAAGCTGATGGTTATTATCTAACCCTGAGCCTTGAAGATCCAACAGTTCCAAGTGTTAATCCCGACATTAATCCAGATTCAATGACTGGTATTGACCTTGGTTTGAAGGAGTTTTTAACCACTTCAACAGGTGAAACGGTCGAAATACCTCAGCACTACCGCAAGTCTCAAAAACGTTTACGTGTCATTCAAAAGCGACTATCACGACGCAAAAAGGAGAGTAATCGTAGACGCAAAGCTGTAAAACAGTTGGCTAAGCAACACAAAAAAGTTGCCGAGAAACGGAAGGATTTTCACTTCAAAACAGCCAAACAATTGCTGTCAAAATACGACGTTGTTGCTCATGAAGACCTCAACGTTAAAGGACTTTCAAAGTCACAGCTTGCCAAGTCTGTGCATGATGCTGGATGGTCAAGCTTCCTGTCAATTCTAACCACCAAAGCCGAAAATGCTGGGTTGTTGGTAATAGCTGTGAATGCTTCTGGCACATCACAAGACTGTTCTAGTTGTGGGGTGAAAGTTCCTAAAAGGCTGCATGAAAGATGGCATTCTTGTCAATGTGGATGTAGTCTCGACCGCGACCACAACGCAGCCAGAAATATAAAAAATAGAGCGCTGGGGCATCGCGTTCTTAAAGCTCAGTCAATGTCCGACGGGATACCGGGAGTCACTCTTGAGCCTACACTGACTGAGTACAGTACAGTGTAGGAGTATGTCACAGATCTCACTTTGCAGTTTCCTCAAAAAAGAGCAGCAAAAGCGAAGTCCCAAGAGTTTTCCATTATTCCCACAGGTGAACTGCGTCATTCGCAGAATCAGGAATACGAAGTAAAGAGCCGTAAACTCAACATTTGTCCAGATACAGAGCAAGTATTCGTCCATCTATTTGGGGAACAACCAAACGCTTTTTGGCTTGATAGCAGTCAAGTAGAACAAGGTTTATCGCGCTTCTCCTTCATGGGTGATGCTAGCGGTTCTAACAGTCTGCTAGTCCAGTACAACACTCAATTCAAACAATTAGCTGTCACTCAAGCAGGTAAAGTGACGTTTCACAAAGACAGCATCTTTGAGTATCTGAAGCACGAAACTGAGCGCCTGTACTGTAGCTCTGATGAGCTTCCCTTTGACTTCAACTGTGGATTTGTTGGTTACTTTGGTTACGAACTCAAGGCGGAATGCGGAGGCAAACTGGAAAATCCCTCACAGCTTCCCGATGCGACCTTTTTGTTGGCTGAGCGGGTTATTGCGTTCGACCACCAGGAACAAACGACTTATCTGCTTTGCCTTACGAAGATGGGGGAGAGGGCGCAAGCGGAAGCCTGGTTCAATACCATAGAGCAGCAACTTTGCACGCTGCCTCCTTTACCCCCATCTCTAGAGGAGTACACTCAGAAGTCAGTAACTTTTTGCTTCAGTCGATCTTATCAGACATATCTAGATAACATTCAACAATGCCTGCAAGAAATCGCTGAAGGAGAAACTTACGAAGTCTGTTTAACTAACAAAATTCATACAGACACCAACCCCGCTCCGCTGACCCTTTATCGAACCTTACGCCGAACTAATCCAGCACCTTACTCGGCATTCCTGCGATTTAACGATCTTGCTATCCTCAGTTCTTCCCCAGAACGCTTTCTTAAAATTGACCGCGATCGCTGGGTGGAGTCGAAACCGATTAAAGGAACTAGAGCTCGTGGGGAAACTCCGGAAGCAGACCTTGCTATGCGCGAGAACTTACGCAGCGAAGAAAAAGATCGCGTTGAAAACTTAATGATTGTAGATTTGTTACGCAACGATTTAGGACCAGTATGTGAGGTAGGCAGCGTACACGTTCCGAAATTAATGGATGTGGAAACTTATGCTACAGTACACCAATTGGTAAGTACTATTTGTGGTCGCCTGCGCCCAGATATGAGAGCCATTGACTGCATCCGAATAGCATTCCCTGGCGGATCAATGACTGGAGCGCCCAAACTGAGAACAATGGAGATTATTGACAGACTGGAGCGAGAAGCACGCGGTGTTTACTCAGGGGCGATTGGATTTCTAGGGTTGAATGGTACTACAGACCTCAATATTGTCATCCGCACTATGGTAGTTACTCCTAGCGATATATCTATTGGTGTGGGAGGAGCAATCGTGGCTCTATCCGATCCTCAAATGGAATTTGATGAAACTCTCCTCAAGGCACAGGCTTTGATCCGTGCCATTCTACTCACCGTTCATGGAGAGATCGATCCGAGCCGATATCAGATCCTTGGCACGCAGGTTGAGAAGAAGCTCGTGCATCAATGAACTGTGAGCGGTTAAATTTGGAATATGCGGGAAGCATAGGCAATCAGTTCCTCCAAGCAAGGTGAGAGTGTTTCTTTGGATCTAGTAAGTGCATTGTAAAACTCTTGTTGATGATTCGCATAAGCCATGTCTGCAAGCTGTTTTAAGCTTGCAGACATGGCTTCGCGTGCTTGTGCAGCATAGGGATTGTCAACCTGAATTCTCCAATAGATTTCAGGAGCCTGATTCGTAATACGCGCAAACAGCGCGAGCAGGGTTCGGTGCACTGGTGTCGAGATCGGGAGCGCTTTATTTGGATCGTAACCAAGTTCAGTTAGGCAGATTCCGAACGAAATAATTGCCGCATGTGTTGCAACTTGGGTGATGGCAGTCTGCCGATCGTGTTCGCTTGCTGTCATTGAGGTTACATGAGCGCCCCACTTTTCCATAAGGCTGATAAAATTATCTGAACGGAGACCTGACGATAACTGCACGGTGACAACGTTGTTGTCGCGAAATCCGAGGTCAGGAGCAAACATTGGATTGATGCTAAGTAATTGTAGGTCTTCCCTAATGTTTGTCACCTTCTCCGCTAAGGTAGTTTTAACCGATAGAGTATCCACTATAAGCGCATCGGCAGACATTGCCGGGATGAAATGCTCCAAAGCTACAAATGCTACACTTTCAGGGAGGCAGATGAGCAAGCAATCGACTTGGCGAGCGATCGCCAGCATATTTTTGTCAGGTTGACTAAGGTCGCCGCAAAGATAGCGAGCGCACTTGGCTAGTTTGTCTGGCTGCGGTGCCAAATCGATGCCAAAAATACTAAGCCCTTCTTCTGCAAGTAAATTGGAAAAGAGTTTACCGAATCCACCGTTTAAGCCAAGAATCAATACTTTTTCGATATTCATAGTTGCACACTATCGTTGGAGGTGTTTTAAATCTGCCAGATTCACGACCAGGGCGGGATGGGAATTAAGAATCACGCTCATATTAAAGTTCTTTTACTTATTGACATATGATATCTTGTCTGAAAATGTCACGAATGCTTAAGGTAAGCAATGCATTTAACTCTTTATCATAGGAAAATTGAAGCTTCCACTTCACTGATAACTTATTCTTATAAATAGACTATTGGTTACCCCCACCTGTAGAGGTGGTTGTGGTTTCTGTTGGCGATTGCCCGTAAGGGCACTGTGCTCCCTTGCTATCGCCTTAAGGGAAAAACTTTTCGATAAAACTGAAAGTGCAAGTTCGATGTACAACAGCTTAGCACAGATCTGTTGCAGTCAGCAGTTACGATAATTACAGCAGAAATTAAGTTTGTCCTTAACTTAGCGATTTTAACTGGTGAAACCTTTTTTAAAGGTAGAAACTTTAATACAGAGTTATCCTTCCCAGTACCGCTTGGTCTGTGTCGAATAAACCCTCACCTTTAGTGAAGGCCAGTATATTGCTAACAGTAGCTCGTGTATTAGATGTATACCTTCGGGTCTCGGCTTTGAAGGAACTCCTGAGCAACTCTGGCTTCAGCCCCTTTAAAGGTTGTTGCTGCAGAAGACACCATAACTGGCAAAACAAGTTGAGAACCTGTAATGCAAGTAACGTTAATCAATGCTTTGAAAAACGCAACTATGAACCCTTTGCAAACCCTGCAGAATTACGGGCAGTCTGTCTGGCTAGATTACATTCGGCGCAGCCTGATTACCAGTGGCGAACTGCAACGCTTGGTGGATGAGGATGGGTTGCGTGGTGTCACGTCCAACCCTGCCATTTTCGAGAAAGCTATTGCTGGCAGCACTGATTACAATGATGCACTCATTGCGCTTGAGCAGCAGCAAGACATGGACGTCATGTCGCTCTATGAGCAATTGGCGATAAGCGATATTCAAAACGCTGCTGATGTATTGCGACCTGTTTATGAGCAAACGAACAAGCGTGACGGCTACGTTAGCTTGGAAGTATCACCGTACCTTGCTCACGACACGCAAGGCACGATTGCAGAGGCACGACGACTCTGGCACGTGGCCTTTCGCTCGAACGTAATGATTAAAGTGCCCGCAACGCCTGCAGGTATCCCTGCCATCAAGCAACTCATTAGCGAGGGCATCAACGTTAACGTCACGCTGCTATTCTCTCAGGAAACCTACGAGCTAGTCGCAGATGCTTACATCAGTGGTTTAGAAGCGTTTGCAGCACAAGGTGGGGACGTGAGTAAGGTAGCCAGCGTCGCTAGCTTCTTCATCAGCCGCATTGATACTGCGATTGATGCGATCGCCACTGCCCGTATCAAGACAGCTACCAGTGCCAGTGAGCAGGCGTCCTTACGCACCATCCTCGGCAAAGTTGCCATTGCTAATGCTAAACTGACTTATCAACGCTATCAGGAAATCTATCAGAGCGCCCAGTGGCAGGCTTTAGCGGGTAAGGGTGCACAAACGCAACGACTCTTGTGGGCCAGCACCAGCACGAAGAACCCCCTGTATCGCGACGTGATTTACGTGGAGGAACTCATTGGTGCAGATACAGTGAACACGATTCCTCCAGCAACGTTTGACGCGTTTCGCGATCGCGGACAGCCCCGTGCCAGCTTGAAAGAGCATCTGGAAGAAGCGCACGACATAATGGAAACCCTCTCTCGGGTCAATATCTCAATGCAGGATGTCACAAAGCAGTTATTGACGGAGGGGGTACAGCTATTCATTGAAGCGTTTGACAAGTTGTTAAGTGTCGTGGAGAAAAAGCGTGAAGCGGTGCTAGGCACAGACCTAGATCGGCAAACTTATTCTCTGCCAGATGACCTCACCAAGAGCGTTCAAGCATCTCTCAAAGATTGGCTTGTTAACGGCAAGGTGCGGCGATTGTGGGCGCAAGATGCTTCGCTCTGGACAGGTACGGATGAGAACCGTTGGCTCGGTTGGCTCGGTATCACTGAAGACCAACTGGCGCACATTGACCACCTCAAAAAACTTGCCGAAAAAGTCAAGAGTGAGGGTTTTGAACACGCACTACTACTAGGAATGGGCGGCTCTAGCCTGTGCCCTGAAGTGATGAAGCTCACCTTCGGCAGGGTGCTGGGTTACCCTGAACTACACGTGCTGGATTCGACAGATCCGGACCAAATCAAGGCGGTCGAGAGTAAAGTGGACCTTACCAAGACCCTGTTCATCGTGTCTAGTAAGTCGGGCGGCACCCTAGAGCCAAACATCTTCAAGCAGTATTTCTTCGACCGGATACAACAAGTCCTTGGTGCTGAAGAAGCAGGTAAACGCTTCATTGCCATTACTGACCCCGGCTCGAAACTCCAGCAGGTGGCTCTTGGCGACAACTTCCGTGATATTTTCTTTGGCTTACCCAGTATCGGCGGGAGGTATTCGGCCCTGTCACATTTCGGCTTGGTGCCTGCAGCGATTATGGGTGTGGATGTCGCGAAGTTCCTCGACTATACTGAGGAAATGGTACACTCTTGCGCCGCAACCGTTCCCGCCGCAGACAATCCCGGTGTGGTTCTAGGAACAATTCTGGGGGTGCTTGCTAAAGCGGGTCGGGACAAAGTCACCCTCATCACCTCGCCGGGTATCTCAGATTTGGGCGCGTGGTTGGAGCAGTTGCTGGCTGAGTCAACGGGCAAGGACGGCAAGGGACTGATTCCTATTGACCAGGAACCCTTAGGGAAGCCCGAGGTCTACGGCAGCGATCGCTTGTTTGTCTACGTCAGGCTGGAGTCAGCCCCAGATCCAAACCAGGATGCAGCGGTAGATACCTTAGAACAAGCAGGGGAGCCGATAGTACGCATCCTGATACAAGACCCCTATCAATTAGGTCAGGAGTTTTTCCGGTGGGAAATTGCCACTGCTGTTGCAGGCTCGATTATTGGGATTAACGCCTTTAACCAGCCGGATGTGGAAGCGAGCAAAATCGCCACGCGACAGTTGACGTCCGAGTATGAACAGACGGGTGCATTCCCAGCAGAAACGCCAATTTTAGCAGAAAACGGCATTCAGTTGTTCACCGACCAGAAAAATGCGGCAGAACTCTTTGAAGCGGCAGGCGAACGCTCACTGGTGGGCTATTTGCGGGCACACCTAGACCGTATCCAAGCTGGTGATTACTTTGCTCTGCTGGCTTATGTCGAGATGAACGACCCGCACCAAGCGCAACTACAAACAATCCGGCAAGCTGTCCGCGATGCGAAGCAAGTAGCAACTTGTTTGGGCTTCGGTCCCCGCTTTTTACACTCCACAGGGCAGGCTTATAAGGGTGGACCGAATACGGGTGTCTTTTTGCAAATTACTTGCGATTCGACAATCGATTTGCCTGTGCCCGGACAGAAATACAGCTTTGGTGTTGTCAAAGCGGCTCAAGCACGCGGCGACTTCCAGGTATTGGCGGAGCGGGAGCGACGCGCTTTGCGAGTGCACCTGGGTTCGGATGTGCAGGCAGGTTTAGCGACCTTACAAACAGCCATCAAGCAAGTTTTGCTCTAAATCAGCAATCTGAAGGAGAAATAATATGCAACTAGGTATGTGTGGTCTGGGGCGCATGGGCGCAAATATAGTCCGGCGTCTGCTACGAGACGGACACGAGTGTATCGTATACAACCGGACCCCCGACAAAGTGAAGCAGTTAGAAAGTGAAGGGGCACAAGGGACGACTTCCCTAGACGATTTCGTCAATCAATTGACTAAACCTCGTGTAGCTTGGGTAATGGTGCCAGCCGGTGACGCAACAGAGCAAATAGTCATGGAGCTAGCACAGAAGATGGAGCCAGGTGACATCATCATCGATGGCGGCAATTCCTACTACAAAGACGATGTGCGCCGTGCTAAGGTTCTGCAAGATATGGGCATCAACTATGTAGATGTGGGAACCAGCGGCGGAGTATGGGGATTGGAGCGAGGTTACTGCCTAATGATTGGCGGTGAAAAAGGGATTGTTGAACATCTAGACCCGATTTTCAAGACTATTGCTCCCGGACAAGGTGACATCTCCCGTACGCCGGGGCGGGAAAAACTGAGCAGCACTGCTGAAGCTGGTTACCTGCACTGTGGTTCAAACGGTGCTGGGCATTATGTCAAGATGGTTCACAACGGCATTGAGTACGCCCTGATGCAAGCCTACGCCGAAGGCTTCGATATCTTCCGTAATGCCAACTCGCTGGAACTGTCCGAGGCTTATCGCTATGACCTTAATGTAGCAGACATTGCCGAAGTTTGGCGTCGGGGCAGTGTTGTAGGCTCCTGGCTACTAGACTTAGCGGCGATGGCTCTAGCCGAAAACCCAACTCTTTCCGATTATACAGGCTTTGTGCAGGACTCTGGCGAAGGGCGCTGGACAATTATGGCAGCGATAGAGTCAGCCGTGCCTGCCGATGTGCTGTCGGCGTCACTCTACACCCGCTTCCGCTCGCGCCAGGAGCACACCTTTGCCGAGAAGGTTCTGTCAGCGATGCGGCAAAAGTTTGGTGGGCACATAGAGCAGAAAGGCAGATGAGAAGCGTGTTGACGCTGGGCATTAAGAAAGATAAAGCCATGACGGGGCAAAAACAATGAACATGACTGATGAACGGCTAAATCGACCCGGTGACCCCTGCGTGATGGTAATTTTCGGCGCTGCTGGAGATCTGACCAAGCGCAAGCTGATTCCGGCTCTCTACAACTTAGTGCAAAGCAACCTGTTACCTAAGGAATTTGCCGTCGTGGGAGTGGCTCGTGCTCAGATGAGCACCGATGACTTCCGCCAGAAAATGAGTCGGGACATTCATGAATTTGCGACCAGCTCAGTCGATGCACAGCTTTGGGATTCGTTTGAAAAGCGGCTCTACTATCTGTCGGGTGAATTTCAAGACCCCAGCACTTATGAGCAGTTGCAGGAGCTACTGGCTACTGTGGACCAGGAATGCGGCACGCGCGGCAATTACCTATACTATCTAGCGACAGCGCCCAACTTCTTTAACGACATTATGTGGCAACTGGGGACTGCTGGGCTGGCTCGTGAAGAAGGTACTTGGCGGCGAGTGATTATCGAGAAGCCCTTTGGGCATGACTTTGATTCGGCTCGCGCTCTCAATAAAAATATCAGTGCCGTGCTGAAAGAAAGCCAAATTTACCGCATCGATCACTACCTTGGTAAAGAGACGGTGCAGAATATCTTGGTCTTTCGATTCGGTAATGGCCTATTTGAGCCAGTCTGGAACCGCCGTTACATTGACCACGTGCAAATTACGGTTGCCGAGAGTGTTGGTGTAGAAGGCAGGGGCGGCTACTATGAAGGAGCAGGTGCATTGCGGGACATGGTGCAAAACCATATGTTCCAGTTGCTGGCGCTGATGGCGATGGAGCCGCCGCTTTCGTTTGAAGCCGATGCAGTGCGGGATGAGAAGTCTAAATTGCTGCGGGCAATCCAACCCCTGAGCCCGGAAGAAGTCCTTACCCAGACAGTACGCGGACAGTATGGTGCGGGCACGGTGAAAGGCTCGTTAGTGCCTGCTTACCGCACTGAGTCGCGCGTTGCTCCTGATTCCGGTACTGAAACCTTTGTAGCGCTGAAGCTGATGCTCGACAACTGGCGCTGGGCTGGTGTGCCGTTTTATCTGCGGACTGGCAAAGCTCTACCCAGTCGCGTGACTGAAATTGCCATTCAGTTCAAGCACGTCCCGTTTTTACTGTTCCGTCAGACACCCGTCGAGCAACTGACACCGAATTTTCTGGTTTTACGCATCCAGCCCAATGAAGGCATCAGTTTGCAGTTTGGTGCTAAAGTTCCTGGTCCTTCCGTACGCATGGGCGCGGTGCAAATGGATTTTGAATACGCTGACTACTTTGGCACTCAGCCGAGTACTGGCTATGAAACGCTGCTCTACGACTGCATGATTGGCGACGCCACCCTATTCCAGCGAGCTGACAACGTTGAACTTGGGTGGAGTGTGGTAACACCAATTCTGGATGTCTGGAAAGCCTTACCTCCTCGTAGTTTCCCCAACTATGCGGCGGGTACCTGGGGTCCTAAAGAAGCTTTCGACTTGCTAGAGCGCGATGGGCGGCAGTGGCGGAGGATTGACCCATGATTCTAGCAGGTGACATTGGCGGCACAAAGACAATCCTAGCATTCTTCCAGGCTGAAGGCGGACGTTTGAGACCGATTATGGAAGCTACTTTCCCCAGCCGCGAGTACGCCAACCTTGATGAGATTGTCAGCAAGTTCGTGTCAATGCACAACCTACCCCTTACCCATGCCTGTTTTGGGATTGCTGGACCCGTCAAGCACGGACGCTCTGAGACGACCAACTTACCGTGGGTGGTCGATGCTAAAGTATTAGCCAGCAAATTAGGGTTAGAAACGGTTGGGTTGATCAATGACCTTGAAGCTAACGCTTACGGAATTGCGGCACTTGCGCCCACAGACTTTATAGTCCTTAACCAGGGTGCTAAGGAAGCGGAGGGCAATGCTGCTATCATCTCAGCCGGCACAGGGCTGGGAGAAGCGGGTTTCTACTGGGATGGTCAGCAGCATCGTCCTTTTGCCTGTGAAGGTGGTCATGCCGACTTTGCACCAAGGAATGAACTCCAGATGGAACTGCTGCGCTACCTGTTGCAGCGATATGCCCGCGTCAGTTGGGAGCGGGTTCTCTCTGGACCGGGTCTGTATAACATCTATCAATTCCTCCGCGATACTGGTCGCGCTCAGGAGCCTACTTGGCTTACAGAAGAACTGCGCCATCAAGACCCAACCACGGTCATTGCTCAAGTAGCTTTGGCAGGAAAGTGTCCTCTCTGCGAGCAGGCGCTGGAGCTGTTTGTCTCCCTCTACGGTGCAGAAGCAGGCAACTTGGCGCTGAAATTGATGGCGACCGGGGGAGTGTTTATCGGCGGTGGCATTGCACCCAAAATTATTGAGAAGTTGAAGGACTCGACCTTTATGGAAGCCTTTACAGCTAAAGGTCGTCTCCAGTCGTTGTTAGAAGCAATGCCAGTATGCGTTATCGTCAATAGCAAGGCGGCTCTGCTAGGCGCTGCGCTTCGGGCTGGCTACACCCAAGTTGCACCGAAACAGACCAATTTGTCAGCTATAGGAGGACATAGATTGTGAGTATAATAGAAAACAAAGTTAACTCAATAATACCACCGAAAGTCTCTCTGCTGGTCGCCGACGTGGACGGCACTCTGGTCACAAAACAGAAGGTTCTCACCGGGCGTGCTCGAAATGCGGTGTGTAAGTTGCACGCGGCGGATATCGTCTTCACAATCACAAGCGGGCGTCCACCCCGAGGTATGAAAACACTCATCGACGATCTTGCCTTGACAGCACCGATTGCCGCTTTCAACGGTGCGGTCTTCCTACGTCCAGATTTATCAATCATTGAGCAGAATCTTCTGAGTGCGCCGATCGCCAAGCGCGTTATCGAGATTATTGATTCCCATGGTCTTGATGTTTGGATCTACAGCGATAGCGACTGGTTTGTGCGCGATCGCCACGCCCCCCACGTTGACCGCGAAGAATGGACGATCAAGTTCCCGCCAACAGTTGTGCCAACATTTGATAACTTACTCAACAACGTAGCAAAGATTGTCGGCGTTAGCGACGACCTAGAAGCAGTGGTGCGGTGCGAAGCTGACACCCAGCGGGAGTTTAGAGAGCAGGTGTGCTGTGAAGCTGGCGCAAGTTCAGGTGGCGGGGAGCAGGTCTCTGCTGCTCGCTCCCAGCCCTATTACCTGGATGTCACTCATCCACGCGCTAACAAAGGGTTTGTGGTCGAGCGGCTCTCACAGATGCTGGCAATTCCCACTCACGAAATTGCAACTATCGGGGATATGCCCAACGATGTGCCAATGTTCTCAAAAAGCGGTCTGAGCATCGCAATGGGCAACGCTAGCCTTGAGGTACAGCATACCACCAAATATGTAACGACCTCTAACGAAGATGAAGGCTTCGCCAACGCAGTAGAACGCTACATTTTAAGCAGCCAAAGTTCGGCTCACGCCCCGAGCGCAGTTTATCAGATGGAAGAAACAAGATGAACAAATATGTGCAAGAAATCTTAAGCTGGTACGGCAGCGACAATCCAGGAACGCTGACCAACCTGTCCCGGCTCCTCAACCACGGCAAGCTTGCAGGCACTGGTAAACTGGTGATCCTGCCGGTGGATCAAGGCTTTGAACACGGACCAGCGCGTAGTTTTGCTCCCAACGCACCTGCTTACGACCCCCGCTATCACTTTGAGCTGGCAATCGAGGCTGGCTGTAATGCTTATGCTGCTCCCTTAGGTTTTTTGGAAGCAGGGGCGCGGGAGTTTGCTGGTGAGATCCCCCTGCTCCTCAAAGTCAACGACCACGATGTCCTCTTCGATGAGCAAGACCCGAACCAGGCTTTGACTGGCAGCGTGGCAGATGCGCTACGCTTGGGGTGCGTGGGCGTCGGCTTTACTATCTACCCTGGCTCAGCACATCGGATGGAGATGTATCAGCAGATCCGCGCCTACGCTGAAGAAGCCAAGCGCTGTGGCTTGGTGGTGGTCATTTGGGCTTACGCTCGTGGATCCGGTTTGAGCAAAAAGGGTGAAACCGCGATTGATGTCATCGGTTATTCTGCACAGATTGCCGCCCAGCTCGGCGCACATATCATCAAGGTGAAGCTGCCGACTGCACATATCGAGCAAGAGGCGGCACGCAAAGTTTACGAAAAAGAGCAAATTCCGATTGGGACCTTAACTGAGCGAGTGCGTCACGTAGTACAGTGTACCTTCAATGGACGGCGTATTGTCATCTTCTCTGGTGGTCCAACCGAAAGCGATGAAACAATACTTGATGAGATCCGCTCTATCCACTATGGCGGTGGGTTTGGCTCGATTATCGGACGCAACTCGTTCCAGCGGCCCAAGTCTGATGCGCTGCGGCTACTCAACAGCATCATGGAGATTTACAGAGAAATTCCTTAGTCTCTCACACCCATGAAAGGACGGGCCATGTTATCAGTAAAGTTTGACATCCAAGTTGTCACAAACGCTGAAGAGCTTAGCTTAAAAGCTGCAGAGGAATTTGTTCACCGGGCTGAAGAAGCGGTACAAGCACGAGGGATTTTTACCATCGCCCTAGCTGGCGGCTCGACGCCCAAAAGTCTTTACACGCTACTGGCTAGCGATACCGCATCCTTTCGAGAACAAGTGCCCTGGAACAAAGTTCACTTTTTCTGGGGTGATGAGCGCCATGTCCCACCAGATCATCCCGATAGTAACTACCGCATGGTGCAAGAGCGGCTGCTATCTCAAGTGCCTGTTCCACCAGAAAACGTACACCGGATCTTAACTGAAAATCCAGATGTTAGCAAAGCAGCAGACGAATATGAGCAAGTATTACGGGATTTCTTTGAGTTGCACGAGGGGAATTGGCCGCGCTTTGACTTGGTGCTTTTAGGAATGGGACCGGATGGGCACACCGCTTCCCTATTCCCAGGAACCAATGCTATCCACGAACAAACACATCTCGTCGCTGCTCCCTGGGTAGAAAAGCAGAATACCTACCGGGTTACCCTGACACCACCAGTGCTAAATAATGCCCTTTGCACGATTTTTCTCGTGAGTGGGGCAGAAAAGGCCGAAGCTCTGCGAGCAGTTTTGGAGGGCAATCTTGAGCCTGATCGCTTTCCCGCTCAGATTATCCGTCCAAAACAAGGGACGCTGTTATGGCTGGTAGATCAGGCGGCAGCCCGCCTCTTACAGAAGCAGGCATAGATAGGGAATTTCACCTCACCTCTAAACAAAACTAAGGAGATAAAAAATGGCTAACGTATTGATAGTGTATGCAACAGATTATGGCAATACACGGAAGATGGCTGAGGCGATCGCGTCAGGAGCTATGTCAGTCCCCGATACTCAAGTTTCCATCAAATTAGCGGAAGATGTCACAACAGATGACTTAATTGCCAGTGACGCACTTATTGTTGGGACGCCTGTTCATATGGGAAGCCCAGATTGGCGTGTCAAAAAATTTATCGATACAGTGTGCAGTCGGCTTTGGATGAAAGATAGCATGGTTGGCAAAGTTGGTGCTATATTCGCTACCGGCAGTGGCTATGGAAACGCTGGAGGTGGATCTGAACTCACGATGCTGGCTCTGTTAAATAACCTTGCTGAACTGGGGATGGTGCTGGTACCTCTTCCCAAAAATACCCCAGGCTACTACTTGGCAGGACTTCAGTGGGGACCTTACGGACGTTCTGCTGGGGAAAAGATGGAGCAAACGGGCGTAACGGACGAGAGGCTGGAAGCTGCAACGCACCACGGCGCAAATGTCTCTAGAATCGCTTCTGTTCTTAAAGGTCACGATTTGTTTGCCAAGCCAACTCCAGTTTTAGCTTAAACCCAAAAGAACGCAGGAGGATGTCGCTGGAATAAACAACGTAGAGCGTTGAAGACTGAAACAAGGTTGTAGATTCATACCAATCATTCTAATCTACAACCTTCTTTTTCTTAAAGCCTGAACAGACATCACACTATTTTAAAAGGAGAATACCATTGAAGCTTGAAGGTAAAGTCGCTTTAGTAACTGGCAGCAGCCAAGGAATTGGTCAAGCCATTGCAGCGCGTCTCGCCCAAGAAGGCGCAGACATCGTAATTGACTACCGCAGCCATCGGGAGGGTGCCGAGGAAACCCTAGCCAAGGTAGAAGCCACAGGACGCTCTGGCTTTATTATTAAGGCAGACTTGGGTGTAGTGAGTGAAGTCCGCCACTTGATTGAATCGTGTATCCAACACTTTGGTAAACTAGATATCTTAGTGAATAACGCTGGCATTGAAAAGAACGCTGATTTTTGGTCGGTATCAGAAGCAGATTATGATGCAGTGCTGAATGTCAACTTAAAAGGTGTGTTTTTTGTAACTCAAGCCTTCGTCCAGCACCTGATTGAGACCAAACGGACTGGAAAGATTATTAACATCAGTTCAGTCCATGAAGAACTCCCGTTCCCACACTTTACTTCTTACTGTGCTAGCAAAGGTGGCGTCAAAATGATGACGCGCAACCTAGCTATTGAGCTAGGACCTTTTGGAATAACGATCAACTCCGTCGCACCAGGAGCGATTGAGACTCCCATCAACACCAAGCTTTTAAACGATCCAGAGAAGCTGGGTGCTCTACTCAAGAATATCCCATTGGGTCGCTTAGGCAAGCCGCAAGATGTGGCTTCAGTAGTGGCTTTCCTAGCCTCCTCTGATGCTGATTATGTGACAGGTACAACCTTCTTTGTGGATGGTGGTTTGCTCTGGAATTATCAGGAGCAGTAGGGAGTTTTAGTGCTCTTGAGCGCGGGAGTAGTTGGTAACCAACTGATTAAAAGGACGGAATTTCACTTTCTCCCACCTAAAGCTACGGAGATTCGTTAAGAGGTTCAACATTATCTCTTAACTATCCGACAGTCGGATCTAAAAAATTCCTTAGGTTTGATTCGGTGGCTCAATCCACATGAATTGATAACTTCCGAGGCGTAACTTTCTCGTAGCCTGCTCTCAGGGTCAAACAATAGACTAGTATTTAGACTAGTATTTTGTATTTTACCATTGATTCACTGCAATTAAAATTACCCGCGTCGGATTTCCTCTCCTAGATAAATCACAAATGTGGCATGGCATAGTGACACATTTTTAGGGACTCCCACCCTCCCGTATTATTCAGGTGAAAATTAGACATTACCTAAGAAGAAAACTATGACTCAAGAAGAAGCAAGATTAGCAGCCGATCGCGATCGCACAGAGTACTGGAAGCGGTGGGGTCCTTATTTAAGTGAACGACAGTGGGGAACAGTGCGAGAAGATTACAGCGCGACTGGGGAAGCTTGGGACTACTTCACCCATGACCAAGCCCGTTCCCGCGCTTATCGGTGGGGAGAGGATGGCATTGCCGGAATTTCAGATAACCACCAACGACTTTGTTTTGCCATTGCCCTTTGGAATGGTGAGGATGCTATTCTCAAAGAGAGAATGTTTGGCTTAACGGGAAGTGAAGGCAATCATGGGGAAGATGTCAAAGAATACTACTTCTATCTGGACAATACCCCCACGCATTCCTACATGAAATATCTTTACAAATATCCTCAAGCTGCTTTCCCCTATGCCCAATTAGTTGAAGAAAATCGCAACAGAGGTCGCAAAGCCTGTGAGTTTGAATTGCTTGATACGGGTGTGTTTACCGATGACCGCTATTTTGATGTCATTGTAGAGTATGCAAAGAATTCACCTGAAGATATTCTCATTAAAGTCAGTATCATCAATAGGGGATCAGAAGCAAAAACGCTGTATCTTTTGCCAACCCTTTGGTTTCGCAATACCTGGTCTTGGGATACCAGTAAAGAAAAGCCTTTTCTAAAGGTTTTCAAATCTGACACTGACTTAAGCGTCATAGAAGCTTCCCATTCAACGCTAGGAGATAGATGGCTTTACTGTGAGGGTGCAACGCAACTGCTTTTTACAGAAAATGAAACTAACCATGAAAGATTATTTGGGGTGAGGAACGCTTCTCCTTACGTCAAAGATGGAATTAACGATTATGTGGTGCATGGTCGAAAAGAAGCTGTCAATCCCAATCTGATCGGCACCAAAACCTCAGCTTATTATGAATTGTCAATCGGTGCAGGCGAAACCAAAATAGTGCAATTGCGGCTAAGCGATACTCCCCCTTATCAAGAGGGGACACAAGAAGGTGTGGAACCGTTTGGTGCTGAGTTTGAGAGAATTTTTCAAAATCGTATCTCAGAAGCAGATGAATTTTATCACCGCATCTGTCCCTTCCAGCTATCTGATGATATGCGGAATGTGCAACGACAGGCATTTGCTGGTATGTTGTGGAGTAAGCAATTCTATTACTACGTAGTCGAAGAATGGCTTAAAGGCGATCCAGGAAACACACCACCACCACCCGAACGCAAGCGCGGCAGAAATCATGAGTGGATTCATCTGTTTAATGATGATATTCTCTCTATGCCGGACAAGTGGGAATACCCTTGGTTTGCAGCATGGGATTTGGCGTTTCATCTGATCCCACTCGCAATGATTGACCCAGATTTTGCCAAGTACCAGTTGGATGTCCTGACGCGAGAGTGGTACATGCACCCTAACGGTCAAATTCCAGCGTATGAATGGGCTTTTGCCGATGTCAACCCACCTGTTCACGCTTGGGCTGCCATGCGTATTTATCAAATAGAAAGAAAAATGTATGGTCGCGCTGATAAAGATTTTCTGGAACGTGTGTTTCAGAAGTTGCTGCTTAATTTTACTTGGTGGGTGAATCGGAAAGATGTAGAAGGAAACAATGTTTTTCAGGGCGGCTTTCTGGGATTGGACAATATCGGTGTTTTTGACAGAAGTGCTGAACTTCCCACAGGTGGACACATTAATCAGGCGGATGGCACCAGCTGGATGGGGATGTATTGTCTGAATATGCTGACGATCGCACTGGAACTGGCAAAAGACAATTCAACCTATGAAGATATTGCCAGCAAGTTTTTTGAACATTTCCTTTACATTGCTGATGCGATAGATGGCATTGGCGAGGGAGAAATCGCTTTATGGGATGAAGCTGATGGTTTTTACTACGATGCGCTGCATTTGCCCGATGGTCGCCATTGTCCCATGAAAGTGCGCTCGATAGTAGGGTTATCTCCACTGTTTGCCGTTACCACTTTGGAACCGGAAGATTTGAAGACGTTACCAGGCTTTAGACGCCGGATGGAATGGTTTATTCGCAATCGTCCTGACTTGAGCCGAAATGTCGCTTGTATGGAAACACCTGGTGTTGGTGCCAGAAGATTGCTAGCGATCGCGTATCGAGATAAACTCCGCCGCATCCTGCAAAAAATGCTAGATGAGACAGAATTCTTAAGTCCCTATGGCATCCGCGCTGTTTCTAAATTTCATGCGTCCCATCCCTACATTCTTGCAATAGATGGTCAAGAATACCGGGTGGATTACGAACCCGCTGAGTCCAGCACCAATTTGTTTGGCGGTAATTCCAACTGGCGTGGACCGATTTGGTTTCCCATAAATTATCTGATCATTGAGTCACTCCAAAAGTTTCATCATTACTTAGGCGACGATTTCAAAGTGGAATGTCCGACTGGTTCTGGTCAAATGATGACACTTTGGGAAGTTGCAGCTGAGTTATCTCAAAGGCTGACTCGGATTTTCTTACAAGAACCATCCGGTCGCCGACCTGTTTATGGGGGTACAGAAACGTTCCAAACAAACCCTCATTGGTGCGATCTGATTCTTTTTAATGAGTATTTTCACGGCGATAACGGTGCCGGAATTGGTGCTAGCCATCAAACGGGCTGGACGGGGTTAGTAGCAAAACTCATCCAGCAGTACGCAAAATATGGCGGAGAAAATGGTTTCGTTCCAAAAACTGACGATGCTTTGGTAAAAGTTGTTAAGCCTAACGCTACGCTTCCCGCTGTTGGCTCGATAACATGAAAACCACTGTTTAAGTTTCGCCTTAAGTTAACGTTCTTTAGTTGTCAAAATTTTCAGAGTGCATAATACTAAATTGGATCATTTAATAAACAGGAGTGTTGCGAAAAACAAGACATGGTCAACAAGCACAGGAGGTCAACAATCTCCAAATTGAAGGATGTTGTTGGCGAATTACTAGAAAGCTCAATTTGTAGGGTGTGCAGTGCTTACCTACGGACACTGTTGGCGAATTAAAAACCTAACCCCCCAGCCCCCTTTCCTACGAGGCAAGGGGGAGCAAATTACAGGGTAAGCGCATCTTGTCAATAAAAATACCTGAGTGTCAATCAAGCCCAAAATAATTGCAGTCTTCGCTTGCTTATTGACGATGATTAGGCGATTGCGCCCAGCGCAGTGCCCTTTGGGCGATCGCCTTCACACGCGTGAAAATCAATCAAAGAATAAATCCTGACTTTCTCGTTTATCCATTAACCAATAATTTTGTCAAGTCTAATTTAGATGTGCTTACCCTGGAGCAAATTATCCCCTCTCCTTGTAGGAGAGGGGTAGGGGAGAGGTCAGCCCCTAAGCCCTTCGGGCACGCTACGCGAACGGGGAAGTCAAAAGTCAAAAGTCAAAAGTCAAAAGTCAAAAGTAAGAACCCCATAAATAGTTGTTGGCGAATAAATGAGGAGCCACACCCCCTAAGTTTCTCGTTCCCTGGCTCAGCCAGGGAATGCACTACTAGGAGGCTCGGCCTCCGGTACTTAGAGGCAGAGCCTCTTCGCTGGCATTTCCAGCCTGAGGCTGGAAACGAGTTTATCAGGGGTATTACCCCACACGAATTGACCAACAACATCATAAATTTAGGGGCTTGTACTTTTTCTTTCTGGTCAGTTACCTTAACTTTTTTTGGTACAAGATATCAGGATTTAAACGACTAACCGCTAACCGTCTTAACGACAGATATGTAACTTATAACCACATTAGCTTAATTTTGTCAACGAAGAAGCAAAGAGCTATAGCAATTTGATTTAAGTTGTAAGAAATCTTGCTCTCACAAACCCGGTTTCTTCAAAAAACTGGATTTCTCAGCTTACCTAATCATCTACAATTGCTATTTATAGTAGTAAGGAAAATTTATTAATCAACTATTGTAGCAAAATTTATAAGTTTGTGGCTAAGAAAGATAGTGAGGAAACTGTAGTTGTGAAGGGAGCTATACCGAAAACTTTAAAGCTTCGGTTCAAAGTTGTTTGTGTACAGAAAGAATTGGAGATGAGTGAGGTGTTGGAGGATTTGATCAGGCAATGGATACAAGCAGATGCGCCTATTACTGAATCCTCTATGGATATGTCTAACCAAGACCCTGAGGATGTTAAAGCATACGTCCCAAAATCTTTAAAGCTTCAGTTCAAAATGCTCTGCACTCAGAAACGAGTTACGATACGTTCTGTCTTATATATGCTCATCAAGCAATGGATAGAAAGGGGTGGTTCTACTTGTGGGTATTTGCCGCTTTAATTAAATTGCTATAGAAGGTAGCCCACCTGAATGCTTACGACTATTTTGCCAAAATCTCTCCCTTTATACAAAATTTGATGCTTGCGGTGGTTTCATCGAGCATCCTATCTCGGCTAAAATTATTAACTCTCAGTTTTTCAAAAATCGGAAAATACCTGATTCGACAGTTCCAGGTGAAGAATATAAGAACAAATCAAGTCTTTCAGCAGATTCATACCTATTGCTGTTAAATTTGTCCTTAAATTGTGGATCTTAAATGGACTAAACTTCACAGAGTTGAAAAACTCAGTAACAGAAAACTTCAGTCCACTTAAACGATTATGAACAATAAAACAAAATTAAAAATTGATTTTATTTTGTTATTTTAAATTTTGAATTTGCCTGAACAGAGCAATCTTTGTCTTATCAGACTAATCAAGAGCGCAAATGCATCTTGTCAAGAACAACATTTCAATGTCAATAAACCGGAAAAGAATCGCAGTCAACGCGAACGCTTATTGACAAAATTTTAGGCGATTACGCCCAGAGCAGTGTAATGCAGGGCAATCGCTCTGAGCCATGGAAAATCAATCAAACGATAAATTCTGATTCTTTCTTTGATACATAATTTTTTTTGTCAATATCAATTTAGATAGATTTGTCCTGAACTAATCAAGGGTTAAGCCAACCTGTAATACCAAATCTGCATTCAACAGACTGCTTTTGTTCCTCAGGTTAGAAACTTGGAACTACACAAACTAAGCCTGTCTGTGCATAGAGGTCAAATACCTGTACTCGTTACTAACTTACAATTTCAGGCAATAAAGCGAAAAATGAAAAGCGAAAAATGAATTGGAATCGAAGGGTATTAGCAAAACCTAAGTTATGTATCAAAATAAAAAATTTTGTACTTCAGTCTAAAGTTGTAAAAATGTAGTAAAATAAATCTAACAATTGGGTGAAAAAAATTAAAAAAAGCTTAAATAAGTTACGATTGCTACATTTTGCCTGGTTAGCTTACGGAGTTTCGTTTGTTATGCATATCTGCAACCAGTTGTAGACCGAGCTATTCAAAAAAGCAGTTGTATCGAGGTATAAAATATGAAGTCATTAAAGTCTTTGTGATTAAAGCAGATGAACTAAAGCGTCTCTAAATGGTTTCAAAAATCGTCTTGGAGCGAGTTGTTCATCGATGACTTGCTGCTATATACCCTGAGACATTTAAAACTACTTTATACAAGAAAAGGGGGCATCGTGTCTAGTTCTTCCGCTTTGCCTGGACATTCTCTCTTGCCATCACAGATTGAGTCTGCTACCCGACAGCGGCTTCAACAGAGTATAGTTGATGATTGGCCAGATGTGTCACTCGCCATGCTTTTGTCACCAATGTTGCAATTAAAGGGTACTTTGGAATTCATATTACCCAATCAGAACGACAAGGGCAGTTGGGACGATTCCAGTGCATATTGCATTGTCCTGAGTCTAGCTGCAATAAGAAATTTCCTTTAAGATACTAAGCGTGCTCTAGCCCCAAGACTTTAGAATGCGATGTGCAACTTTTAGAGTATTGGCTGAGAATGTAGGAAGCTGTTGGAGAATCTGTAGGGCTTAACAGCTTTTGAGCAGTAATAAACGAGTTTTAATAAGTATTTTAGACCTTGAAAAAGTACTTTCTGCCCAAAGTACTTTAATAGTAAAGGACTTTAGAATTTACATACCAACAGAGGTTTTAAACGAAGAAAGCACCTACTAGAGATAAGTTGCGTATTGCGTTTAAGGGATTTCCAACAAATAAATTATCCAATAAGAGTGTGGGGTGGGCATCCTTAAGCGCCCACTTTCTAAGACGGGCGCTTAATGCCACTCCTACAAGAAAAAGTTGGAGATTTTTTAATTTGGAATTCCTTAAGAGGATGTTTGTAAAGTACCGAGTTGTATCGAGAACCCCCCCTAACCCCCCTTACAAAGGGGGGAAAATAACCTCAAAGTCCCCCTTAATAAAGGAGATTTAGGGAAACCGAAAAGTTTTTGATACATAACTAACCACTTTTAAAACATGCTCTAAGAGCAAAACATGATCAGGAGTAACTTTACTAGGACTTACGCACTTTGCAAACATATTGTTGTTTCCATGCGCCAAGCAGCACGGTTGCGTAGTTGTCAGATGTCCAGTTTTTGAGCGATTTGCTGGCACAAAAAGTATTTCTATCCCTTAAGTGCATAAGTAGATTTTGCTTACACCTATGAAGAATATAGAAGGGAAATCTCACCAAATTTAACTGACCTTCAGTTTTTCAAGTACGTACAAAACACAGAATTGAATGTATGTCAATGCATAAGTCCTATTTACTTTGCATTTTGCTATGAACACACATTATAGAGTTGACAAACCACCCTAGTTTTGCATTAATATACATATGTATTTTGGAGTAATGCAGCCGCTGCAAAATGTGAGGTGTTTGACGCGGCTACTTAAGGCAGCACACCTTGGTGAACTACTGCCGATTCGGTTTTGCCACTCTTTGGAACTTCTCGGTAGTGACATCGATTATGTCAATGGTGTGTGCGATGTCAACGAGATTTATAGTAGGTCGCTAGCCGTGACCATTGATATGTTGAACCACTTGCGGACGCCGCCGCTGCGTTCAATTGCCTTTCTAGCGAATGCCCTATAGCTTTTGGGAACTTCCAAATTAAAAAATATCCAATTTTTTCTTGTGGGAGAAGCTTGGTGCCCGTCCTAGAAACTGGAGGAACCGGGATGCCCACTCCACAATATTGGATAATTTATTTGTTGGTTCAATAACACAAAAATGGCTGATTGTCAACCTATGTGCATCTACTTTACCGATTATGAGCGCTATAGATCATCCTATTAATAAGAAGACGACTGGAAAGTTAAAACGAGACACCCTTGTTTCATTCGCGCCAGATCATGCTAAGCAGCGAAAGTCTTCATCTGACTCTTCGATTCCTCTTGCAGATGTCCATTTAAATCGCCGGTTGGATATCCTGCCTTGCTCTAGCAGCCAGCAATCTACGTCTTTTTCGGTAGCTGAGGCGATCGCCAAGATGCTGGAAGATATGGGAGTGCAATATGCGTTTGGTGTTTCCGGTGGTGCGATCGCCCCCCTTTGGCAGGCACTGCAACATAGTTCCATACGCGTATTGCACTTTCGTCATGAAGCGGGAGCAGCTTTTGCAGCCGCTGAAGCGTACTTTGCAAGTGGTCGTCCGGTCGTAGTGTTTACCACAACCGGTCCGGGGATCACGAACGCGTTAACTGGGTTATTCGCTGCACGTTGGGAGGGTGCTAAGGTGATTTTCCTGTCGGCTTCCACCTCGACATCGCAACGCGGACGGTGGGCACTCCAAGAAACTAGCACTTACACCATGCCCAACGCTGGAATTTTTACCTCGGGAGATCTGTTTCATTACGCAACCACTCTCGAATGCAGTGATGAACTCCCAGAAGTCTATCGACGGCTGGCGAAAGGCTTTGCCCGACCGGATGGCTTTGTAGCACACTTGAGTATCCCCACCAACATCCAAACAAGTTCAGTCAAGACATCATTATCACGAGTGGCTCTCTCTGCCGCTCCCGCAGCCGCAAGTGAGGAAACGATTGCGGAATGTGCGCGGTTGTTGTCGGAAGAACCATTTGCTATTTGGGTTGGCTTTGGTGCGCGCTTTGCTGCTGCAGAGATTCGCCAGCTTGCCGAGAAAACGGGGGCTGCGGTGATGTGTTCGCCGCGCGGTAAAGGTATTTTTCCGGAGGATCATTCTCAGTTCGTGGGCGTTACGGGCTTTGCTGGGCATTCGTCGGTTTTGAGATATATGCAAGAGT
The DNA here is from genome assembly GCF_036697665.2 of Scytonema sp. PRP1. NCBI lineage: Bacteria > Bacillati > Cyanobacteriota > Cyanophyceae > Nostocales > Scytonemataceae > Scytonema > Scytonema sp. PRP1. The sequence continues at coordinate 68,478 of NZ_JBAHYJ020000073.1, read as the reverse complement.
ATCGTCCTTTGCGGACGCTGGTACTTGGAACACGCCTTGGTGAATTTACCTCGTTTTGGAACCCCGTGATGATCCCCAAGCGAGGCTTTGTGCATGTTGATATCGACCCGGAAGTGCCTGGAACCGCGTATCCATCTGCTGAGACGTTCGCCATTCAGTCCGACGTGGGAATGTTTGTGAAGGGGCTGCTGAAGCACTTCCCGAAGCGTCAAAGTCGGTCAAAGGCTCTGTCGTTTCCAAGACCTAAGCGTAATGTAATCAATCCCAGCGCTTCGGGTCCGGTGCGACCCGAAGTACTTATGAATGTGATGCAACGGATAATTGTTGAGGGGAGCGATGCAGTAGTGATGGCTGAGGGGGGAAACTCATTTGCTTGGGCAATTAACCTACTGCGATTTACCAAACCAGGTCGTTTCCGGGTCAGTACCAGCTTCGGGGCTATGGGTCATACCGTCACGGGCGTTGTGGGTGCGGCGCTGGCATGCAAGGGTAAGGCTGCTGCTATCGTCGGGGATGGTGCGATGCTCATGAACAACGAGGTAAGCACAGCTGTGAAATATCAAATCCCCGCCGTCTGGATTGTACTCAACGATGGGCGCTACAATATGTGCGAGCAGGGCATGGCGTATGTAGGTTTCAAGGGTGCGGATGCAACGATTCCGCAGGTGGATTTCGTCAAAATTGCTTGTGGGATCGGAGCGGAGGGTATTCGGGTTGAAAGGGAGTCCGACCTCCATGTAGCGCTAGAGAAAGCCCTCGCAGCAAGCGAGCCATTTGTGATTGACGTGGTCATCGACCCCACGCAGATACCACCCTCTGAGAGTCGCAATCAAAGTCTGATTTCACAAGGCGCTACGAATTATTAAGAGGCGATTAGATATGATGCATCCTCCTGTAGGTATTCGCTCGCTTGCTGTAAACTTTCCAAGCATCACACGTACAAATGATTATTACAAGGAAAAATACCCTGAGCTAGTCGCTCGGGCAGAGCAAAAAAACTTAGCAAAGCTGTTTTCGCTTGCTGGCTCTATTCCCAAAAACGAGTTTGACTTGGAGATGTTGCCCTATCTTAAGGACCCCTTTCGCGGCACCGTTCAACGGCGAGTGTTAGGTCCAGGTGAATCGTCGCTGATGCTGGAAGAGCGTGCGGCTCGTGACGCCCTCGACGCAGCAAATCTTACTCCCAAAGATGTCGATCTCTTGCTCGTCGCCTCGATTTGGCCTGAACAAATAGGATTTGGTGATGCAGCGTTCCTTGCCCGTCAACTGGGTTTGCAGGGTGCGGCATGGAATCTCGATGCAGCGTGCGGGGTTACCCCGGTTGCGCTTCAAACTGCTTGTGCCCTACTACGAACGGGAGAGTACCGCAATGTCCTGGTGGTTATTTCGTGTAATTACTCTCGCTTTTTCGATGAAGACGATACCCTTTCGTGGTTTATGAGTGACGGTGCTGGAGCTTTCGTGGTCGGTTCACTCGAAGCCAACCAGGGAATCCTCGGTACCAAGACCATTCATACTGCTGCTTTATGTGACAGTTTTTTTGCTAAACTCACTCCCGACGAGCAGGGCAATCCGCAGGTGCATATGCAGATGGGCAAGGGTGCAAACAAGGCGATCCGCGAAACGGCTGTAGGGCTTCTGCGTACGTGTTGTGAGGGCGCTATCGCCGCAGCCGGTGTAACTATTGAGCAAATCGACTTTTTTATTTTCAATACATCCACTGCTTGGGGGGCACGCTTTTGCACGCGCGTACTGGGCATTGACCAAGAACGCACAATCAACCTCTACCCTCAGTTTGCAAACATTGGACCAGTAATCACGGTAGCCAATCTGTACTATGCTGCACAGTTGAGCCAAATTCACGAAAATGACCTAGTTCTTGTATATGGCTTAGGTGCAGCAGGTGCCTCCTCTGCATGTGTGATGCGCTGGGGCAACGTGGCGCTAGGTTCTGTTCCATATCTCATCGAACCTAACTCAGCACTGAAAAGTTCCTCAGACCGTAGCTTCGCTCTTTGTTAAGTATATCTATCAAAATTTCAAGCATACTCAGTAGTTGATTGTGCAAAAACAAATTCTGGTGACAGGATTTTTCCTGTTGTCTTTGATGTTTCCGCTCAAAGCCTCGGCAAAGAATTATGACGAGATTTATGTCTTTGGTGACAGCTTCTCTGATATAGGTAATGTATTTGATACCACTAAAGGAGCTATTCCCCCTAGTCCAACCTACTTTAATGGACGTTTTTCCAATGGTCCAGTTTGGGTGGAATATCTCGCCTCTGAGCTAGGGTTAACTTTCAATTTGAACATTAACTTTGCCATAGGTGGTGCGACCACTGGATTCGAGAACCTTGGACTCGCTATTTTACCGGGATTACAGCAACAAATTAATGACTTTACGGCAGCAAATAAGTCCGCTGACCCGAACGCCCTTTATATCGTGTGGGTCGGTACTAATGATTACCTTGATTACTTTTTTGGTAACATTCCTAACCCAATTGAGCCAGTCACAAATTTATCAACAGCAGTAACCTCGCTTGCCACCGTCGGCGCTCAAAATATCATGGTAGTTAACTTGCCGGATTTGGGGAAGTTTCCAATTACAAGCGGCGATAGTCAGGTAGCAGGCGTATTAAGCACTTTCACGAATGCACATAACTCTGGTTTGACCACGGTTCTTAACTTTTTGAGCCAAGAACTAAGCCCCGAGATCAACATCATTCCTCTCGATGTTAATTCCTTATTTAATCGGATCATCGCTGCTCCCGGGGAATTCGGTTTTATGAATGTAACCGACTCTTGTATTGGAGACTTATCGGTGGTACCCATAAACGTTTCTAGACAGCCAGTTGCCTGTACCCCAGACAAGTTTTTGTTCTGGGACGAAGTCCATCCGACAACTGCTACTCATAAGCTAATTGGAGAATTAGCATTTTCAGCACTCTTGCCACTGCCTGTCCCCGAACCTTCCATTGTGTTAGGAGTGTTAGCGTTTGGTGCTTTAGGTGCAGTATTGCTACGGAAACGCAAATAGCTATCAGTTAGTGCAAAACAAAGAAATTAAAAGGAGCATACGCATGATAAGTCAATTATATGGAAAAGTCGCGCTAGTCACTGGAGCTTCATCAGGCATTGGTCGGGCGACAGCGATTGCATTTGCACGCGCTGGAGCAAAGGTTGTGGCTGCCAGCCGTCGTCTTATTGAGGGGGAGGAGACGGTGCGGCGCATACAAGAGGTAGGAGGTGAGGCTATTTTTGTCAAAACTGATGTGTCAAATGCTGCTGAAGTAGAGGCGCTAGTTAACAAGACCGTCAATATTTATGGTCGTCTGGACTGTGCCTTCAACAATGCCGGTATCCCATCGTCCGGTTCGCTCACCGATGTATCTGAAGATGATTGGAACCGCGTAATCGACGTGAACCTCAAAGGGACGTGGCTCTGCCTCAAGTACGAGATTCCAGCCATGCTAGAGCAGGGTAGCGGCGCGATTGTAAATGTAGCTTCCGTCGGTGGGATTGTTGGTTTCGCAGGCTATGCCAGCTACTGTGCGAGTAAAGGCGGGGTCATCGCCTTAAGCCGAGCGGCAGCGATAGAATATGCCAAGTCTGGCATCCGTATCAATATCGTGAGCCCAGGTGCCATCAATACCGATATGCTGGCTATCCATCCTGTAGATGTGCTCAATCAAATTATGGCAAAGCATCCCATAGGACGTAGTGGTAAGCCGGAGGAGGTTGCAGAGGCTGTGGTATGGTTGTGTTCAGACGCAGCTTCCTTTGTCACGGGCCAGAACATGATGATAGATGGGGGATATAGCGCACAGTAAGGCAGGTCTAATGAATGGTGAGAAATCATCACTCTTACTCGCTTCAAAAGTATCCGTTTTGTCAAAGACAAGTAAGTACGGAATGTGGAATTAGCTAAACGCCTTTCAGAACAAATAGAGAGTAACTCAAGCGCTAGTCTTCTTTGGACTCAACTGCCCCTAAAGCTTTTAGAGCGCTAATAGTTGCCTCGGTTAAACCTGAAACACCGATAATGTTCATGCCTTGGTAGCACCTTTTACTTCTCAGAGTTTTCACGTGTTCACCAGTATTGACATCCCAAAGTTTAATCGTATCATCTTGACTACTACTGACTAGGGTCTTACCTTGAGGACTAAAGGCGACTGACCAGACTAACTTGGAATGTCCCGACAAAGTTCTTATTTCTCTGCTTGTGATGACATCCCATATCTTAACTGAGGAGTCATTGCTACCACTCGCCAGCATGCAATTATCAAGAAAACCAACTGAGTGTACGGCACTGGAATGTCCCTGCAAGGTTTCGAGATGCTTACCTGTGCTGACATCCCACAACCTTACTGTTTGGTCACTGCTGCCACTCGCCAGCATACGACCATCAAAACTGAAGCTGACTGTCCATATCCAGTCAGTGTGACCCTGTAGAATTTTGAGACATTGACCTGTGCTGACATCCCACAATCGAACTGTTTGGTCATGACAGCCACTGGCCAATATATGTCCGTCTGGACTGAAGGTGACTGACCATACCCGATGAGTGTGCCCCACAAGGGTATTGAAACATTGACCAGTATCAACATCCCACAGCTTCACAGTTTGATCATCACCGCTACTAGCTAATATGTGACCATCGGGACTAAAGGCAACTGATGTGACCCGATTACTATGCCCTTGCAAAATTGTGCAACATTTACCAGTATCAGCATCCCACAGCTTCACCGTTTGGTCCTCACTGCCACTAGCAAGCAGATGACCATCGGGACTGAAGGCGACTGATATAACTCGATTACTATGTCCCCGCAAAGTTTTGAGGCAATAACCAGTACTAGCATCCCACACCTTTACCGTTTGGTCATTACCGCCACTAGCAAGCAGGTGACCATCGGGACTAAAGGTGACGGACCAGATCCCATCACAATAACCCTGCAAGGTCTTTAGGCATTGACCAGTACTAACATTCCATAACCTTACAGTTTGGTCATCACTGCCACTCACCACTGTTTGACTATCTGGACTAAATGCGACTGACCACACTCTGCTACCATGTCCCTTTAAAGTGGTAAGGCAACGACCTGTATTGATATCCCACAGCTTCATCGTTTTGTCATCGCTGCCACTGGCTAGTGTATAGCCATCTGAACTGAAGACAACTGAATTTACGTAGTCACTATGACCCTGTAGAGTCTCAAGGCATTGACCAGTGCTGATATCCCAGCAGCGTATCGTTGGGTCATGGTAACCAATGGCAAGAGTTTGACCATCTGGGCTAAAGGCGACTGACCGGATTCCACTGTTATGACCTTGTAAGGTCTTGAGGCATTGCCCGATGCTAGTGTCCCACAACTTTATCGTTTGGTCATCACTGCCACTAGCAAGCATAGTACCTTGAGGACTAAAGGCGACTGATGTAACCCGATTACTATGTCCTTGCAAAGTTTTGAGACATTGACCAGTGCTAACATCCCAGCATCGTATTGTTTTGTCCTCACTGCTACTGGCAAGCATAGTACCTTGAGGACTGAAGGCGACTGACCAGATCCCACCATTATGCCCCTGTAAGGTTGCGAGGCATTGCCCGGTGCTAGTATCCCATAACTTTACCATTTGGTCATCACTGCCACTGGCAAGAACACAACCATCGGGACTAAAGCTAATCGGCCAGACGAAACCCGTGTGTCCCTTGCAGCTAAGCAGCTGTTTTCCATCCCCTATCTGATACAGGCGAATATCGTTATAAGTATCTCCCGTAGCCAAAACTTTCCCATTGGGGCTAAAGGCTACCGAATGGATACCGCCAAGGATTTCAGCAAAAACACACTTAGCTAGATTAGCGTGAGCGAAATTTACATCGTGCAAATCCACATTCCGCAAGTCCGCTTGCCAAACGGTTAGATAAGAAAAATCATAACCACTTAAATCTGCTTCCAGATGACAAAGCAGATTAAGAATATTTCCAGCCGTGTAACCTTGTTCTAGCGGAGATTCTTCTCGTAGCTTTGCTAGAATTTGAGTTAGCTGATTTTTAAGATTTCTTTTGCTTCTAAAAACAGTGAGCAGCCCATCTACAAGTGGTTTAAGGATGACGCGAATTTGAGTTTCCCTCACATAGTCCTTCGCCGTCGCCTTCATCAAAGCATGGCACCTGAACAAATCGATTTTCTGAGTCTCAATCTCTCCACAAACCTGCTCTACCAATCGATTAGTCACATACTCCATGACTACAGGTTGTAGCGTGAAGGTTGCTGCGCTTTTTTCAACCAGCGATCGCCTGACCAGAGACTCCAGCGCTTCCAGTAATTTCTGTGATGCTACTGGTGATACAATATCTTCTCGTAACTCTGAAAGCGAAACTGGCTCACGATTAATCGCCAGCCAGTACATTATGTCTACTTCTAAATATGACAAGCGCGAAAACTGCTGGTCTAAAAGCTCGCAAATATCGCCAAAAACAGTTGCTTCTTGTTGCAAAAATTTAGTAACATTACCATCAAAAACATCTTGAATAGCCGTAGCAACTACCTTCAAAGCTAAGGCATTGCCTGCATAGCGCTCTACCAGTTTTCTGAATTCTGACTCAGAAGCAGTGATCCCCTTCATTTTCAAGATTTCCTGCCCGTCAACCGATTTTAGACCACTTAGGCAGAATGAGCGTACGCATAGCGTGTTTCCTTCTAATGACGCCACATCTTTCGGTTTTTCCCGGCTTGTCAGCAGCAAGCAGCTTTGGTGAGTTGATTCTCCCACCCGTCTGAGCAGATCCCCATACCCCTCATATCCCTCTCGATAAACTCCCGCTCGACTACCACCACGCAAAATCGACTCCATATTATCTAGTATCAGCAGACAGCGTGAGGCTCGCAGATAATCAATCAGCAGCGACACTCGCTCGCCGACGCTTTCTGGTAATGAAGCTTCTGTTTCCTGCTCATCAGACAAAAACTGGATCAAGTTACCCAGGATAGCTTTAACGGGAGGAGCTTCTCGTAGCGATCGCCATATAATATACTCAAAATTATCCTTAATCTCTTCTGCAAGTTTTACAGATAGAGCAGATTTACCGATCCCCCCATTCCCAACACTGCCACTAATCTACAGCGCTCCTCAACAAGCACATGCTCTAAGGTGGCTATTTCTTCTGTGCGTCCATAAAAAACTGACGCGCAAATCGCTTCTCCCCAATCTAGGCGCTGAGATTGCGTTGAGTTCGTATAGTAATCTTTCTCCAGTTTTAAATTAAAAGCTTGGAAAAAAAGCTCAAGTGTTCGTTTGTCAACCCCGCCTTCGCGAGACAATACCTTAGCAATGGTAGCAGTATTAATTCCAATACGTTCCCCTAAGTCTTCAAGGGTGTACCTGTTTCCATAATTTTCATTTAATTCAGATGCCAGTTTAGCAGACTGAAGTTTTTCCAATCCTTCAGGAGTAAGAATAATACCGCGTTTACGCTTGTTCTTTGAGAGTTTCATTATAAACACCAGCTTGAAAGCAGTAACATAACCAAAGCGGAGCTACAATCCCTTAGGTGCTATGATGCGGACTATTTAAGATCTGCAACTACAACTTGCTACTTGCTTTTTATCAAACTTGCGGACAAACACCCTAAAAATGGTATCAAATATACATCAAATAGTACCACAAAAAGTGCCTAAAGACGCAAGTCCCTTAAACTTTACAAATTTTTAAGAAATCTAACTTCCATAAAAATTGTAACAGTTATCAGTTATCAAGTATCTGCACGCTTCAGTTATCAGTTTCATCATTTGGGTAACTTAAAGGTCCACCGATTGGATCAAAGCGTTAGTGGTTCACCACTGGAAACTTAGGGAACCACGGCGTAGAGCAAGTGGTGTGAGCGTGATCCCACCATACGCCTTACAGCTGGTACTGCGGCTGGTACTGTTTTAATGACCGAGGACTTACACATTGACAAAATTACCTCAATATACATCGATAACTAGTAAATGCTGGTTGTAGGTGCGCTCACTCAATTCCATAGTTAAGCCTTTTAAGTTTTTTCTGTCTTCGTAATAGATGTAAGTAAAATCAACTTATGCACTTGTAGGATAGAGCAATCCCAAATACTGTATGAACGTTCGCCCGTGCCGACTTGCAGTTCGCGCCGAGGGAGAAACTTTTTTGAGTTTCTCCCTCGGCGCTGGTGGGTTTGGATCTTGAATTACTTTCAGCTTTACCGAAAAGTTTTGTCAGTCAACGCAAGAATGAGGGTTTCAGGCTGCGTTTTTGGAATGGATCACAGCGAGTAAACTCACATCTTGCACCAAGAAAAATTGATGGTACTTCGTGACTCAGTATGAAAGCAAAAGTCCTTTATTTAGCGAGAAAAGCCAAGAAAAATAATGTAGCTTTATCGCACATGTTTTTGGTTTGTACGGGCTTATACGGTTAGGTGCATTCCGGTGAGCGCCCACGAGGGGGAAGTCAAAAATCAAAAGTCACGCATTCAAAAGTATTAAGCCTCCTCGCAAAAAATGAAAGAAGCACATTTTTATTAGCTTTGGTGAAAGCCTTGCTGTATAAAGGTTATAAAATGTGCATCTTAGGAGTAAAAGCGATCGCTACCCTTGGCACCCACGAGCCTGTTGCCCAAAAGGCAGACTATGGAAGGATTTCGGTATATTGTGTTTCCTCGCTCAAATGAAGGCCGCTTAAGTCTTTTAGAAAAGTTTTCGGTAAAGCTGACTTTAACTCATACCCCGGACAAGAACATATCGCTCTTGCTTAGTTTCATAAAGATCCGGGGGATTTCCTGTCAAAAGTCATTTGTCAAAAGTCCTTTGTATTACTTTTGAGCAGTGAAAGCGTGTGAAAAAGGGCGGCGGTGCCTTTCTCCTCCCATTCTGTGAAAGTTATGGGCACTTCTTGTCACCTTTTTGTGAGATCAGCCAAACCAATTAGAAGGAGCGAAACCTGGATCAACAACTCCTGGAATTAAGTGAGTCATGTGTTCTTCCTTTTTATGAAGAATTTTCTCAATACCTTTATGAATCAAAATTTTGATACATAACGTTTCTTCTGTAAGCAAATGTAAGGACTTAAAAGATGCTTGTTGTTCTTGATCAACTGCTACATAACGATTGGAAACTCGACTTAAAACATAAGCAATTAGTTCTTGACGTAAGTCAGGAATTGAGAAAAGCTGTCGATAAGGATGATAAGGATAAGTTTCTAGAACATTCTCAATTTCTTCAACAACTGCTGAGAGTGTCAGATTAATAATTTTCTTAGTCATAGTTTAATCTCTGGGTTTGGTCTGTTGTCTGCTGGTAATTTTTGTTTAAGGTAGGGGCAAGGGCGATCGCATAGCGCACCCTTCCTTTCAACCGCACTCTGTGCGATTGTTGCCCTGTCCCTCTAAGATTGGAGGCAGATTTCTTCTAGAAATCTACCGAAGCTATATGGCAATACAGTTCAATTAACCATGTTCAATCCTCGAAGATCCTCCCAACCCCCCGATACATTGGGGGTTTTTATTCCCCCCCCGAATCTTGGGGGCTAGGGGGATCAACTCTTATCACCAAGCTTATTGGGCTATACGGGCGATCGCGCTAAAAGCGGATGTCCAACTATCGCACCCTTAAATCTAGGCGGTAGATTTTTCCTGGATCATCTTCCGTTCCCATACCACCAGTCAGCCCCTTCTCCTATCGGAGACGCTGCGCGTTCGCGTAGCGTGCGCTTTGCGCTTACGGGGAAGTCAAAAGTCACGCATTCAAAAGTCAAAAGTAAGAACCCCATAACTGAAGTTGGGGGCTTGAGTCACCGGACCCGTATTTCTTGCGCCTACTCGATGAAATACATTTTTTGTTTTTCCATAAATAAATTTAGGGGCTTGTACCTTTTTCTTTCTGGTCACGAAGAGATAATCCTGATTCAGACCGCCAAAAACACTGTTCCTCTTAATGAGGTTAGCACTTGAATATTGATAAAGCAGGTGACCATTAGGATTGAGGGCTTGCACTTGACGCATACCATAATGAGCGACGTAAAAGTTCCCTTTCGAGTCCTGACATATCCCGTTAGGCTTATTGTTGATTTGCTCTCCCTGTTTGATAAGGAGTTCAGCAAACACTTTTTGTAGTCCGACTTTTCCTGGTGACAATACGTCATAGGCTAAAATCCGGTTTTTATGGCTCTGGCTAAGAAGCGCTTACCGTCCTACGTGGACAGGGTCAATCAGACTACTCAGTACGATGTGGTACTTTAACATTTTTGAAAATACAACGATAATTAGGAACGTGAAAAAGCTTGCCTGTCAGAATCTCGCCTTTACCCATAGCGAGGAGTCGAAAGACAACTACCGCAGCGATCGCTCCTATTGGTGGAGCAATGCAGTAAAGCCACTGGTCTTTCCAATACCATGTGACTAAAGCTGGTCCAATGCTGCGTGCGGGACTTAAACTTGTACCAGAAATAGGAGCTTCTAACCAGACTATTGTTGCCACTAAAAGCCATGTCATTAGTGGTGTCCAACGCATAAGCCGATGATTGCTTAAAAAGATAAAAATAGACAACACCAGTAAAAAGGTTATGGTTACTTCAGCTAGAAATACATACCAAAGAGCGTAACTCTGCCCAGGCACAGTCATACCATTACTGACACTAGCAGCGTAATCTCCCCAAATAAAAACCACCAAGACAGCAGCAGTAATTGCACCAAAAAATTGTGCAATGATGTATCCGATAACATCATGTTGATGCATCTTGCCTTGCGCCCAGAATGCCAGCGACACCGAAGGATTGAGGTGAGATCCACTCAATTTCCCCAATGGAGAAATCGCAAAGAGTGACCCACTGCCAGCAAACAATAACCCTGTAATCAGCAAACGAGTACCTTTGTCAGGTATAAGAGCCTCCATTGGCAAACCCTTACCAAAATTGAAGACAACTGCATTGAGTCCCACAAAGAGATTAAATGCAGTTCCAAGAAATTCTGCACCATATTCAGGCCAGTGCAATCTACCGTACCTACTGAGAATTTGTTTTACTCCTTGGTTCATCTTTGTTCTCCAAAATGAATCAATTTTTTTTCCAAACTAATAGTTGCAACAGAAGCGGATAATGAGTTATGGCTTTCTAAATTCAGCAACGGCATTTCTTGCCAACAGCTTCGGCAGAACCAGTACACACGCTTATTACGAATATGTTGCAACAGTCGATGGGAGCAGCAAGGACAATTTTTCACCTGAACAGCTAGTTTAAAGCTAGCTGCTGACTGCTGACTGCCTCCAACTTTAATCGACGACTCACTCCAAGTGGTTCCTACCCAATGCATTGACAAACCCTTCCTGTTCCATGAATTATAAGTAAGTCGTACAAAGAAACGTTAGTTTCTGAAGACTGCTAATAGCTCATGGTGATACAACAATTAGCAATTAGCGACTATATGTTCTCAGCAAAAGTATGCTTTGTAAAAGCAAAGAAGAGGGCAGAGGAAATTAAGGAATAAGAAAAAGGTGAAAAGTTAACTTTTCACCTTTGCCCTTTATTGTGGTAATGGCATTAAAGAAGAAAGAAGTTATGAATAATATTATTTATCTTCAAACCTGTTTTCACCAGTTAAGATATGTACGTTAAAGCTGAACTTAGTGCTAACAATTTCCATGCTGTAAAATGTAATTATACTCTCAATAAAGACATTCCGTGGCAGTAGGTTGAGCAACGACGTCAAAGCCTAAAGACTGAGCTTTTTTTTGAGATTGTTAAGGACTTGCTCATGGTATTTCTGCTCATAGTAGTCCATGCTAGGGTCAACATACTGTCCACCAGTTGTCCATATCCGGTAGAACAGGCGTGCTAACTTATATGCCCTGAACGCAACTCGAACTCACACGAAAAATCTTTTTTGAGCAATGACAAAGGAGCGCCCGCCACTGGGGGATGGCATCGAGTGGCCGCTTTCAACTATGCTCCCAGAGGCACCCCCAAGGGGTGATTGCCCAAGGCTTTGCCGTGAGCGCTCAGCCGAACGGGGCACAGGCATTGCCAATCGCAATTCCTTTAAGTTGACACCAATGGAACCCCTCTTGTGCCACATTGAGACAACCCGATCATTTCCGGTTGATCTGTGATCACACCTTTTCATCACGGCTAACTGGAGTTGAGACTATTGCTGGCGATCGCCCCTTAATAAGCGTCTCAACTTCAGTTCTTACACTCCTTGGTACCCACCTTACTACCACAACCCCTCTTCAAAATTGGCGAAGGTATTGGTAGTAGAGTGAGGGCTCAACCCTGTCTGTGAAATGAGTGTATAAATAATGCTCTCGGATAGACTTGAGTTCATGTTCTTCAAATTGATTGTTTTCAAGCGCTTCTGGTTGGCTAGGAGCTTGGGTAGCTTTAATCAGGGCAGTCAACTTTGACCATACTATAGAAAAGGGGTTTTGTAGATACCTCTGAATCAGTGATTTCTTTTCATTGCAAGGCAATTCTACTTCCTCTAAATTCTTATTGAGCCAATCATTCATATTCTTAGACATATGTGTTTTCTTTTGAGAGATTGAGTTTTGATGTATTTGGTTGAGTTGTGTTGTCTGTGTGGTCTTGTGTTTCTTCAATTCACCGGAATGCACCTCACGCTATCACGCTAGAAATCTAGGACTACACGTACTAAGTAGAGGTCACCATACAAGAGGGTTCGGAATTCGCCTGAGGAATAAATTATTGTCCAGAGTTGTCAACATTTTGATTTCCGACCCCGATTAATGACGAGTTGTACTAAGTCCCCCTGCCAAGACGAGCGAAAAGTCATGGTTTTCAAGGCCTGCCTCTGCAGGCTTTATTCGTCGTGATCCACCTTTCTAAAGGGAGGGTGACGTGGTGCAAAATATAAGTCTCTTACTAGCTGCCCAAAGCTGCTAATAACAGATGAAAGAAACACATTTATCTAAATCCTTAAAAGCTTTGCTGTATCAGGCTTACAAAATGTGTTTCTTGAGAGAGTTCTTACTGAGTTTTTCACCTAGGTAGAGTTTTGTCTATTAAAGATTGATAAGTTAAGGACAAACTTAACTGCAATAGGAACATGCAGCAAGCACTTGGTTTACCCCTATAATCTCCACACTCTCCCACTCCCCCCTCGCCAACATGGGAAAATTAAACGTCTCACAGCTTACAGCAGTTTTCAATTCGGTAGAATACAGGTTGGCTGTAGGGGCACAGCATTGCTGTGCCCTTACTATGTGGTTTGTAGTCTATGCATATGAAAAGCGCTGTAACCTCCCACGGGCAATCACCACGACTCCAATACAAGATTGCGTTCACTATTTCTTGTAAGTTGACAGTGCGTTTTTGACAACAACGAGGTTGCTCAAATTTTGTACAAGCGCAATTTTAATTGCATAACAGTAGCTTCAATCGTCCACCGACAGTCCCACAACTACCATACAAATTTCATTCGTTAGGACTTGGTGCAAAATGTCAAGTTGCCGACTTCGCTACTGGTAGTAATGGTTCGATGATTAGCCACTGTTTATCATTCATACCGTTTCTTTATAAAGATGCACTTAATCAACCTGGCTCAGCCGCAGGCTTTGTTTGTCTGCCCGCGTTGCTCGTACGCTAAGGGCTGTGGGTGAATAAAGCGCAAGCTCACATAGAATTGGTATCAGATCTATAAGATATGCTTTTCGCTCCATCGCTGGCTTTACATTAAACATCTCACCTTTAGAACTCTGTATCCAATTCCTTAATATTGTTTTTATAGATACCTTCTAATCGCCAATGAATAACTAAGTAGAATCATAAAATGGAAATAAGTTACCTCACATTTTTGTTCAAGAAAAATTGATGGGATTTTGTCACTCAGTATGAAACCAAAAGCCCTTTATTTAGGGAGAAAAGCCAAGAAAAATAATGTAGCTTATAAGCGCATATTTTTGGTTTGTACGGCCTTATACGGTTAGGTGCAAGATGTGAGTAACCCAAAAATACTTAAGTTATAGTGAAACCGCTTAAGTTGATCCTTAACCTAACGATTTTCTCTGGCTAAAACTTTCCAGACTTGAAAAACTAAAAGACGAAAAGCGTTCCATCCTTGATAAGAGTGCAGTAAAAAGAGTAATGATAAGGATAACTGCACCTTTACGTATGATGGAAATCTAGGTGTCAAGTTTGTCATTAAAGTTTTTAGCCTTACCACACAAGCAGAGCTCACTTAGCGGCTTTGTGTGTTTCAAAACAATCTTTGCAATAGAATAGCAAAACTCATCTAAGAGGTGGAGAGAAACTATGAAACAGGCTGATTCTGGGACACTCGTTCAAGATGGAAAGGCAACTGCATACAAAAATGCGGTTTTAGATGATAAAAAACTTCAAGATGGTTTAAAAAGCATCAATCCGAAATTTGGAGATTTTTGTACCCGCGTAGCAGGCGAAGCATGGGGTCTTCCATTAATTGACCAAAAAACCAAGGCTCTAATAACAGTCGCTGTTGATGTTGTGAATCAAGATCAAGTAGGAGCTGGTAGCCCTTTTGCAGCCCACGTGAATATGGCTATCCAACAAGGAGCCACACGTGCAGAAATCGAAGAACTTCTTTTGTTCATGTGCGTTTACGCAGGATTCAATAAGGCTGCAGGGTGCTTTGGTACCCTGAATGATATTCTCGGCTCTTCAGCATGATCTTCTAAAAGGCTCATAGAGTTGATAAATTGCAGAATAATTCAGTGCGTGATCACGTGCTTAAACACCAAATCATCCTCTATTTCAGTCATTTATTGCAACTCTGCACTATCTGACTACAGCCGATTAGTAAAGTGTACAACCGAGCACTGCAATTTTTACTACTATCACAGAGGTTTCAGATGAAAAAACGAACTAACTACTACCAAGAACTGTCTGCAGATTATTCAAAGCCAGGTCTAGTTGACAGTGTGTTAGCAGGCAAACTGATCAAGGACGCTGAGGAATACATTTCTCTTCGTGAAGAAACCTTACCTGAAATAACTCCGCAATACAACTTAACGCAAATAGAAAAGGAAAACAGAGATTGGTGGCCAACCCACTGTGAAGCCCTGCGACAAGGCAGGGGAGACATTTTAGCAGGTGAATACGCCAATAATCTTGTCTACCTGTGCGCTGATGGACCTTTTCTTGGTAGAACAGCTGGGACACAGAGAGAGGTAAATTGGTGGGCAGTTATTGCCCAACCAGATGTAACGATGACTTGGCCCATCGTTATGTTTCATGGTGAAGTCGTTTACTTTGAATGGTACTGTATGGATGACGAGACGAATGAAGTCATCGCTAAGGGAAACGTAACCTGGCTCCGACGCGGGCACAGAGGCGCATGCCACTTAAAATGCGAGCAACTTACCTTTTATCGCGATGTTTTTGCACCAACTGAATTGCTGCAGTTGATCAAGCGCTAATAGGAAATGTAGCAAGTTACCAGGCGGCACACTGAAAATTTATCAGCCCAGATGATAAGGGACAAAAGACAACATGGCAACTACAGCTTCTAAGACTAAGGGAAAAATAGGTATACTCATTGAGGAGCACTTTGACGAAATTGAATTTCGAGCATTCAACGAGTTCTTCCCTGCGAATGGATACGAGGTAGAGTACATATCCCATCTATGGAACCAAGAGCAATTGACCTTTAAGGGTATTGACTTAACAGAAGAAGTCACAGTTACGGTAGAAGTGAACGATATTGAGCCTACCGATTATGAAGGCATTCTTCTAATTGGTGCATATGCTATGGATCGTCTTCGTTATGAAGAGCGTCATAAAAAGGGTCAACCCAACCAAGCTCCTGCCATTAAATTTCTCCGAAAAGCTGTCAAGGCTATGGATGCTGGCAGATTAAAGATTGGAACTATCTGCCATAGCCTATGGCTATTTACTGCCGATCCAGAACTGCTGAAAAACCGTGAGGTTACTTGTGCCCATAACATCTTGTGTGATGTCGAAAACGCTGGAGGCATCATTATCTTCGATGGTGATGGTACCAAGGACTTACATATCTATGGCAATCTGATCACAGCCAAACACCCTAATGTAGTCGCCGAGTTTATGGACATCTTCTTAAAGGCAATTAAGGAGCAGCAATTGCAGGTACTGACCAAGTAGGAAAGTAAAACTAAACTAGAACTAAAGAACCGAGCTTTTTAGGTGGGAAAAAGGCCGCTCCCTCGGTTTCACGTTAAAATTTGGGTTAACGGTCGAACTCTGGAGTGGCTAATTAGCAGAAGATTCAGCATCAAACCTGCAATTATGACTCAAATACTTGATTTTCTACCTTCAGAGCAGCCCGGTAAGATTCTCTGCGCCTACGTTAATGCCACTAGCCAGATTCAGATTGCTCGGATCGTGAATGTTTCCAATTGGTACTTTGAGCGAGTTATTTTCCCAGGACAACGTCTTTTATTTGAAGCACCGCCGGATGCTCAGCTGGAAATTCATACGAGCACGAAGGTTTGTGCAATTCTATCAGATAAGATTTTGTGCAACCGCCTACGCATCAAATAAGGAAGCAGTTAACCAGACGGCAATATCTTTGCGAGGCTTAAAACATCGCACCGAATTGGGGTAGATGATTAATTAACACTCTTAAGTAAGAAAAAGAGCAAAATGACTGCAACAACACCTAAATTCCAGACAGAACTGGCTGGACAAAAGTACCAAGTAGAAGTGGGACGGACACATCCCTTGGGTGCAACACTATGCAAAGATGGAGTAAACTTCTCAGTCTTTGCAGAACATGCGACATCTGTCGAACTCTTATTATTTGAAGACCCTAATGACCTGGAACCTATCCAGATTATTAAACTAGACCCAAAGAACAATAAAACCTTCCACTTTTGGCATATCTATGTCAAGGGGTTGAAACCCGGAACTGGCTACGCCTATCGAGTTGACGGTCCTCAGGATTTACACCAAACAGGAAACCGTTTCAACAAAAATAAGGTACTCCTCGATCCCTACTCTAAGGGAAACGCCAATGTCCTTTGGAACCGTATTGATGCTTTAGGCTCAAAAGATAATCTGGCTACCTCAATGCGTAGTGTAGTCATTGATATATCTGATTATGATTGGGAAGGCGACCGTTGTCTCAATCGGCCAATGAGTGACACTATCATTTATGAGTTACATGTTGGTGGATTTACTAAGTCACCTTCCTCTGACTGCAAACATAGCGGTACATTTTCTGGAGTCATCGAGAAAATTCCTTACTTAAAAAAACTAGGCATAACCGCTGTTGAATTGCTGCCAATATTTGACTTTGACGAAACGGAAATTGTCCGAGAAGTTAACGGAACACCACTGAAAGACTACTGGGGATACAACCCCCACAGCTTCTTCGCGCCTGAAACCTCTTATTGTTATGCTCCTCAGGAGAAAAGCCCGATTAACGAGTTTCGGGATATGGTTAAGGCGTTGCACAAGGAAGGGATTGAGGTCATCCTGGATGTCGTCTTTAACCACACCAGTGAAGGCAACCATCAGGGTCCAACCATCAACTTCAAAGGTCTTGGGAATAGTACTTACTATCACCTTGTATCTTGGGATAGACAGTACTACATGGACTACTCCGGCTGTGGAAATACATTCAACTGCAATCACCCAATTGCGGAAAAGTTAATTGTGGAGTGCCTGGAATTTTGGGTGAAAGAAATGCACGTTGATGGCTTCCGGTTTGATGAAGGGTCTATTTTATCCCGTGGGCAGGACGGAGTACCCATGGCCCATCCGCCGGTAGTCTGGCACATTGAAACATCCGCAGCCTTGGCTGAAACCAAAATCATTACTGAGGCTTGGGATGCTGCTGGGCTCTACATGATTGGCGACTTTCCTGGATATCGTTGGGCAGAATGGAACGGGCGCTTCCGAGACGACATTCGGCGCTTTGTCAAAGGGGAGCCAGGACTGGTTGGGGCAGTCGCTGTACGCATTGCCGGAAGTGCCGATCTCTATCAAGAAACCGGACATCTACCGATTAATAGCGTTAATTTCATTACTTGCCATGATGGGTTCACCCTCAATGATTTGGTCTCGTACAACGACAAGCACAATGAAGCGAATGGTGAGAACAACCAAGATGGTATCAATGAAAATTTGAGCTGGAATTGTGGCACTGAAGGAGAGACTGACGACCCAACAATTGATGCATTGCGGCGACGACAAATTAAAAACTTTGCAGCCATTCTTTTGCTCTCTCAGGGCGTTCCAATGATAGTGGCTGGTGATGAAGTCAGACGCACTCAAAAGGGCAATAACAACGCCTACTGCCAAGATAACGAGATAAGTTGGTTTGACTGGGATCTTGTCGAGAAGAACGCAGATATATTCAGGTTCTTTAAGCTGATGATTGACTTCCGTAGTTGCTATTGTCATCCTGGCTTACGGCGCAGTTATTTCTTCAACGGCGAAGTTAATGAACGCGGTCTAGCGGATATCTCTTGGCATGGTTGTAAGTTATATAGCCCGGGTTGGCACGACCCTCATGCCAGAGTTCTCGCATATACTTTGGGGGGCTTCGACGGAAACGCAGATATTCACGTCATGTTTAATATGTACTGGGAGGATATAGAGTTTGAAATTCCCTCTGTTCAAGACAGGAGGTGGTATAAAGTCATAGACACAGCTCTTGCTTCTCCTATGGATATTGTGGAAAGAGGGAAAGAAATTATGGTTTCAGATGATGTATATATCGTCAAAAATCGCAGTATTGTCGTTCTAATTTCCCAATAATTTCAACTCATCAACTTCACTTCTAGGAAGAGATTTAATGAATAACATAGATTTTTCGTTTTCAGATATGCTCGCTGGGTATGTCACTGATTTTGACCCGCATCAGGGAGCGAATGGCACTTTCGGTCTCAAGACATCAGACGGAAGGAACTTTAAGATAGCATTAACCTCAACCACTTATGCTGAACTGGTACGCAATCTAGAAGAACCTTATTACGATTGCACTAGCCAGATGGGAGCAATGCTTGTTCCAAATCGCTATCTTTTTGTGTATGGCATTTTCTATGCTGAAGCGGGTGAACACAAGTTTGAAGGCAAACACATAGTTTTTCTAGGCAGGACAGAAAAGGAGTATATATTTGAGAAGCAAGATTGGTGGGTCAAGCAGATACAAAGCCTTGCCAATTTTTATCTGAAAGCTCAGTTTGAAGATGGCGAAATTGATTATCGAAAATATCGCACTGGTATCGGCTTAGTTGGCTCTAAGGAAGATAGTAATCGTCAGGAGACTGACACCATTTCGCGCCTAGTTTACGGTTTTGCTACAGCCTACATGATGACTGGGGATGACCGCTACCTAGAAGCTGCAGAAAAAGGCACCGAATACCTGCGCCAACATATGCGTTTTCTGGATGAGGGCGAAGGGATTTGCTATTGGTACCACGCTGTTGACGTGAAGCCAGATGGCAGCGAGCAGAAAATATTTTCCTCAGAATTTGGGGATGATTATAATGCTGTTCCAGCTTACGAGCAGATTTACGCGCTGGCTGGTCCTACTCAAACCTATCGGGTGACGGGCGATCCCCGTATTATGAACGATATTGAGTTGACCGTCAATTTGTTTAACAAGTATTACCTGGACAAAAAGGAATCTGGAGGATTTTTCTCCCACATTGACCCAATTACTCTCAGCCCTTACTCTGAGACTTTAGGCCATAACCGCGCAAAGAAGAACTGGAACTCGGTAGGTGACCATGCTCCAGCCTATTTGATCAATCTCTGGTTAGCGACTGGCGAGGAAAAATACGCTGATTTCCTTGAGTACACGTTTGACACCATTGAAAAGCGGTTCCCGGATTACGACCATAGCCCATTCGTTCAAGAACGTTTTCATGAGGATTGGAGTCATGACACAACTTGGGGATGGCAGCAAAATCGAGCAGTCGTAGGTCACAACCTTAAAATTGCCTGGAACTTAATGCGCATGAATCACCTGAAACCAAAAGAAAAGTATGTCGCCCTAGCCGAAAAGATTGCAGAAATCATGCCTGCAGTTGGCAGCGATCGACAGCGTGGAGGGTGGTACGACGTCGTAGAGCGCATACTAGAACCAGGACAAGAGGTAAACCGCTTTGTCTGGCATGACCGCAAGGCTTGGTGGCAGCAGGAACAGGCTATCTTAGCCTACCTCATCCTGACTGGCTCATTGGATAAACCTGAGCATCAACGGTTGGCACGTGAATCAGCAGCTTTCTATAACGCTTGGTTTCTCGATAATGAAGCTGGAGGTGTCTACTTTAATGTTTTGGCAAATGGGGTTCCCTACCTGCTAGGAACGGAGCGAGCTAAGGGTAGCCACTCCATGAGCGGTTACCACTCGTTCGAGTTGGCTTACTTGGCTACAGTTTATACGAACTTGCTGATTACTAAGCAGCCAATGGATTTGTACTTCAAGCCAAAACCGGCTGGCTTTAAGGACAACATCCTGCGGGTTGCACCAGATATCCTGCCACCTGGCAGCGTGCGTATTGGCGAAGTATGGATCAACGGGCAAAAGCATTCCGATTTTGATGCTGAAAGCCTGACAGTTAAACTACCATCCTCTCAAGACGAATTGAAAGTTCGAGTGAGACTTCTACCGGCTCAAGTATTTTTTGACGCAACTGTGTTGGAAGTAACTGATGGTACTGCCAAGATATCCTTAACTGGATTATTGGATGCAGATGCTGTGCCACGTTTTCAGGAAGAGTTGGCCAAAGCAACACAAAAGCCAGTCAAACGCCTCGTTTTACTGCTACAAGACCTAGAATGTATAACCACTGCTGGTATGCGGGCCCTCATTTTCATCAAGCAAAAGCTGGGCGCTGACGTGGAGTTGTATGTCATTGGCGCACAAGTACAAGTGGAGCAATTCTTGAGGGTGAGTGCATTCTGCGAAGGCATCATAATGGCAGATAAGTATGAAACTGCTGAGCTGGCTAGCGTGTAGTTACAGCAGTTTTTAAATCAGTAGACTACAGCCGTAGGGGTGAACGGCCGTATGCCTCCTTGGTCGGCATGCTGCGCGATCGCCCTTACAAAGGGTATGGTTCATTTACCCGAAAATTCTTGTAAGGTCAACAGTCTACACCAAAAGATCATGATTTCCGTCTGCTAGCAACAAGCTGCACCTTCTGGCACGGAAAGAGTATCGATTTGATCGCCACGTTAACGAATGAGGAAATATTATGGCTAAGCCTGTTCTAATCACAGTAGATGACGATCCAGAAGTTCTACGGGCGATCGAGCGCGATTTACGCCGTGAATACGGCGAAAACTTCCGGGTACTACGCGCAGACTCCGGTCAAGCAGCCCTAGAGGCGCTGAAAAGACTGAAACTGCGTAACCAACCAGTAGCTTTGTTGCTAGTAGACCAGCGGATGCCGAACATGACCGGTGTAGAGTTCCTTGAACAGGCGATGGAAATCGTCCCAGACGCCAAACGCGCCTTACTTACGGCCTATGCCGACACTGATGAGGCTATCCGTGCTATCAATAAGGCTAAGATTGATTATTATTTGATGAAGCCGTGGACTCCCCCGGAACAGGGTTTGTTTCCAGTGCTTAACGATTTGCTTGAGGTTTGGAAAAAAACGTTCCTCCCATCGTTTGAAGGTGTTCGCGTAATTGGCGATCGATGGTCACCCAAAACACATCAAGCCAAAGATTTCTTGGCTCGCCATCATATTCCCTATCTATGGCTGGACATTGAGTCAGAGGAGGGACGCAAGTTGACTGCGGACGTTTACCTTGATGAACTCAAACTACCACTACTGCTCTTCCCTGACGGCTCACATCTTTTACAGCCGACGAACATCCAAATTGCTGAGAGAATCGGGCTGAAAACTCGTGCCGAAATGCCGTTTTACGATGTGCTCATTGTGGGTGCTGGTCCGGCTGGCCTAGCCGCAGCGGTGTATGCTGCTTCCGAAGGGTTGCACACCGTCATGGTTGAAAGAGAAGCTCCAGGCGGACAGGCGGGAACCAGTTCCCGGATTGAGAATTATCTCGGTTTCCCGTCGGGACTAACTGGGGGAGATTTAGCCAGACGTGCTGTCGCACAAGCTCAGAAGTTCGGAGCCGAAATTCTCGCGCCGCAAGAAGTAACTAGCCTTCGTGTAGACGGTCAATATCGATATGTGACCCTAGCAGATGGCTCAGAGTTAAGCTGCCACACCCTAATCATCGCAACTGGCGTATCGTATCGCAAGCTTAACGTGCCTGGCAGTGACAAACTAACAGGTGCTGGCGTGTACTACGGAGCAGCAATGACCGAAGCAATGGGCTACAAAGGCGAAGACGTATTTATTATTGGGGCAGGCAATTCAGCTGGACAAGCTGCGATGCATCTTTCTAAGTACGCTCGCTCAGTGACTCTTCTCGTACGCGGGGATTCACTCAAGAAAAGCATGTCTAAGTATCTGATCGATCAGATCGAAGAGATGAACAATATCGTAGTAAAGGTGTTAACCGAAGTTACTGAAGTGTTCGGCAAAGACAAGCTTGAGGCAATAACCATTGCTAACTCAGCAACTGGTGAAGTCGAAACTGTCCCCGCCTGCGCCCTTTTCACCTTTATCGGTGCAATGCCACGTACCAACTGGTTGCAAGATATTGTAGAGAGAGATTCAAAGGGATACATCCTGACCGGGCCTGACGTTTTGCATGGTGAGATGTACCCGCGAGGATGGACACTACCTCGGTCTCCCTATCTTCTCGAAACTAACGTACCGGGAATTTTCGCGGTAGGTGACGTACGCTATCAGTCAGTGAAACGAGTTGCCTCAGCGGTAGGTGAGGGTTCGATCGCCATTCAATTTATACATCAATATCTCTCATCCTTGTAGAAACATTTAGGTTTTAGCCATGCTTGAGTTGTTGCATAAAATACCCCTGTTTCAAAACTTGACTGAGAATCAGCTGATGTGTTTGATGAACGGCACGCACATCCGGCTGAATCCAGGAGATTTGCTCTTCAAGCAAGGAGAGCCCGCAAAATGCTTTTACGTGGTATTTGAAGGAGCAATCCGGCTGACACGAGAGATTGGTAACCAAGAAGTTGTTTTAGCTACATACGACGCTGGTACATTTTTTGGTGAAGTCCCTCTTCTTGCGGGCACACTTCATCTTGCAAGCGGGCAAGCAGTAGGCGAATGTCACGTGTATTGTTTACACGAGGAAGAGTTTTGGCAAATGCTCATGTTCTGCCCATCGGTGAGACAAGCTGTTCTCGGTTTTATGGCAAGCCGAATGCAAGAGTTACAGATGTTGTCTCAGCAACACGATAAGCTCATTTCCCTGGGTACGCTAGCAGCCGGTCTTGCCCATGAACTGGGTAATCCAACAGCAGCGGCACGTCGGGCTACGGGACAATTGCACGATACGGTAAATGTCTTGCACAACCTCTCGCTTGAATCTATTGAACAACACTTCACCTCATCTCAACTAGAGTACCTTTTGGAGATCAAGCGTAAGGCCATTGAGCAAACCGCTCAACCCTGCAATTTCGATCCTTTGGTTCAAATTGATTTGGAAGATGAACTAACGGACTGGCTGGAATCACATGGTGTTGCTGATGGGTGGAAATTTGTTCCAACCCTGGTTGCAGCCGGAGTTAACGTTCAGCAGTTAGAAGTGATTGGCGAGCAGGTGAGCGCCAATGCACTTAGCGGTGCACTGACTTGGCTAGAGGCAACGTTGGCTATAGCAAGTGTGTTAAATGTCCTTGATCAGGGCGTTACTCGCATTTCTGAGCTTGTCAATGCTGTCAAGGCCTACTCGTATATGGATCAGTCTCCACTAAAGGAGATAACTGTTCATGAAGGTATCGAGAACACGCTCACTATTTTAAGCTATAAACTTAGAAAACACCGTATCCAAGTGATGCGTGAATACGAGCAGAAGCTGCCAACTATTGAGGCCTACGGAAGTGCACTGAATCAAGTGTGGACGAATTTGATTGACAACGCCATTGACGCTTTGGGCGAGGGGGGTACGATTTGGGTGCGTACATCCAGTGCCCAAGATTGCATTACGGTGGAAATTGCGGATAATGGACCAGGTATTCCCCCTGAAATTCAGTCCCGGATCTTCGATCCGTTCTTCACAACTAAGGGTATTGGTGTAGGGACAGGGCTAGGTCTAGAAATTGCCTATCGGATTGTAGTAGGTCAGCATAGCGGAGAGATTCGCTGCTTTTCAAAGCCAGGCGACACACGCTTTCAGGTTACTATACCCATTCGCCCGTTTCAAGAAATGAACAAAGGTAAAAGTGAAGCAGCGCTTACTTGACTAGAGTGCATAAAGGAGAATGAATGACTATCGAGTGTACACATCTGAGTCAGCTACAACCAGTCACACCCAGTGCTGATGGCTGTGAGGAATGCTTGGCAAGTAGAGACACCTGGGTACATCTGCGGATCTGCTTAATTTGCGGGCACGTTGGTTGCTGCGACTCTTCCAAGAACAAGCACGCCACCAAGCACTTCCACAGCACCGGTCATCCCCTCGTAAAGTCTTTGGAGCCCGGTGAGAACTGGGGCTGGTGTTATGCCGATAAAACCTACGTGTATTTATCATAGGTCATTAACTAAAAAATCTGAGGCTTTACAAGTGAAAACCTGGTTGCAACCTCCTCGCCTACGCATTAATGCAGAAAGCGAAGAAGAAAACGGCCGCGCTACTTGGCTGGAACTGTTCTATGACTTGGTGTTTGTGGTAGCGGTCTCACAAGTCGCCCATAACCTTAGCGAAAATATTTCTCTATCAGGATTTTTCGGCTTTGTGTTTCTGTTTATGCCGATTTGGTGGGCATGGATTGGCACTACATTCTATGCCAACCGATTTGATATCGATGACATAGGTCATCGCTTGCTGATTGGTGTGCAAATGATCGCGATCACCGCTTTAGCAGTGAACATACACCATGGCTTGGGCCAAAGTTCAGCTGGCTTCGCCCTTTCCTATGGTGCTGGAAGGGTCGTGCTTGTCATCGAATATCTGCGTGCTGCAAGGCACATTCCCCTAGCGCGTCCACTGGCAACTCGTTACGCACAGGGTTTTGCGATCGCTGCCGCCCTCTGGCTGATATCAGCATTTGTACCCATTCCATTGCGTTTCGGCTTTTGGGCGTTAGGATTAATCGTGGATTTCGCCACGCCGCTCAGCGCAAAACGCTTGCAGCTAGGGCTAACCCACCACGTCGAACACTTACCGGAGCGTTTCGGGCTGTTTACCATAATTGTCCTAGGCGAAGCAATTATAGCGGTCGTCAATGGTCTTTCCAATCAGAAATGGGATGGTAAGAGCGCGATTGCCTTCGGCACGGCCCCTTGGGCAATCGCCGCAGTATTCGGCTTTAGCATCGCTTTTAGCTTGTGGTGGATCTACTTCGAGAACATCGGTAGCTCAGCTCTGAGGTCTGTTGGTGCAACTGGTCGAATCGGGGTTTATCAAATCTGGCTTTACGGGCATTTACCGCTGGTTATTGGACTTACTGCTACCGGAGTTGGCGTGGAACACATTGTATCCAGTCAGCCTAGTGTAGCACTCCCCGCTCCAGAGCGTGTGCTTCTCTGTGGCGCAGTAGCCCTGTGCTTGCTGGCTCTAGCTCTTCTGCATCGTACTGGAGTTATACGCTACTGCAAAGTCCGTTCCAGGTTCCGCCTTCGCTCTGCGGTTGTCCTTCTTGTACTTGCTATAGTTGGCAAAGGCTTGTTGCCCGTTGTGGTAATCGGACTTGTAGCTTTAGTCTGTGCTGTCCAAGTCATTCAAGATTTGTATCAAAGCCGTCCCTCAGTCGCTTGATGAAACTCGATTAAAGTTATAGCGGTATTTTTAGCTACTGCCACCAAGGCAGTAGAAGGATACGCCCGCGTCCCTAAATGCCTGCAGACCAAATCAAAAAAATGCTCGAAGTTGCTCCCAAGTACGGAATCGAAATATTGTAGTTATCAGCCATGAAAACCATCAATCAGAAAACAACAAAAGTCAACTATGCATCCCGCGATCGCAATGGAAAAGCAGTATTCTACGTTCTCCTGTGGAAAAGAAAAGGCATCACCTTAAAGATGTTTGATGACTACTGGCGCAATGTACATGGCCCAGTCTGCGCTAGATTACCAGGTCAATACCAATACTGGCAATTTCACGTAGCTCACAATGAAGGCGGTATGTGGCCCACTCTGGATGGCATAGATTATAGCTGCTCAGAATCAGACCAGTTCGATGGCATTGCCGAATTAACCTTTGCAACAGTTGCCGACCGTCAGACTTGGTTCAATGCCGCTGCTATTCTGATGGATGACGAATACAACATCTTCAGCAAAGCAATTGGATACAATACCAGTCCTGGCAATTCTCAAACTTATGTCGATGGTATTCCCACAGGCGACCCCAACGGAGAGTTAGGGATTCTGAAGTTTCACGTCATGGTCAAAAAAACAGATGCCGTGAGTGTGGAAGCCTTTCGCAAATACATGACAGACAACTTTGCCCCCGCTATTGTCAAGAGTGATTCAGTTCTCAAGTTCCGACTGCATCTGTTTGAAGAAGTAGACAATTCCAGACCAGATGCACCAGGGGTCATTCATGTTGAACCTTTAGAGAAGCAATATCAGGCTGCTTTTGAAATTGCCTTCTCTAATCCCCTGGATATGGCTAACTTCTTTACGTCCCCTGAGTACGCCTCAACGGTCAATTCACAGCCGAAGTACATCAAACAAATCAACACATTTCCAGAAAGAACAGCTTACACCTTTGTTTACGACGGTCAAATGACCATAGCGGGTCAGCGGGGTTCAACGGTAGCAGAACTGATTACAAATATTGGCGCAATCAATCAACTGAAGGAGAACATCACTTCTCTTATGCTTGGTCATCAGCAACAGGTTAAATCTGAGTACCGAACAGCATTAGGGACTTCCAAATAAAAAATTATTCCAGGGTAAGGCAAGACTATAAAACCCAAGTTGCTAGAACTATGTCCAATACACAACTCCTAAAGAAAAAAATCGGGAACTGTAAACCTAAAAACCGCCTTTTTCTAGTCCTGTCTTTTTTTGCTCACAGTGCTTGGCTGCATCAGAGAATCTACTTAATGAGTAGACAGTCAGTTAGGATGAACATAGTACTTGGCTGCTTGGGGCCTTGCCTGCTTGCTACAGCAGTGGTAGAGGTTCCAGCCTTTGGCGCGGAGCAGATTTCTTTCGTAAATGGTGCCTTAGAGTTTTCCCTTCCAATTGAAGATTTGGAGTTATACGCTAAGCAAGGCAAAATAACGGATAAATTTGCCTTTTATGCTAAGCGTATCAATCCGCAACAACGGGCTCTACTGCGGGATATTTTACTTAAACGTTTAGAGGTAAATTCTACCAATGTTGCTCAATTTACTTACTCGCCGATTGGAGTAAAGTTCCTAGAACTTCTAGGACAGGTTTTGCAAACACAATCTGGTCAAAATGGCTTTTACGCACTTAGAGCTGCTTGCATTTTAGCTGCTGGTGATGCACAAGGCTTGACAATACTGAATATGTTACGTAAGTTCCCGAATGACAGTATCCGGATTGACGTAAACCGTAGTTTCCGAATGACCACAGAGATGGCACAACTCTTAAAGCAAAGAGAAGCTATCATCGGGAAAATTTTGCAACAGACAAATGCCGAGGCGACCTTTGCAAGCCAAATAGATTTTTCTTCAAAACCTGATTTGTCGCTTTTAGGAGCGTTTACCTGGCAGAAAGAAACACTGACCCTCAATGACCGCAACCGGAATCGTGTTTTTCCTGCTGATATATACCTTCCTCAAACTCAAAGCAAAGGAAGAACTAAGCAATCAGCTCCGGTGATTGTAATTTCTCATGGTCTGGCTTCAGACCGCAATACCTTTGCGTATTTAGCTCAACATCTTGCATCTCATGGTTTTGCGGTAGCTGTGCTTGAACACGCTGATAATGCCCAACGATTTCAGCAATTCTTTGCTGGCTTTGATAAGCTACCGCAACCAACCGAATTCATTAACCGCCCTTTGGATGTAACGTATTTGCTGGATGAACTTCAGCGTCGGTCTCAGTCCGAACCAGCTTGGCAAGGTCGGCTAAATCTAACCCATGTGGGGGTGATTGGTCAGTCTATGGGTGGCTACACCGCTCTAGCTGTAGCTGGTGCGGAACTCAACTTTGAACAGTTGCGTGCAGATTGTGGTCAACTTAAACCTAACGACATATTCTTGAATTTGTCACTACTGGTTCAGTGTCGAGCTACTGAGCTACCGTCGTTGACCTACAAATTGCAGGACAAACGGGTTAAAGCAGTCATTGCTATTAATCCAGTAAGCAGTATCTTCGGCTCAAGAGGCTTGAGCGAAATTCAAGTCCCTGTGATGCTAGTTGCAAGTCAAGGAGATATTTTTGCGCCAGCAGTACCAGAACAGATTCTTCCCTTCACTCAGCTGACAAACCTGCATAAGTATCTGGTCTTGGTCGAAAAGGGCACCCACTTCTCCATGTTGAGCCAGTCAGTTACTAACAGTGGGTTGCCCGTTCTTCCACCAGAGTTGAACGGTCTAGAACCAGCCTTAGCCAAACGTTACCTAAAGGTACTTAGTGTGGTTTTTGCAAAAACATATGTTGCTAATCAACCAGAGTACCAGTCCTATCTAAGTGCATCCTATGCTAAAGCGATCACTCAAGCACCTTTGAACCTCAGTTTAGTGCAGTTGTTGACAACTACGCAATTAGCCCCAGCACTCAATGCTTCCCACTTGAAACCCTGACGGGGTAACAACTGTGGTTAAAAGCCTTTTCATTTACTACTATGAGAGGTTGAACATTTTCCCACAACATGCGTGGTGTTAATTTTTCTCTTTTCAAATAACGATTAATCCTATCGTGGCTAATCGATTCCAGATGCTCTGCTAAATTAGTCAGAGTATAATTAACTTGACTACTAAGTAAGTATTGACAATAGTCAAGTTTCGTAAATTTCATAGCCCTAATTACTCGCTCCTTGATGCTAGTTGCTTATTCAGAAATACGATTATTTATTATTGCTAGCAGCCACTTTTTCATTTTCTCACACTAGGGTGCTTTCAAAGTTTCCTGCCACTTGAGTGCGATTGCCCGTAAGGGCAGTGCGCTACGCATGCAATCGCTCTTCCACTTTCTTCTTCAGGCGAGGCGAAAAAGCCTAAGCCAAGAGCTTTCAGAGTACTCATCTGTATGCATGTGAGAGCATCAACACTGTGCCACTTGCGTAAGTCCTGAGCTGATTTACAGGGCACCCGCCAGTATTTACCAACTTTCACCCATGCATCACTCATCCCATCTATGAGGTTTTTAAGTACATCTCGCATTGAGTCTCTAGACCAAAAACTCATTGCTATTACCAGACTTACTACTAATTGTGCTGGTAGCGAGCGCTTGCGTTCCTGTTCGCTTTGGGTATTAGCGTTAGCGAAGCTCCTCCCTTTGGGAGGCTCGCCTGCTCGATGACAAAAGCTGGGATTGCCATCTCAATTGCTTTCAGCACATCACCACTTTGTATCTCAGGAGACACCAACGAGAAATCCTTAAGATGCACTACACTCAGTTTTCATTCATGGTAATAATGCCTACTTTACATGACTTTGAGGCTTAACTGAACCGTATTGGGGCAGGTATAGGGAAGGCACTTCGTCCAGCACGACGATGAGGGGGTCAAAACGTTTTTTGGCGATCGCCCTAGCGACAGTCATATGAAGGATGCTACACAATAGTGGATCAACAGCATTTCTGCGTTCCCTGTCCAAACCAAAGATAATCATCTGTTTACCCTTGATTTCCAAGGGCAGAGTGGTCTTGCCCACAAAGCACCCTAAGGTGTTCTTCTTCATAAACCGGGTGAACATTAGACTGGCAGTACCTGCAATACCTGCTACAGTTTTCTCAGAACCAGCAGAACTGAACAGCTGACCGAAGGAAATCTTGATCCAGGGATTGAGGTTAGCTGCAAATCTTGGACTAACCTGATTGGAGACAGTCCCGAACTCCAAGAAATTCGTATTCACGACCTACGGCATACTTTTGCTACAGAGCGAGTGGGACTAATGGGGATTGAAGAACTCAGGGCACTCATGGGACATGAAAGCATTCAGACAACATTACGGTATCAAAAAGTCACGTCACAACATGCAGAAGAAGTGGCACAATTGGCGTTAAAAACTTTACCAGATTTTTTGGAGTAATTTCAGTACATAACTTTATTATGTGGCAGTAAAAAATACTTTTTTCTAAAAATACTATCAAGGTGCTCTTAATGCATACTACTCTGCACCATCAAACTGAGTCTAAATGCACCTTCAAGCTTCGGTGTGGTATATGAGGATGTCAAAATGGCTCAAAACAAGCTATTCTCAAGGCTTTGAGGTTGTACTCAAGAGATGGGTGTACATTTATCGTCTGAAAAGCTTACTCTGAGGCACTTCCAGCCTTAGCGTACAATTTTCCCGTTTCGGCACGGTGACGCCTATCCCGGTTTTCTGTTCCGTTGCTACTCACGCCCCATTACAAAATCAATCGGTTTCGTTCTTTCAATCTCAACTTTGTCCCAGAACCGAACGTGCATAACTTCGGCGGGCTAGATAACCTCAGGCGTTTTATTCAAGATGCCAAACGAGATTTCCAACCCGATGCACGCACTGCAAATATCCCACTGCCAAAAGGATGCTTGCTTGTAGGACCACCAGGAACAGGTAAAACCCTGGCACCTAACGTCTCGGCGCGGGAGTTGGGATTTCCCCTTATTAGCATTGATACAGGTGCAGTTGTTGTGGGTGGTGCGGTATACCTCAAGCGCCTCTTGAGCAGGGTAGAAGCTTGCGCTCCTGTACTGCTTTACGCGGTATACCTCAAGCGCCTCTTGAGCAGGGTAGAAGCTTGCGCTCCTGTACTGCTTTACTTTGACGAGTTGGATAAACTTTTTACTGCAGTAGGCGTTTCAGGGGAAGATAGTGATAGCAGGCACATTCTGGGAATTCTGCTCACTTGGTTGCAAGACAAGGGCAGTGCTGTGTTTGTCGTCGCCACCCTTAACAGGTTAGATGTGCTACCGCCAGAACTAACCAGGGTGGGAAGATTTGACGAAATCTTTTATGTGGGTTTTCCCAATGCTTTTGAGCGCAAGCAGATTATTTCCCTTCATGCGGCACGATTTGACGAGCGTTACAGGGATGGTGGTGACCCTCTCAGCCAACAAGAGTGAAAGAATCTTCTCAATAAGACAGTGAATTGCACTGGTGCAGAGTTGGCGCGGATGGTGGAGAAAGCAGCGCGATCGCTTTTCCATTCAGGTAAACCGATGGTAATAGATTTACCCATATTGTTGCAACAGCTCGAAGCAATCGTTCCTTTGTACGTGCGAGATACTGACCGCATCTTAGCAATTGAAAATCGCGCCCGGGGATTTGCACAACCAGGCAGTTCTCCCGATTGTAGCGAGTATTCTCCACCAATTAGAAGTTATTGGGGAGAAAATATCGGTCTATAGCTTTTGCTTGAATATAGCTTATTTATCCTTGTTTCTCCTGATTTTGATGCCAAAAATTCATCAATTTTTCGCACCTTGTGGGAGAAATGTTCCGACACTACTAGAAACCGGAACTGTGTAAAATGAGCGTGTGCTTTGAAAGAAAATAGCTAAAACCAATCATACCTGTATTTTCAACCGCTTAGGGGTTGGGGGCACCTGGTGGCACTTTCTCTAGCTTTACGCCAAGTTGTTATGGGAGTGTCGCCTAATGGATGAGGGCATCGATTAAATTATGTCACTCTTACTTGAGATCGACTTTTCTACATCGCACCGCCAGGTTAGACTCTAGAATTGGAAGCATTCAATGAGCAACTCCAACTCATCCACTTATCAGGAAGCTTTATGCCCTGCCAACATCTTAATGAACTGAAGAAGGAAAACCTAATCTCTAAAGCGAACTACCCTGTATTTCGTTGTGAAGAGTGCATTCGGATTAATGGTCGCTGGGTGCATCTTCGCATTTGTCAGACTTGTGGCAAGATGCTGTGCTGTGACTCGTCTGAACATCAGCATTCTCGCCGTCACTATGAGGAAACCGGACATATGGTGATCAGTTCAGCGGAATTAGGAGAGCAATGGTTGTGGTGTTTTGTGGATGAGCAACAAAAGAATTATTAAATCAGTTATCAGTTATCAGTTATCAGTTATCAGTTATCAGTTACCAGTTGTCAGTTGTCAGTTGACAATTAACAATTAACAGTTCACTGTCCACTATCCACTGTTCACTGCGGCTGGTACTGTCCACTGTTCACTGTTCACTGTTAAAGGTGCAATCCACTTCGGCATCTATCAAACTTGGAAGTCATTCTAAAGGCGATCGCCGATACCGCAATCAAGTTCAAATTAAGATCCTCTAGAATTTGCTCAACTTAGCGACGCTGCCTGCATTGACCCTTGCATAATTCACAATTATCTCTAACGCTGCTACCTAGACCACCCCTTCAACATTCATCATGACTGATTACATTCAGCACATCATTGAGCCACATATTCAAGACCTGGGAGGGTTTCAAGCCCGTCGGCTCCTTCCCTCAAATGTTCTGACACTAGTAGGTCCGTTTATCTTTTTTGATCATCTCGGTCCTGCAGTGTTTCCACCCGGCAAGGGCGTTGATGTCAGACCGCATCCGCACATCAACCTTGCAACAGTCACTTACCTGTTTGAAGGTGTTTTACTGCATCGCGACAGTGTAGGCAGCGTTCAGGAAATTCATCCTGGTGCCGTGAACTGGATGACAGCAGGACGAGGGATTGTCCACTCAGAACGTACACCCGACCATGAACGCAGTAAAGAAGCAACACTTCACGGAATTCAGACCTGGGTAGCACTTCCTGACGAGCATGAGGAAACTGACCCTTGGTTCAGGCATCATCCAGCAACCGATTTGCCTACTTGGGAAAATGCAGGAGTTTCGTTCACACTGATTGCCGGAGAAGCGTATAGTCACACATCTAAGGTGCGAACGTTTTCACCCATGATTTACCTAGATGTGCAACTGGCTGCTGGAACGCAATTTACTTTACCTGGCGATTACAGTGAGCAAGCGGTTTACAGCGTGACTGAAGGACTGCAAATTAACGGTGTCCCTCTGGAGCAACATCGTTTAGCTGTTCTGACTTCAGGCGTATCGGTAGACATCTCCTGTAAGGGCGATGCTCGCTGTATTGTGGTTGGAGGTGAACCTGTGGGAAAGCGGCACAAGTGGTGGAATTTTGTTTCAAGCCGTCTTGATCGCATTGAGCAAGCAAAGCGGGATTGGCAGGAGGGACGGTTTGAGCAAGTGCCTCAAGAAACGGAATTTATTCCCCTCTTAGAGGAGCCTCAACAAAATAAGGAACAGCCTATGTAGAAAATTCAGCAGTTGGATTACTAACAAAAAACCCCTGCACCTACTTACTGTATGTTCTTCTCCATACAGCGGCATGCTTGTCATGCAATACTCGTAAGAGTTCGACGCCAACTAGGGCTAAGTCCGTTGCTGTCGTCCACAAACTGACTGCTGCCATCTTAGGATAAACATCGTACTTGCCCTCAAGTGGGATACCAGAGAACGGGTGAGCACTTGCTGCCCTTGCTGCCCAATCGTTCTAGTCTAAGGGTGTTGTTCAGGGTCAACGCACCTTATTTCCTAATAAAAACTAATCAGCATTTCAAAATAATCTCTATAATTGCAAAATTTGAGGAAATGATAAACCGAATAAATCAAAAATACCCAAAATTATCAATTTGCTTATTTACCACAAAACAATGTGCTTAAAGCTACAATAACTTAGCATTTAGGCGTAAATCAATAAAGTCATCCCAGAAAATAGGTAAAAAATTTTGGTAACTCTAAAAATGTTTTTAACCACTCATACTTCGTGCACCCATACAATTCTATTGCCACCCAACTGTCTGCTCCACATATCACCGCACAGATTGCAATTGTCAAAATATCTATCAACTTGTGTCGCTTCGTGCGGTCTATTCTTGGGTCTGACATTTGTGCAAAGTTGTCAGCAATGGTGATTTTGGGCTTGAGCTTCACGCTTTATGGGACAATATTCCTACTTTTACAATGACTTTACCATCAAAGTCCGATTGCTTACCCCCACCAGAGCGATCGCTCCGGATACCCTTCTTTAGTTTATCTGTACTACTTTGTACACACCTTACCTATCGCTTTGTCAATATTTAGATGCGTTCGCCCTGGAATATACTCCGCCGCAATGGTCATACTTCCATCACAATTGCTCATAGATTTCTTTCTAATGATATTGACAAACTCCTTGCCCTTGTGGAATGAAACAGCCCTGCTGAAGCAGGGCGCTGTTTTCAAGACTCCGCCACCTTGTCTAGGAGAGCCTCGCGATAGCCTTCTAATCGTAACCCATCCTCGCGGCTGCGTTGTTTAGCAGGATGGAGCAGCTCTGGATCTTCAACTCCCAGCTCCGTTATGACTGCTAGATGGTCTTCCTCAGAGATATCGAGTTCCTGGCGCATCTCCTGGAGAAGTCTTAGGCTATCGGAGAAGTCAACATCGCCTTGCTCGATCGCCTCCCGGAGAACTCCCTTATAAACCTGAAGCCGTTTCTCCTTAGAAAAGCCGGGAAGGATCTTTGCCAGCACATAGACTTCATCGGCAGTTAGGTCGTCAAGTGAGCGCCCCTCCAAAAAGCGCCCAATATCCAGATTGAGCTTGCCGAGCTGCTTCCGGAGTCGGCTAGCGAGACCTTCTCGCGAATACAGGTTTGGATTCCGTTGCCACGTCCGATAGAGCCAAAGGGTACTCAAAGCGGTTATCACAACGGTAAACAAGTATTGCACGGGTGCAGGCAGCAACTGAATAAACGGACGTCCGCTAAAAATGAAGAAGAAATTGAAAATAAAATACGTACACAGTGTAAAAATTCGATGCCGCAGGAGTTCCAGGCTCAGCGGTTGCTGTCGGCGCAACTGATATCCTTTATAGCGTTTTTCTAATTTACGTCCTAGGAAATAACCTGCTGTGGTAAAGGCAGCGAGTGTCAGCGGTACAGCCACTAATTTGGGAATTGGAATCGGACGGTCGAGGACATAAAACCCCGGACTGAGTAATGTGGGTAGCTGATTTTCTTGATGCGCCCAGGCTCCAGAGAAGTAATAGTCCCAATTGCCTGCATACAGGTAATAGTAAACGAAGTAGCCAACGACCAATCCGACGTAACCGTAGTAGAGCCATTGCTGTTCGGGCTTGGTGACACCTTCCCAGTAGGAGCGTTCCGCATCGATATCAATGCACGTACTTTGACAAGCTACGCAAGCACTATGCTCTTTCTGCTCCGGATTCACGCTACGGCACATCGATTGGGTAATCGTTTGGTGATCGTCCTCATGAGCTGTACTGGCGAGCAATCCTCTGGGTTCAGCATAGATTTTTTGGACAGGAGCCATCGGGCAGAAATACTGACACCACGATTTGCCGCCATAGAGGTAGCCAACGGTAATGGCTGCTAGGATAGTCGCAACTAGGAAGATTCCCAAGGTAAGGCGATCAGAATTAACAAACAGGATGCGGCTGCACAGTCCCAGGAAGAGTAATCCAAATTGCAGGTAGAGGTAATTGCGAGCCAGCCAGGAATTTTTAGCAACTTTAACGAGTTCATACCGCACCTTCCCAGTTTTTGGATCGGTACGTTTCCGCTGTCGCTGTCGTCCCAAGGCGCGAGGAATTTGGGAAAGGAACGACAACGGGCAAATCCGTCGCCAAAACTCGTGTCCAAATACTAGAAGGCTAAAAATAGCCGATGGAAGAACGATGCCCCAAAAGATGGGCGCTCCTAGGGCATAAGGAACTTCTTCTAAACAATTGCCCTGAACCTTCACGCAGCTTGCTAGATCGATGCGAAAGGGACTTATCAAATTTGTTGAATCCGTTAGCCA
This sequence comes from Scytonema sp. PRP1, assembly GCF_036697665.2. Lineage (NCBI taxonomy): Bacteria > Bacillati > Cyanobacteriota > Cyanophyceae > Nostocales > Scytonemataceae > Scytonema > Scytonema sp. PRP1. The sequence continues at coordinate 32,513 of NZ_JBAHYJ020000073.1, read as the reverse complement.
AGGCGAGATGGGGTCATAAAAAAGAGAAACAATCAGCAGCAGCCAACCGCTTGTAAGTACCCATCGAACTCGGTGCGCCTGTCGTTCAGAAATTTTGGCAAACATTGTTTGTTACCTCGAACATTGTTAGTTTCAACAACGCCATTGCCGACCATCGCGCCAGAGCAGTTCGTCAGCATCTTTTGGTCCCCAACTTCCTGCCGCATAGTTGGGAAACTCTCGTGTTGGTAATGCGCTCCAAACATCCAGAATTGGGGTAACTACACTCCAACCCAATTCCACGTTGTCCGCTCGCTGAAACAGGGTGGCATCGCCAATCATGCAGTCATAGAGCAAAGTTTCATAGCCTGTGCTGGGGGTTGAGCCAAAGTAATCGGCGTAGCAGAAATCCATATTCACGCTGCCCATCTGCACTGTCGGACCGGGAATTTTTGCGCCAAATTGGAAGTTAATTCCTTCATCGGGTTGAATGCGGAGGACAAGGAAATTGGGCGTTAATTGATCAACTGAAGTTTGACGAAACAGCAGTGAGGGAACTCGCTTAAACTGAACCGCAACCTCAGTAGTACGCTTCGGCAACCGTTTCCCGGTTCGGAGGTAAAACGGCACATCTGCCCAACGCCAGTTATCGATTGTGAGCTTTAAGGCAGCATAGGTCTCAGTGGTAGAGTCTGAAGCAACCCGTGGTTCTGAACGATAAGCCGGAACAGGTTTCTCGTTTATCGCTCCCTCACCATACTGACCTCGTACAGTATACTTTAGTACATCTTCGGGAGTTAACGGTTGAATTGCCTTGAGCAATTTAGATTTTTCATCGCGAACGGCATCTGCATCAAATGAAACGGGTGGCTCCATTGCAGTCATCGCTAGCAATTGAAACAGGTGATTTTGCACCATATCGCGTACTGCACCCGTTCCTTCGTAGAAGTTACCTCTGCCCTCTACGCCGACCGTTTCAGCCACAGTAATTTGCACATGGTCAATATGTTCCCGATTCCAAATTGGTTCAAACAGTCCATTCCCAAAGCGAAATACCAGAATATTTTGGACGGTTTCTTTACCCAAGTAGTGATCAATGCGGTAAATCTGGCTTTCCTTCAGCACGCTACTGATGTTCTTATTTAAGGTGCGAGCAGAATCCAAATCATGCCCAAATGGTTTCTCAATAATGACGCGCCGCCAGTGTCCGTTGTGTTCCTGCAACAGTCCCGCTGAACCAAGCTGCGCGATAATGTCGCAAAAGAAGTTAGAAGCGGTTGCCAGGTAAAATAAATAGTTTCCTTGAGTGCCACAGTTCTGGTCTACCTGAGTCAACAAATCTTGCAACTGTTGGTACGTCTTAGCATCCTGAAACTCACCGGGAAGGTAGTACAATCGCTGCTCAAACTGCTGCCAGAGGTGGTCATCAACTACAACCGTTGCAAATTCGTGAATATCTCGACTGAGTTTGCTGCGAAAGTCGTCTTGGCTCATTTGAGTGTGAGCAACCCCGATGATCGCAAACTCCTGCGGCAGCAAATTGCTACGTGCCAAATTGTAAAGTGCAGGCAATAATAAACGCTTGGTCAAATCTCCGGCAGCACCAAAGATGACAATCACACAACGATCGGCAGGACGAACTGAGGTTTCAACTTGAGAATGAGGTGCAGTTGCAATTGTCATGATTTTGTCTCCGTATGTTGCTCAACGTGTCCGCCAAATTGGAAGCGCATCGCAGACAGCAACTTATCAGCAAAATCATCTTCCCCGCGTGAGCTAAAGCGCTGATACAGGGCAGCGCTGAGAACAGGAGCAGGTGTGCCTTCGTCAATTGCTGCTGTAACCGTCCAGCGTCCTTCACCTGAATCCGACACACGACCGGCAAAGTCTGCTAAGTCAGGCTGCTGGAGTAGCGCGATCGCCGTCAGATCTAGCAACCACGAAGCGACCACACTACCCCGTCGCCACACTTCGGCAATATCTGGCAGGTTCAAATCGTACTGGTAGTGTTCAGGATTGCGGAGTGGAGTGGTTTCAGCATTAGTAGCACGGCTTTGCTTGCCAACATTCGCGTGATGCAAGATATTCAACCCTTCCGCGTAAGCTGCCATCAATCCGTATTCAATGCCATTATGCACCATCTTGACAAAATGGCCAGCTCCATTCGCTCCGCAGTGCAAATAGCCTTCTTCCGCCGAACCGCCGACCTTCTCACGTCCAGGAGTACGCGGAATCTCTCCCCGTCCGGGAGCCAGTGTCTTAAAGATGGGGTCGAGGTACTGAACTGCAACCTGTTCGCCGCCGATCATCATGCAGTAACCACGTTCTAGTCCCCACACTCCGCCGCTGGTTCCCACATCCACATAGTGAATGCCCTTTGGTACCAGATCATTCGCTCGTCGAATGTCGTCGATGTAGTAGGAGTTGCCGCCATCAATCAAGATGTCGCCTGAGTCGAGTTTTTCAGCCAGTTCTTTGACCATCTGCTCGGTGGGATCTCCCGCAGGCACCATCAACCAGATGGCACGGGGCTTGTCGAGCTTTTGTACAAAATCGTCGAGCGTGTATGCCCCTTTCGCCCCTTCTGATTCAAGCTGTTTCACCTTGTCAGGTGTGCGATTGAACACAACGCACTCATGCCCGTTTCGCAGCAGTCGGCGAACGATATTCGCGCCCATGCGTCCTAGACCAATTACACCAAGTTGCATAGCTTTCTCCTATGTGATTCTCAATTTTTTGAAATACATCCTGTTTATGGGTAAAGCAAAATGGCACTTAGTTAAGCTGCATGCCTCCATATTTAATAAGCGATCGCGATCTGCGAGCGTAGGAAACAACGAGGCTGATGCAGTAAGTTCACTTCTTCTAGGGTCATAATTCTTTGCCTCAAAAATCATTTTTAGAACTGCAACTATACAGTCCTCAGATGCTAACAGGTTCGGTTAGTTTCACCGGATTAATAAGGCGAGCAAGATCAGAATTGTTACTGATCGCGGCTAATGTTTTTAGTTGAGCCTGCTGTTCAGGTTTGAGCTGAGGTGAGGGAACAGCACCAAAGGCGATCGCCTCTTCGGCAAAGCGTTGAGCCGCATCGGGTAGGCTATCGGGTCCGCTAAGGCGAAATGATGTAGCACTCAACGGTCCAAACAGGAGTGCTCGCAGGTGATCGCTCCACTGATACAGATCAGGCTCTACACCTGCCTCTCGTGCAAACAAAAGTGCCATGTCATGCATGCGCATCTCTTGGGGTTGCCCTCGTCTCGCTCGATACATGGCTAAACCCATATCCATCTCGACTCGCGAAGGGGTCGGGCAAACGTTGCTCCACACATAGGTGAGCCAACGAGCTTGCAATTCCAGGATTGGAAAATAAGGACTTGGCTGCTTAAACAGTCCCAGAAATGCAAGACCAGGTAGGTCAGGATGGAAGGTAAATTTATGGAGGTCAAGATGGTGAGTATCTAGATTTAGCGTCTGACGAATGGCTTGGCTGAGAAACGGTAAATGTAGCGTGTAACCTGTGCCAAAAATCATGGCATCAATCTCTTCTTTGGTATCATCTGTGAAGTGAACCATCTGACCTTTAACAGCACGAATCCAGGGTTTTGTTGTAATTCGACCTTCAGCAACCAAGGGTAAATATTGCTGACTTTGAGATAAACCCGCCTCAAAAATATTATCTGCGGGTTTAGGAGCACCGAATTGCTCAGGACTACCACTAGTTTGCACCACAAAGTTCTTTAGTTCTTGAGCGATTACTTCCAACGGCATGGATTCTGCGGCTAGGGCTGCAAATCGGGTGTAGACAATATCACTTGTAGGAACTCCTGCCAGGATTTTGTGGAGGATATAGTGTTGACGACGATTGGCTGAAACGACACGAGTCGCACCCAAATTGGCTAAATCGCTGGCAATTTCCAGAGCACTGATGCTACCACCTCCTACCAGTACTCGTTGCCCACGATAGCGATCGGGGTCTTTGTACTCAAAGGTGTGAATGATTCCACCTGCACCAGAAAATGAGTCAAGTCCAAGGACTGATGGAATCATTGGTTTGTTATTACGACCGGATGCAATGACCACATAGGGAAAAGATTCAGTTTGTAGTTCACCGACTTGGCTTACAAACGTAATTGCCCATCCGTTGTCAGTCGCACGCCCAATTTGTTTAATCTGTGTACCTAACCGCAAGTGGGAGTCGAGTTCAAACTGAGTTACATAGCGTTGCAAGTAAGCGTGAACCTGTTGGTTAGAGGGAAAGACAGACGTACCTGGCTCATATTGAAGATCACTAAAGCTAGTCGTTAAACGGCTGGTGTTTGCCCGCATAGAAGACCATACTCCACTATGGGAAGCATGAGCATTCCACTGTCCACCGATGTCATCACTTTGTTCAAAAATTACAGGCTCAAAACCATATTGTTTCAACCATTTTGCAGCTACTAATCCTCCCGGACCAGCACCTACGATTGCCACTTGTGCTTGGTGTCCATTCATTACAAAAAACTCCTATTTGAAGTGATTAACCTGAGTTCGGGATATTGACATCAAATCAAACGATGTCCACCATCAACATGCAGCACTGTCCCCGTGGTGAAACCATTTTGCATCAAAAACAGAAGTTGAACACAACGCAGTCATGCCCGTTTCGTAGCAGTCGTCGGGCGATATTCGCGCCCATGTGTCCTAGACCAATTACACCAAGTTGCATTGTTCTTTCTCCTAAATTTTTAAAGCAAGGGATAAAGGATAAGGGACAAGGGACAAAGGGAGGGAGAATGCCGTATTACTTATGTCTTTTCTCTCCCCTTTTTCCTCACCAACCTACGTAATTAATGTGAGGCATTAGCGAAGTAAGGTAAAGATATACGCTGATTTGGCCATTTTTTGTAGATGAAACGAACGAGGAACGGAGCTGAAAGAACTACGCAAAGTAGTCCAAACCACAAATGAAAGTTTGCACTATTAGTTTGCGCTTTACTAAAATGTATATAAATAGTAAGAAAATTATTCATGGAATGAGCAATCATCGGAACAATTAATGTGCGGGTTTTAAAGTAAAGTAGTGTCATTACAATCCCAAAAATTGATGCACCAAAAGGATTCATATGGAGACATCCAAAAAGAATAGAAGAAGATAATATTGCAGGTGTAATCCCCCACTTAGTCGCCCATCTATGCAATAGAACACCTCTAAATAGGAACTCTTCAGTTATTGGAGCCACTAAAACTAGAGAAAAAACTTTCAGGGAGTTGTAAAGGATTGGGACAGAGGAAAATTTTGCTTGATCGGCATTCATGGACTTGAGCAACGATTCCCAGAAGGAAGGTGCAATTAACGATAGTACGTAAAAGGATAGTAGACCAGCGCCTAATGAAAATGTTAGAGCAGCAACAACTAGACCAAAAACTGGTAGCAAATTATAGCCCTTTGGGAAATTTCCAATCAAATACCTGACGTTGATTTTGAGCTTATAGAATCGCCGCAACACCCAAACGCAGAGCAACCCAAAACTCAAACAGTAATATATATAGGTCATAATTGGGTCTTTTCGAGAAAAGCCAGTATAGCCAATAATTATTGCAGAGGCTATACCAACTAAAATGGTGATTATAAAAAACCAAAGAAATAGATTTCGGGCTTTGATTTTAAGAAAAGGGTTATCGTCTTGGAGGTTGGACATTTTTATTTATAGATAAATCAGTTGCCCCCTAAATCTCCCAATTTTGGGGGACTTTGAACTCCAGCTCCCCCAGGATTGGGAGTTGGGGGGCGGAGCGGATTGTTATTTCAGTGCCATTTTTCTTAAGTCAGTGTCATTCTGTTTATGGGTAAAGCATTTAGTCAGTGCTGTTGCAGCATTCAACAATTCCTTCGCAACTGCCTTACCCTTACAGAACGTGCTTACAGAATTTGCTCGATCGCGGTTTTTAAAGTAGCTAAACTAGCTTGAACATCTTTGCCAAGAAGGATGCGCAACGCCCGTCGCTCACGCTCCGCTAAAACGTGAAAATCGCCCCGTGCTTGAGCTGCTTTCACAACTCCGAATGTATATTTCTGCTGAGGAACAGGAAGATCAGTGGCATCATCACAGGTAATTTGGAGAAAAACACCGCTGTTTGGTCCACCTTTGTAAGCCTGCCCTGTGGAGTGCAAGAAGCGGGGACCAAAGCCAAGGCAGGTGGCGACTTGCTTTGCATCGCGAATTTTTTCTCGGATGTCTTGAAGCTGTGCTTGGTGTATATCATTGCGTTCGATATACGCAAGCAGTGCAAAATAATCTCCCGCTTGTAGTCGATTCAAGTGGGCACGTAAATAATTAGTCAACGATTCAGCGGTTCCTACTACCTCTTTCAGTGCCGCTGCATTTTTTGGATCGCTGAAGAGTTGAATGTCATTTACCGTGAAGATTGGGCTTTCGGGCGGCAGTTTTCCGGTTTTCTCGTATTCATCTGTTAACTGGCGGGTAACAATTTTGCTGGCTTCAACATCCGGTTGGTTAAAGGCATTGATGCCAATGATGGAACCTGCTACAGCAGTCGCAATTTCCCAGCGGAAAAACTCTTGACCAAGTTGGTACGAATCAGCGATCGCAATCCGAACTACAGGTTGTCCTGCCTGCTCCAACACTGTGACAGCAGCATCTTGAGCAGAATCAGGAGCAGAATCTAGGCGAATGTAAGCAAAGATGCGGTCACTCCCATACACATCTGGAGTTCCTAACGGTTCTCGATCCACTGGAATCAATCCCTTGCCATCTTTACCTGTAGACTCTGCCAACAGTTGCTCTAACCATGCGCCCAAGTCTGCAATTCCCGGTGACGTAATCAGCGTGACTTTGTCTCGTCCTTGCTTTGCCAGAACACCCAAAATGCTTCCCAACACAACGCCGGGATTCTCTTTTGCCGGAACTGATGATGCACAAGAATGCACCATGACTTCAGCCGTATTCAAGAACTTTGCTACATCCACTCCAATCGCCGCCGCAGGTACCATGCCAAAGTTCGATAGGGCAGAATAGCGACCACCGATACTTGGCACCCCAAAGAAGATATGGCGGAAATCATCACCTTCGGCAATGTGTTGCAGTTTAGAACCGGGATCAGTCACGGCAATAAAGCGATTGCCTGCTGATTCTGCACCTACAATTTGCTGCACACGATCAAAGAAGTATTGTTTAAAAATATTTGGCTCTAGTGTACTGCCAGATTTGCTCGACACGATGAACAATGTTTTGGTGAGGTCAATCTGACTTTCGATCGCTTTGATCTGAGCCGGATCAGTGGAATCGAGTACCAGCAGTTCGGGAAAGCCTTGCGCTTTACCAAAGGTGAGCTTCATCACCTCTGGGCAGAGTGATGAACCGCCCATCCCTAGCAGCAACACATGAGTGAATTCTAGATTTTGGACTTCTTGCGCCAGTTGCTTGAGATGCTCAATGTGCGCAAGTTGGTCTTCAGTTATACCAAGCCAACCGAACCATTTGTTTTCATCTGCCCCTGTCCACAAGGTCGCATCCTGTGCCCATAGGCGACGAATCTTGCCGTTCTTCTGCCAATCGTCCAGAGATGCTTCAACAGCCGTATTCAGTGCATCAGGCAATTTGTAGGTGAGGCGATCAAGCTTTTTACCAAGAATCGCTGTCCGCTTTTTCTCGACTGCACTCAACAATTGATCAAAGGCATTAATGAAAACTTGTACCCCTTCTGCCAATAATTGGTTTGTAATCTGCTCCAAAGAGATTCCTGCTTTCTGTAGTTTTGATAAGGTCGATTGAGCATCATCAAGACCTTCAGTCAAACTAGACTTCGGATGTCCATGATCGCGGAAGGCAGATAGCGTGGCTGGTGGAATTGTATTCACAGTGTCGGAACCAATGAGTTCTTCAACATACACCACGTCGCTATACTGCGGATTCTTAGTGCCTGTGCTTGCCCACAGCAGCCGTTGGGTTTGTGCCCCTTGGCTGGCTAATTTTTGCCATCGACTAGAGCTGTATATGTTTTGATAGCGCTGATATGCAAGCTTGGCATTGGCGATCGCCACTTTGCCCAATAAACTTTTGAGCAAATCACGTTGAGCTGCATCGGTTGTGGTTTTAAGTTGAGCCGTAATCTGGTTATCAACTGCCGTATCAATCCGACTGACAAAGAAGCTAGCGACACTGGCAATGCGGCTGATGTCTCCACCTTTTGCCGCCAGCAACTCTAAGCCTGTGATGTAGGCATTCGTGACCTGCTCATAAACGTCTTGAGAAAATAGCAGCGTCACGTTGACATTGATGCCTTCGCCGATCAGTTGTTGAATCGCAGGAATTCCAGCAGATGTCGCAGGCACTTTAATCATCAAATTAGGACGATTAACCTTCTGCCATAGTTTGCGAGCTTCTGAAATAGTTTGTTGAGTATCGTTTGCTAGATAAGGTGAAACCTCCAGACTGACGTAACCATCACGCCGATTGGTTTGCTCGTAAATAGGTCTCAAGATATCTGCAGTTGCTTGGATATCAGTAATGGCAAAGGTCTCATATAGCGACATGACATCCTGATCCTGGCTTTGTTCGAGCGTAGTTAAGACTGTATCGTAGTCAGTGCTGCCCGCGATCGCTTTCTCAAAAATCGAAGGATTTGAGGTGACGCCTTGCAATCCATCTTCGTCAACAAAGCGTTGTAGTTCACCGCTGCTAATTAAACTGCGACGAATATAATCCAACCAGACGGATTGTCCGTAGGATTGTAACGCCTTCAAAGGATTTTTTGTTTGTAATGCTGGCACAGTACTCATCAGTTCATATCCTTAATTGAATTGGCACGAATTGTCTAGCTTAAAATTTCGTACTAGCATGTAGATATCAAAGTCGCCCTGCTAACTGGGCTTTTGCGGCTTCAACAACCTTCTCAGGGGTAAAGCCAAACTTATGCTGCAGCTCTTTAAGCGGTGCTGAGGCACCAAATGTGTGCATAACTATCCGTCCCCCTCTCGAACCGACATATTCACCCCAGCCAAACGTGGATGCTTGTTCTACACAGACACGGGCAGTAATCGAGGGTGGGAGCACACTATCGCGGTAGTCCTGACTTTGCTGCTCAAATAACTCCCAGGATGGCATACTCACCACTCGCGCTTTAATTCCTTCTGCCTTAAGTTGTTCATACGCCGCAATGCAGAGGGATACTTCACTTCCTGTAGCTAATAACAACACCTCCGGTTTGCCATCTTCGGCATCAGCTAACACATACGCACCTTTTGCTAAACCCGATGCGGCTGCATATTGAGTGCGGTCAAGCGTAGGTAATGCCTGCCGACTCAGTACCAGCACGACTGGTTGATGCTGCAACTGCATAATCACTCGCCATGCTTCCACAACTTCGTTAGCATCGGCAGGTCGTAGAGTAATTAGTCCCGGAATCGCTCGCAAGGACGCCAACTGCTCAACGGGTTGATGAGTCGGTCCATCTTGACCTACCCCAATCGAGTCATGCGTGAAGATATAAATGACTGGAATCTCCATCAACGCGCTCAGGCGAATGGATGGACGGCAGTAGTCGCTGAAAATAAAGAACCCGGAACCATAGGGACGCACTTTGCTGAGCGAGAGTCCGTTGAGAATCGCCGCCATTGCATGTTCGCGGATGCCAAAATGAAAGTTACGACCAGAGCGATCGCCTGCGCTAAAATCGCCTGCGCCATCAAAGGTGAGGCGTGTTTTGGTGGAGGGAGCTAGGTCAGCAGAACCACCAATCAACCAAGGGATTTGTTGGGCGATCGCATTAAGCACGTTTGCAGAAGCATCTCGTCCGGCGACTCCTTTCGCATCAGTTGGAAACGTTGGTAATGCGACTTCCCAACCATCAGGAAGTTGGCGATGTTGCATTTTGTAAAGTTGGTCTGCCATTTCTGGATGCACAGCAGCATATTTAGTGAAAGTTTGCATCCACTGGGCACGTAGTTTGTGTCCCCGCTGTCCCAGTTGCGTCTGGAAGTGTTCACGCACACCATCAGGAACGAAAAACTTCGCATCTTCTGGCCAGCCGTAACTGCGCTTTGCTAACCGGATTTCGTCTTCCCCCAAGGGTTCTCCGTGAGCCGCGCTCGTATCTTGCTTATCCGGTGCCCCATATCCAATATGGCTATCGACAATGATCAACGTAGGGCGATCATGGGTTTGCTGGAAGATATTGAACGATTGTTCCAGCGCATTTAGATCATTGGCATCACTGACACGAAGAATGTTCCAGCCATAGGCAAGAAACCGAGTACCCACATCATCATTAAAGGTTAAATCTGTGTGTCCTTCAATGGTGATGTGGTTGTTGTCGTAAATCCAGCACAGATTTGAGAGTCGGAGATGCCCTGCCAAAGAAGCTGCTTCGTTGGAGATGCCCTCCATCATGCAGCCGTCTCCGCATAGAGCATAAACGTTGTAATTGAACAACTCGAAATCAGGTCGATTAAAGTATTGCGCCATCCACTGTCCGGCGATCGCCATCCCCACACTCGTCGCCACTCCTTGTCCCAATGGTCCTGTGGTTGTCTCAATACCAGAAGTCCAACGGTATTCAGGATGACCAGGACATTTACTATCAAGTTGACGGAACTGCTTAATATCATCCAGCGTAACGGATGGCTCACCCAACTGCTCATACTTGGCATTAACTGCTTTGACACCAGTTAAGTGTAACAACGAATACAGCAGCATGGAGGCATGACCATTCGAGAGCACGAAGCGGTCGCGATTTGCCCAGATGGGATCTTCGGGGTCGAACCGTAAAAATCGCTGCCATAAACAGTAGGCGACAGGAGCCATTGCCATTGGTGTACCTGGATGCCCAGAGTTTGCCTGCTGTACCGCATCCATCGATAGAGTACGAATCGTGTTAATGCACAGCTCATCGAGTTGAGTTTGGTTCGCAATTTGAGTTTGGGCAATCACTGCTTTCTCTCCTTAGGGTCGTAAGCTGAATTTATACAAAGGATTAGCGATGTAAACTACATACCTTCGCAAACGTAGATTTCTAAATTGTGTTGATGTTTTTTGAAGCTGAAAAATTCTAGTGTCTGAAACACCTGTTCGTCCTTTGGGTTGGAACTACTCAAGAACAACAACTTATTGCAGTGTGTAACATAATCTAATTTCTGACCGCTCAAGATTGTGACGTTAAACAGGAACTTAAGATTGCAGCTTGAGAAGGCATTATTGCATGACAGGCGTTGCATTGTTCTGTTTTGATTACCTTCTAGAGCGATCACCAAAGGCAATGGCGCAGAGTGCCCGCCAAGGGTGATCGCTGAACCACCAGAACGTACAGGATGAATGAGCGGTTGGCGCAGGACATCGCCCACTTGGCACTTAGCCTAAAAGCCTCATTTGGGTGTAAACCATTGTGAGGTGTCTGCACTTACAAAAAGCAGGGTGTGGGGTGTGGGGGATGGAGAGAAAACTTTAGTTCTGGGTTTAAGCAAGCGTAAAAAAAAGATGTATTTCGAGACACGCAGTGCGATGAAATACAGCGTCCTTATTTCAATACCACGTTTTTACCGTCAGCCCTACACCCTACCCCCTACACCCTTCTGAATGCCTTCTTACACCTTTGAAAACAGCATATTTAACCCTTCAGTCATCGTGGGATGAGTCAACACGCCATCCCGCAAAACAGTGTAGGGCATCTGAGCTTGCATCACCATCTGCACCGTCGAAATCACTTCACCCGCTTCATGACACAACAGTGAACAACCGAGAATACGTCCTGTTTCAGTGTCTACGATCGCCTTCAGCAGCCCATCGGTTCGACCAACTGTTCTCGCTCTGGGAACAGCTGACGCATCCAGCTTAGCCACTCGGATGGAATACCCTTGTTGCTGCGCTTCTGTTTCGGTCAAACCCACATGAGCCAGTTCTGGATCGATGAATAGACACGATGGAAGGGAGCGATCGCGCGTGCTGCGGTTGCCCCCATTAATCAGATTCGCTTTGACAATCCGATAATCGTCGAGCGACACATGGGTATATTGCGGTCCACCATTAATATCGCCTAACGCCCAAATTCCCGGTATGTTCGTTTCTAGGCGATCATTGACTTGAATAAATCCGCGTGTATCCACCGCCACACCAGCAGCGGCTAAATTTAAAGTATCGGTTGTTGGCGCACGACCGACTGCGACAAGCAAATGCGTTCCCTGGATGCTGAACTCACGATCAGCGATCTGGATCTGAAGTACGGTATCATTGCCAGAGCGCTCGACCCTTAACACTTTAGCCTTCAGCAAGAATTCTATGCCGTCTCGTTCCAGTAGCGTTTGCACGGCGATCGCAATATCTGGATCTTGCTGTGACAGGATTTGCTCACTATGCCCAATCACAGTGACGCTCGAGCCAAAGCGCCGGAACATCTGGGCAAACTCCAACCCAATGTAGCCGCTACCGAGAACTATCAGGTGCTCAGGCAACTGTTCTAGCTCCATGATCGACTCACTCGTCAAAAACCCAGTTTCTTTAAGCCCCGGCACCGATGGAATCAACGGTCGCGTGCCTGTGTTGATAAAGAATCGTTCTGCGGTGAGTAACTGAGTATTGCCCTTAGCTGTTGTCACTTCAATCGTTTTGGGAGCAACAAACCGTCCCGTTCCAATGATCAGTTCGTGACCCAAAGCAGTTTCTAGATTGTGCAAGTTCATTTCACGCATGGATTGCACAACTGTTCGTTTCCGTCGGATCACATCTGCTAAATCAACGGTGGATGCATTAACTTTAACACCATAAGCAGCACTGTTTCGGACTATATTTGCCACATTAGCACTCGCCACCATCGTTTTGGTAGGAATGCAGGCGACGTTGATGCAGCTGCCACCTATCATGTCTAAGTTGCGTTCAACCAGAGCGGTTTTCCGTCCGTCCGCAACCAATGCTGGTGCAAGCGTTTTACCCGCTTTACCGCCACCGATAATAATGTCATCGTAGTATTGGGTGTCCATTCCATATCTCCTTTGAGTGTGACATTACTTCATTGCTTTTACAACTTCATCCGTAGACAGAACTGCATTGGCGAGATACCCATAGTTTATCAGTGCCGCCTTGTAGCCATCGCCCAGTTCCGGATGTCGAGGGGCAGCCGTTGCGTCCTTGACGACGACGACCTCGAATCCCTGCTCGAGCAGGTCGCGCAAGTGAGATTCTACACAGAGATTTGCTAACATTCCCAGGAGAATGACTTTACTGATGTAGCGCCTACGCAGTTGTAAAACCAGGTCGTTGTTCTGCGGTCCAAAGACTTTGTGAGGACTGACCACGATCGTCTTGCCATCCTCAATGAAGGGCTTGAAGCGCTCGAGCCAGTCAGCACCAGAACCAGAGAAACCGTCGAGGCTTAATGCGCCGCTGCGAAAAAATTCTTTGGACTCAAGCACCATCTGCTCCAGCGTTCCGGCAAATTTCCAGCCATCGTCGGTGGGGTAGTAATAGTGGGGGGAGATGAAAACTTCAAATCCATTCTGCTTCGCGGCTTTGAAGATTCGCTCGATGTTCTCGACAGTCTTGTTCTCCTTAACACTGTCACCCACCAACTCCCAGGAAACCCCTTTTTCGCTCAATACATCATTCTGCGGATCGATGACAACTACAGCGGTGTCGCTTTTGTTGATATTCATGGTTTTTCTCCTAATTTGTTGATGTTCACGGTTTTCTTTTCCTCCCAGCTAAGCTGTTAGCACTCCGGCGACAGGTTCTTTACCTGATAGATTGCTAAGCAATCTATCAGCTCTCGCTCCCAGGGATAGACTTTGGAACCGCCACCTGCTTCAAAGTCGCTGGAGATGCTTAACTCCCGCCACTTCCTGTCGGTTTCTAGTCGCGCTATATTATTCTGCTCTGCTGTATGAACGGCATCGCTTCCCAGCTGCGGCCGCACCGATGGTTCAGTAAGGCTGGTGATGTAGAGGATGACGGAGGCAGCTTTGATAGAATCGCCTACCTGGACACCGTTATGATCGCGCTGGTATTGGGCTAGCGCACCGAAAGCTGTACAGGATTACGCGCCGTGGCGACGAGCTTGTGTCCTTGGGCTAATAACGCTTCGGCAAGTGATCGACCTAAGCCGCGAGAACTCCCAGTTATCAACTTAACTGTGACATTAGAATCTCGTGTGGAATTGTGGCGTGAAATTAGGATAATTTCGTGGTTTTCTCGATGATCGATTGGGTTCAGGGAACTTTCGCTGGTATTGATGGCGGTAGTAGTTTGCCCTGCAGCAAGAGTCGTAATGTCCCTAGAGCAATGCTACCGATAACGATATTTGCGCTAATGAATAGCAGCACTGCTAAGCCTGCCATCATTCCGGTCATGCCGCGTTCGACAAAACGCAAGGATGCCAACGCCAGGGCGGCAACGCCAAACGTCAATGCCCAGTAGGATACAGCAAAGGGTTGTTGCAACAACCACGGTAGCAGCCGCAGTAGAATCAATGCTTGCAACAGTCCATAGCCAAAGAGAATCTGCGCAAAGGTGTCAGGCCGAGCACTGGTGATGTCCAGGTAAGCAACACAACCGACAACAGGGGGTGCCAGTTGAATGCCCAGTGTTGGACGTAGGGAGATGGGTAAAGCCTGCAGCAGGTATAAGCGATGCATGATAATGGACTCCAGTGCCAACCACGAAAATATTCCCGCTCCAAAAAACAACGCACTCCACTCTCGATAACCAAGAGTACTGGCACCGATCGCGCTGACAAAACCACCCGCAACTGTCGGCAGGTAGAGAACAGGTGTAATCGTTTCTGGATTAAGTCCGCCCATCCATAGCTGACCGGAACGATACACGCCAAAACTCAATTGACCGATCGCACCAATCACAAACAATGAGACAGCGATCGCATGAGCATAGGGCGCGATCGCTAGCCCCACCAGCACTGTAGACACAGGCACTAACCCGATAAAGCAACACAAAACGGGATGCTCGAACTCAGTTAGGGCAGCCTCCCTCGCCCACAGCCATTTGCTGACATAGAGCAGCAACAACAGGAGCCAGACTGCAACTGCAAGCAGCATAATGCTTTCGCCAATCCAGATCGGCAGGTACCAGATCTTGGCAGCTACCCGCCAGCAGCTTCCTAACCCCACTAAACCTAGAATCATACTAAAAAAAGAAGCAGGGATCGTAATGCGATTGGATTTCAGGAAGGCAAATTTTAGACGTGATTTTCTCATGGTCGAGTTCCTGGCTGCAATAGAGAGATGCAAACGATCATGCAACGCCACCATTCGTCCGCTGAGTGAGTTGTTTATAGCACTGCTTGATGGATTAAAGGTGCAATGACCGCGATATCCTTAACCAACTCCTCAGAGAGAGAAAACCGCTGTTTTAAGTAGTTGGGATCATTGTAACTCAGCCATACTTTGCCGTCAGCCGCTTCCCATGCCAGCACTTTCAAGGGTAAATCCAGGGCGATCATCGGTTCTGCCACCATGAGCGGAGTTCCAGCTTTAGGGTTGCCAAACAGTAACAATTGCGTCGGACCCAGACTGAGCCCGACTTTTTCAGCTTCAGCTTGTTGATCAATGCGGGCAAAAATGGTGATGCCTTTTGCCTGAAGGACGGCTTCTAAGCGATTAATAGTTTCAGTCACTGAATATTGACTGGGCTGGCTGATAATGCCGTTAGTTGTATTCATGGACTTCATGGTCAGTGTGGTGGTGAATTGCGTCAAACTTAGCCAGGAGAGTGCTGAGGTTTGGAACCTGTGGATACAGCACAATTAAGTCACGAGACTGATAGTCGGCTGTTTACTTGAGTTGTTCAAAGTGACTAAACAGGATAGATCGTTTCATCTTCCTTACGCCATGCGGGATCGACTATGCAAATGAATGCCAGCGGCTCTTCCCCACAATTACGAATAAATTGCCTAGCATTCGGTGGAATGTACACCGCATCTCCTGGTTCTACTATCTGAAGTTCACTATCTATATGCATTTCTCCTCTCCCACTGAGGATGTAATAGACTTCGGAAGTTGTCAAGGAGTGGGAAGTTGACGTTTTTCCAATTGGCACTACTGCATGAGCTAGACTATACCGTAATTCCAAAGGTTGCTTATCAGGATGCAAAAGTTCTTGCAAAAGTGTGCCATCTCCGGCGATGAATTCTTCGCATGTACTAAGTTTTTGAATCAACATTGACTTAACTAGACGCATTTACAAAAATCGCCAAGTATGCATTTTTATGTACCAGTAAAGCGACTGACTTTTCCCGTTAAGTCTCTCTAGCAAGCTGCCAACCCTCACAAAGGTCGTGCAATTTTAACCAGCCTCGCCACAGTACCTGGATACCAATAGGGGTTTTATGTCGATGTTCTAAGTAACCCCCTAAACGAGCGATCGCAACCAAGCACCCAACTAACTGTTAATATCTTGGGTAGTTTGGGTGATTTAGCTTTCAAAATGCGAAGCTGAAGGGGATTGAGGACAATAATTGCGTCAGCAGTTGGCTGGGTGCGGTGTAGATAAGTCAATTGCAAGAGTTCCACAGCAATTACACTCAAAAAACCAACTAAAGCTTTCATCCCATTAGCAGCAAGTCTGTATCGTTCGACCTGGCAGCCCGATTTAAAAATTTTGTGATATTCTTCCACACGCCAACGGTAAGAATACCAACGTAAAATCGTAGAAGCAGCCTGAATATCTGCGACAACTTCAGTGGTTAACAACATCCATTCTACAGGTGTTTCGCCTTCTGGACAATCAACTTCAGTAGCATAAACAGCATATACGAGTAGAGGAGCACGGTTGTCAAAACGATAGGGAGTACGGAGATTCACGGAACAAAATCGTACAGACAGCTTGGCTTTGCGGGCAGAACGCTTACAAGTCTTGGGTAATTCAATTTCCTTTTCCAAACTGATAGGTTGTGCTTCCATCTTTGACCAAAGACGTTCGCTATCAGAATCTAAACTACGGTTATGAGCCGCACGTACTAAAACTCTTGTGTGCTGAAGTTGACGAAGTTGATCAAAAACTTTTGTGATATTACCTTCTCGGTCAAAAATATGAACCGCTCGTGTATGCTTACTTACAAGGCTTTCTACAGTGGTAAGTGCCTCTACCCACCTGTAAGATTCTTTCTCTTCAAAGGGACGTTTTCGCGCTTCAATTCTTGCTGCTGCTTGCCGTTTTTTCTTCTTGGCTGGTGTTTCATTTTGGGGTGGCTTCTGTTTTGGTTCTCGATTCCAGAGTTTTTGCCACAACAAACCTATCGATTGACCTTTTTCAGGTTCTATAGCTAAAGCGCTGTGTAATATTAAACCGTTACCTCCCTTACCAATTGGACCGTAACCTTCCTTTTTAGCCGCAATACTGCCATAATCAAGAAAACTGGTGTCTCCGACACACAGCACCACATCGTATTCTGCAACAGTTTCCGCCGTCATTTGACAGTGCGGCTCTATAATACTTGAAAATTCCACTTTGGGGTTAGCAAAAACTCATAGGCTCTCTTGAGTACAGTTGCTCCACTGAAGATTTCCGATAGTGCTTTGCCAAATCCTTGACTTAGAGCATAGCCTATCGACATTGCACGCTCATTCAATCGGCGATAGCGAAGCGCTGCCGCCTCCGGCAGTTCGCCTAGCTCACAGGTCGCAAAATTTTTCTCCCACCAATCCAACATTGCTTGTCACCTTTAATACCGAATTTCAATTACTCTACCGTGTATGCTGTCCTTTTTCCACAATCCTATCTGAGCAAGCTTTTTGAGACTTAACGGGAAAAGTCAGGTAAAGCGATCGCGTGAAGAACCACGATCACTGTTCGATATTGAGCAACTTTCATCAACGATCTCGTTCTCCTTGTAAGTTTGTAAAGGTTAAATTGTGGCGACATACAGCAGATCAAGTAACTGAACAATGTCATTGAGCCAGATGATTGAACGGCGAAAAAATTGTAAATCAACCCCTAGATTCAAATCATTCAACATAGTTAGCAAGCAAGTGATGGCGTTTATTCAAACGCTCACATCCGATTGTGGCTGTGGTAATGACGAGCATGAGCCATTGCATATTTGGGATGATTCATCAGGGAGCAGCATATCTGGTTTACCTGTCTTAAAAAAGCGGGGTTGCATAGACTGTGACAAGATCAGCAGGCGTGATTGTACTGGAGTGTACTCCTGTTAGAATACGGAGCAATTTGCTGGTGTCGCCCATGTTAAGCTGAATCAATGTGTCATTTTGCTGCATCCCTGTCCCCTGAGAGATTGTCAGTTGGTCAAACGGGATGTTGTCTAGCTCAATCTGATCTTGTCCCTGTGTGAAGTCAACAATCGTATTTGTCTCGTCTGTGGTTAATCTAAAGCGATCGCTCCCTTCGCTGCCTACTAGCGTATCCTGGTCGTATCCTTCCATCAGTAAGTAACCTGTCAATGGATCTGTTTGCTGGGCTGAAGCCGATTCCGGATCAATATAGCTCATCGCTTTGTTCCAGACCACACCTCCCACGTATCGACCCATTTGCCGTCCCACCAAATCTCCATCTTCAAAGTGGATGCCACCATAGCGACGGGAAATTCCTGCTTCATCGGCTGCATCGCTAAAAGTATCCCAGTGCAGCGTCACATCCGTATCGTGCCCAGGTTTATCGGGTAAGCCAGAAACGCCTGCAGGCTGAGTATAAGAAGCATTAAACGCATCACTTCCGGTAAACCGTCTCAGCACTTCTGCCGCTGCCCCACTAAAGGCACTGTGTCCAGAAACGTATTCGGACCAAGGCGGGGTCTTCAAGTAAGGAGTCCAGCCTGGGTCATACAAAGACTGAATCACGCTGATAGGACGCTCGGAATCGTAGACGCGTTTAGTATCCCAGGAGGAAATCGTAGAATCGAACAGCGCGTTGTTCAGCACAAAAAACATCTTGGCATCATCGTCCAGGTCGTGGTTATCCCGATTGGAGATGGCTTCAGCAAACCGATTCCAGGTGCCAATCGGGGTTTCAGTTCCGGGTAGTTGTGCCCAGAATTCGGCAATGGTTTTTTGCTTATCAGTTAGATTTTGGCTGATCTCGTAGACATCTTTTGCCTGCTGCTTGTAGCCGTCTGGGTCAGATTCAATCGTCTTTGGACCAACCACTGGACGAAATTGCTCACCCGACTCCAGCGCAAACGGCTTAACTATTCCCCACTGGGGCGTGAGGAACTGTTGAGCTACCATGCCGCCCTTGCCGTCTGAAATTAGCTGCGGCTGCCAGCGATCAGGGTAACTAAAATTGTCTGGCGTATTCACTGGCTGATAGTTCGTGTAGTCAGAGTAGGCACCGGGATGCAAATCGCCTAATTGGTTCGAGCCATCATACTGGCGGGCTTCCAGGATTTCTTTGGCAGCAACGTTGCCAATTCCCGTTGCAGTCGTGGTGTCCGTGGAAGTATCAGCGGGATCATAGCCGAGTTGGGTCATCAGGGGATCAAATCTGGCGGTATCGTTAGGAAACAACGCGGTTAAAGCGCGATAAGCCGCATAGCTAATCGCTGTCTCTTTGTTTTCCTGTGTGTTTTCTGATTCAGGGCGCTGCGCCGGAGCGTTAGGCTGTGTCCCAACCGCAACTGGATCATAAGCTGCCCAGGCATCGAAGATGGCAGTTTGCACGATCGCCAGCGTGCGTGCTGCCACGGTCGGTCCTGTATCCGTATCATGAATCGCATCCGAAGCAACGTTGTTCCACTCAATCACGACATTCGGATCGGGACTTGGTTCGATCGGCATACCGCCAGGACCCACTTGAATCGTATTGCTCATGGAAAAGACTCCTTGTTCAAGGTTTTGTGTAATGCTTTGGCTCAGTTAGAATGACTGAACCGATTCAAATTACGGCAAGTTAATCTATCTCACATCCTGACGACGACTTTGCTCCTGGAAGTAGTCGCGCCAACTTTCGGGTAAGGCTTCAAGTTGAGCAGCACGGTGAAGTAACTCTGGATTGTCCTGCTCACGGGTATAAAGTTGAGTGATATCGGCAACCGTAATATTGTTGTCATCTCGGCTCACCAACTCTCTTCGTGTCTCCGGCTCCAACTTCACCCTCTTGCAAAACACGCAAGTAAAATCCGGTTCGACGACTCGCCAGAAATCGTTTCACCATATCCGGCCGTCCAAAGCGAATCCCAAGTTTCTACCAGGGTAGGCCAATAGGCGAATCGAACGCGCCAGCACTTAAAATCACTGAGATCGGTCACGCTCAACTCTCCATCGACCCCGTGAAATTCGGACGCGCCTCGTGAGGAGTGCTCCGATTTCTTGAAGTATGGCAAGACATCAAGGTACGACCAACCGGGATTCCCCAATGACTGCCAGTGGTCATAATCGTGAGGATTGCCCCGCATATAAATCATGACATTAATCGAACTGCTGCCTCCCAGGACTTTGCCACGGGGACAAAAGATTTTGCGGTTATTCAGGTATGGTTCTGGTTCAGAGAAATAGCTCCAGTCCACCTCAGAGCCTAGTAGGCTGAGGCATTCCGCCGGGATGTGAATCTCCGGTTTCGTATCTGGGTTACCCGCTTCGAGTAGTAACACAGTTGTGTCACTGTCCTCGGTCAGACGGTTAGCGACAACGCAGCCTGCCGAACCTGCACCAATTACAATATAGTCATACTGAGTCATAAAATTCTCCTGCTGTGTTGTCTGTAATGGATTAATGTAGTCAGATACGACTTACGCAGGCGAGAGACGGTAACGTGAAAGGCAGTGAGAAGAGGATTGAACTCAATAATATGCAATTGTCTCTAACTTTGTCGTCCACTAAGAGTTGAAACTTTTGCACAATAGAATGATTGATGAATCAGTCCATCTAAAAATGGAAGATTGGCTGCAACTAAAGTTGGAATCCAAATTCAAACCCTAGTACGACTTGCTTACAAACTTTTCTTTGCAACTTTTTGAGAAGCTAATCCTGTGTAAACCATCGCGCCACTAAGCGCTCACGCTCTCTATCAAATTCTTTCACCCAAATAATTGAAAGTTTAGGTTGAGTCTTTCTGCTATTCTAAGTTAAACCTTTTTCTGGCAATAGATTTGGCTGGACTAGAGTGAAAAAGAGAGTTTCAGTTTGTGAGAGTTTCAAAAATAACTCCTTAGCAAGTTTGAAAGACAGCAGTTGAATAGCGGTCAGAACACTGCTTTAGTTCTCCTTCAGAACTTGATTGTTCAGGTGAATGAACGCTCTCCAAAGCCCTTGAAAGCAGAAAAACAAGCACAAGGACATGTTTATTAGCACCGCAGCTCAGGACAAAATCAAGGGTTTAATTTTTTGTTCTAGGCTAAGAGGATTGCTATGTTTTCATAGCGTTATGCATAATCAGCAGTAGTTGAACAAGTGCGATACGCGTAGCGTCAAGCCTCCGGCTTATCGCTCAACTGCTGTTCTAACTCGGCAATCCGAGCTTGCAGGGGAGCGATCATCGCCTCAACTTCTGTTTCTGAATAGCGGATGGGAATATGCTCTTGACAATTCTCGCTGGTGGCTTCCACGTGGAAGAGGATAGCGCGTTCAATTGCGGCAGGATAATCTGGAACTCGTAGTCGTTCAATTAATGCTGGATTATCTTCAACATATTCGGCTGTTCCCCAAATCTTGATGCGTTTGCGATGCCGATAATCCATCAAGAACAAAAACGCTTTGTTGTTGCCAGATAGATTGCCCACCGTGATGTACTGCACATTTCCAGTAAAGTCGGTAAAGCCGAGGGTTTTCTCATCGAGAACCTTAAGGAAACCGGGTGGTCCGCCCCGAAACTGGATATAGGGATAGCCATTAGAACTGACGGTTCCCAAGTAAAACCCATTGAGTTGCGCGATGAATTCCTCAATCTTTGGGGTGATAGCATCATTGCTAGGACCATTCGCAATGTAGCGTTCATAGGTCTGCCGCGAACCCCGTTGTTCTTGTGCGGCTTTCACTTCAGGCGTAAAAGCAATTTCTCCAAACTTACGTGGCATGGTACCCTCCTTACGCTGCAACAGGCTCTGCAATGCCAATCATGCCGACAAAACCAGGAAGATGTTTGACGCGCTCGATCCAAGCAAGCACATTTGGATAATTGTCCAGGGAAATTTTGCCATCCGGGGCGAGGGCAACGTAAGGGAAGACTGCCACATCGGCGATCGTCGGACGTTCTAACTCCAGCCATTGGCGATCTGCTAAATGATCGTTCAGTTGAGTCAAGATGAACTCTGCTTTCTGATTTGCCTGTTCCAGGTTGATGCTGGTCGCTTTCAACAGGTAGTACAAACGTGCGGCTTCTGGACCTTGCCGAATTTCTCCCGCTGTGGTCGATAGCCATCGAATCACGCGGCTCATCGGTGAAGCCTCTCTTGGCAACCAGGATTCACCACCATATTGCCGAGCCAGGTAAACGAGAATCGCTTGAGCATCCGGTAGAACGGTATTTTCATCAACCAACACCGGCACCTGCCCAAACGAATTCAATGCCAGAAATTCCGGCTGTTTGTGCGCCCCTGCCAACAAATCGACTTTAATCCACTCGTAGTCTAAGCCCAGCAACGAGAGCATTAATTTTGCTTTGTAGCTGTTGCCAGACAGTTCGTGACCATAGAGCTTAATCATGGGTTAGTCTTCCAAATCAGATAAGACGGAATCAGATTTCCTGCTGTACCGTTTGTTCGGTACAATTAACTGTACTGAACGTTTGGTATAATGTCAAGAGAAAACTTTTTGCCTTGCGCTCTTATGCCTAAAGAAACCTATATTCCCTATCTGCTGCGCCTGTTCCGGCAGTATGGTTACGATGGCGCAACCCTATCCAAGATTTCTGAAGCAACTGGATTAGGGAAAGCTAGCCTTTACCATCACTTCCCTGGCGGCAAGGATGAGATGGTTGAAGTGGTGCTGGATTATCTTGAGTGCTGGTTAGATCAAAATGTTGTGCAAACGCTCAACAGCCGAGGCGAACCCTTATCCCGATTGCAACATATGTGCGATCACGTCAATGAAGTCTATGAAGGGGGAAAGCAACCTTGCTTATCTGCGATTTTGCTGTTGGGTTCCGCCCGCGATGTCTTTCATGACAGAGTGAAAGCAATTTATCGGGTCTGGATTGATGCGATCGCCACCGTGCTAATTGAGTGTGGTATGAATGAGGGACTTGCCCAACAGCGTGCAGAAGACGCACTGACCGCGATTCAAGGCTCATTGATTGTATCTCAGGGATTGGATGATCCATCTGGGTTTGTGCGGGTGATACAGCACCTAAGCGAAGAACTCTGCCAAGGTACGTTGCCTTAGCTCTCAAGCTTTCGACTCAGATAAAGAAGGCGTTCATGCCCTCAACGTCACAGAGGAAAGTCTCGATGTTAGCTTGCAATTACTGAAGCTACTTGCTATGAAACGCGACTTGCGGCTTTAATTAAATCGGCTGCTTTTTCGCCAATCATAATGGTGGGTGCGTTCGTATTTCCTGTCGTGATTGTTGGCATGATGGAGGCATCAACTACCCGCAATCCCTCAACCCCATGTACCCGTAGTTCGCTGGAATGGATTTGCTATGTTCTCGTAGCAGCGGAGGGTAGGGTTCCAGGCGGATCAAGGGTTTCATCGCCCATCTCGGCGGAAATGCGCGCAAGCAGCGCCATGTCCAGTGTTTCTGTCTCATCCCGCATCCCCATTGCTGTAATCAGCCTAAAGTGATTGATGAATCAGTCCATATAAAAATGGAAGGTAAGCTCCAACTAAAGTTGGAATCCAAATTCAAACCTTAGTACGACTTGCTTACAAACTGACAATCCCTCGTCTAACCGCAACAATCACGGCTTGAGTGCGATCGTTCACTCCTAACTTACTTAAAATTCGATTAACGTGAGATTTGACGGTACTTTCACCAATACTTAAAGCAGTAGCAATGTCTAAATTACTCATTCCTTGCGCCATTAAACGGAGCACCTCTAGCTCTCGTTCACTCAGTTCTGGATTGCTCATTCGCTGCACCAGTTTTGCCCCCACGGATGGTGGAATATACTGCTGACCGCGATGCAGACTGCGAATCGCATTCAGAAGTTCGTTGGGTTTAGCATCCTTGAGCAAATATCCTTTAGCACCTGCCTGCAATCCGCGATAGATATCTTCATCACCATCGTAGGTTGTTAGCACCATAATGCGGGCAAGTTTAAATTCAGCACAAATAGCAGTAATAGCTTCAACCCCTCCCATCTGCGGCATTCGCAAATCCATCAGTGTTACATGCGGTTGGTATTCACGAAAGCAATCAATCGCCTGTTGTCCATCTTCTGCTTGAGCAATCACCGTCATTTCTGGATCGCGGTTAATGATGGTTGCCAATCCTTGTCTAACAATGGAATGATCGTCAACAATCAGAACACGAATATTCGTTGATTGGCTCATAATTATTAAGAAATTGAAAGTACAAAATTAGAAATTGAGATGTTACTACACGTTGCATTTATAATGCATTCCTGTTTAATAATTCTTACTCTCGATTGATAGTGACAACAATTTCTGTCCCTTGCCCAGGTTGGCTCGCAATCGTCAGTTGTGCTCCAATGTGTTCTGCCCGCTCGCTCATTCCCAGCAATCCAAATCCGCCAAATCTTGGTATAATACCAACCCCAAAGCCCCGTCCATCGTCTTTAACGCGCAAGATACATTGTGCATTGTCATACACCAACTCAACACGAATTTCGCCAGCATCAGCATATTTTATGGCATTGGTTAATGCTTCCTGTCCAATCCGTAGTAAGTTATTCTCAACCTCGTTAGGCAAGGGATAGGCTGTGCCTTTGATTTCGTAGATAAGAGCGGTATCGGTAGCGGCTCTCATTTGAGTCACCAGACGATAAAGGGCGCTGTGCAAGCTGCCATCTTCCAATAGCTGGGGACGGAGTGCTGTGACTGAACGACGGGCTTCGGCAAGCCCAGTTCGTGCCAATTCATCGATCATTTCTAGATGTGCCTGTGTCGCTTCTAAATCATCCGTTAGCACTTGTGTCGCTGCTCCGACATGCAGTACAATGCCAGTAAAGGCTTGCGCTAGAGTGTCGTGAATTTCTCGCGCCATGCGGTTGCGTTCTTCTAGAATTGAGGCGGCTTCAGCGCGTTTGCTTTCACGCAGTGCAGCGTTTCGCTGTTCGCTAATGTCTGTGATTAGACCGTAGAATCCTCTGACTTGAGCATTGCGATCGAAATCGGGGATCAAGGTAGCACTGATATACTTTTTACGAAGCGAAAAGGGGATTTCTGCTTCTAAGGTTGTAGTTTGCCCTTCTAACGCCCGATTGATATACGGTTCAACAATTTGATAAGCCGCCTCACCCAGCAGTTCACGAACAGACTTGCCCAGAATCTCATCTCGACTACAGCTAAACCAGACCTCATAGGTGCGGTTGACAAATCGATAGCGTTGATTGGCATCTACATAGCTGATACAAACCGGTAGAGCGTCGGTGATCAGTCGTAATTCCTGTTCTCGTAAGCGAAGTTCGTCGTAGACATCGCGCAGTGCGGCTTCGCTTTTCTGTAAAGCCGCCGTTCGTTGAGCTACCTGTTGCTCTAAAGTGCGGTTGTAATCGGCTAAGAACTGTTCTGCTTGTTTCCGCTCTGTGATGTCCTGAAAGGCTACGATCGCATAAGCCACATTGCCCTGTTCGTCAAATACTGGAGTTCCCCACGCCTCAATTGGAATGGTTGCGTTATTTCGGTG
This sequence comes from Scytonema sp. PRP1, assembly GCF_036697665.2. NCBI lineage: Bacteria > Bacillati > Cyanobacteriota > Cyanophyceae > Nostocales > Scytonemataceae > Scytonema > Scytonema sp. PRP1. Next base: position 6,831 of record NZ_JBAHYJ020000073.1, on the reverse strand, counting down.
AATTTCCATATCGTCAACTGTGGTGCGTTCGCCGCGCAACGCCCGGATGATTGGCAGGTTCTCAGTTGGATACTTTTGATCCGTTCCCGCCAGATAAAATTGATACACTTGTGCGAATTGCTCTGGTGTGACAGAAGGATCAATCCCTTTACCTACTAACTCAATTCTCCGTTGATTAGCGTAGTAGGGGCGACCCGCCGCATCTAATACTGCAATTGCCACTGGAACCGCTTCTAGAAATTGAGCCATTCTACTTTCGCCTTCGCGGAGCTTTGAGTAGAGTTTGGCATTTTCAATGGCGATCGCTGCCTGGGTCGATAACAGATTCAAAACTTGCGCTCGCTCTGGTGTAAATGCTCCAGTTGCTAATTGATTTTCCAGATACAAAACGCCGACGAGCTTACTTTGATTCAGCAGTGGCAAACAGAGAAGTGATTTCGTTTGGTTGTGCTGAATATATGGCTCATTGATGAAATTACCTTCACGAGTCGCATTATTTAAGATGATAGATTCATGAGTACGAATAACATAATTAATAATTGATTCGGGTAAGCGATTTGCCGTTGGGATCGATTGCAGCACTTGCGTAGCAGAAACATTCTCGCCATCATTGAGTTCACCAGACGCTTCAATCACCCATTCTCCTGCGTTTTCCAAAAGCAGAAACCCCGTTTGTGCGCCAGCGTTCTCGATTAAGATCTTCATCAAGGAACGGAGCAACTGCTCCAGTTCAATTTCACTCGAAATCGCTTGAGATGCTTTCATCACCGCTGCTAAATCGAAAGCGATATCTGAGCTATTAGAGGTAGTTCCAGCAGTGGTGCGGATTGGCGTGTCAGCCACGCTGGACGACTGAGGAAAAAACTTTGGATAACGAGTCTCTAAATCTCTTACTTTCGCAGTTGCTCCCCACCGTTCATAGCAGTAGTGAGCTTCCTTCATGTAGAGTTGGGCAAACTTTTCCCGACCCCGCTCTAGATAAAATTTAGCGGCTAACTCATAGGCTAAGGCTTCTTCTTGAAGATAGTCATTTTCTTTCGCTCCAAGAATTGCTTGTTCGTAGAATTCTTCCGCCTCAAGCAACTGACCCATAACTCGCGCTATCTCTGCTTGTACCAAATGATATCTATGCAAACAATTCATTGGTGCATAATGTGCCCATTGCTTCATTTTCTCCTGTCTAACCACAGCTCTTTGAAGAATTTCCTTCTGCACTTGAGCACTGCTTCCAGGGTATGTTGCTAGTCTTACCAGAGAATCATAGAGGTAGTATAAAGGCTCAAGGGGTGTCGCTGTGGTGCGGCTCAAATAAGGTTCTGCTAAAGTGGAGTTTTCAACTGCCTGAGCATACTCAGAAAATAGGTAGCATAGGAAAAGTTTGTTGAAATAAACACCAAAGATTGCGATTCCATCATTTGCTGCTTTGTGTTGTGGTAGTTCCTTCTCCTCATTGTAGAATTCGCCAATTAAACGAGTTGGATTGGCCGAGCGTCCCATCAAATTTGCGATCGTTTGGCGGTATGTTTTACTCCAGGCTAGTACAGTTTTCTGTTTTATTTGACGGATTGCTTCGCCATATATTGCCATGTTGCGTTCAAGTTCCACGAGTTCCCTGCCGGTGACATAGGATTGAAAGCAGTAAACATGAGCGCAATAGGCGGCAAACTCTAAATCTCCGGTTTCTAACCCACTTTGATAGGCCTCTAGTAATGGCTCCGATATTCCTCTTAGATGTTTTTTGTGGTGAATGATAGAGTTATGAACGATGAACAATGTCCTAGCTCTAAGTGAATGAGTACTCGGCTGCGATAACAGCCCTAGAGCAAGCTGTCCAAACTGGTAGCCAGACTCGATGTTTCCGGACTGGTAGCCAGACTCGATGTTTCCGATTGTTCCACAAAGTATCATTCCAAAGATGGCATAAGCAAAGGGAGACACAAACGCATTACCATACTGAATTGACAAGTTGACCTGTTTAGATGCAAGGAGCGGCATCAAATCAGGAGCCGCAATATAGGCGGTAATCGTGATGCTGGATAGAATTCGCATCACCGCCAGTTTCTCTGGCTCGGTCATTTGGGGCAAATGGGTCAAGCCGCTGATCGGTTTTTCACTGAAGAGAGATGTGATCGCGTCTAGTTCGAGGCGAATATCTGACTGACTGGGCGTTTCAGGAAAACTGATTCCTAGTTGCTGCAAAATTTGCAATGCAGTATGGATGGCTTCTAATAGTTGAACCTGCGCGATACAGGTTTGAATTTTGACTTCGTAAACTTTTATAGTATCGAGAACCGTTTTGGCTTCTTGTAGAACGATCGCTGCCCAAGATTCTACCTGCTCAAAATCGCCACACAAGTACGCGACTTCTGTTGTTTCTAAATACAAATCTAATGTCAGGTCATAGTTTGTTTGCCAGCTAGAAGCTCCCAGCCAAACTCTTGCTGTCGCCAAATATTTTTTAGCCATACTATAGGCGATCGCCCCTTTTGCTTTCTGACCTGCCATCAAATTCAATTTGGCAATTTCATCTCGTTCGGGTTGCTCGCTGACAAGTTCAATCCCATGATTGAGATGATCAACAATTTCAAATAGCCGCTCTGGTGAGGTCTTTTCTAGTAGATTGCGACCGATTTGGAGATGAACAACTTGTTTGTGCGACTCATCGATTAAGGCATATGCTGCCTGCTGCACGCGATCATGCAAAAACTTATATTCTTGAACTAACAAGTTTTCGTCTAATTCAGACAGCGGTTGAATTAATCCAGCTTGGATGGCTACCAGTAAATCTAGAGAAACTGCTTTAGGGGATTGCTCACAAACGATTGCTAACGTATCTAAATTAAATTCGGCACCGATACAAGCCGCTAACTGGAGAATTTGCTGTGTGTTCTCTGGTAGTTTCTTTAACTGGTGAAGCAGCAACTCCACCACATTATCAGTGATATTTTGGGCTTCAATCTGAGCAATGTTCCACTGCCAGCTTCGCTGCTGGGCATCAAAGGTCAACCAATTTTCGCTATACAGCATCCGCAAAAATTCGTTCACAAAGAAGGGATTGCCCTCCGTTTTACGCAGCACTAATTGGGCTAAGGAACGAACGGAGTCTGTATTCTGATATAGCGTTTCGGCAATCAACTGAGTCAACGGTTCCAGCGCTAAGGGGGCTAGAACAATCTCCTGAAGCACTGCCCCCCCTTTTCGCAATCTCGAGAGCGTTAATGCCAGGGGATGTGTTGAATTGACCTCCGAGTCTCGATACGCTCCAATCAAAAATAAGAATTGGGCTTGCTCATCAAGCAGCATCAGTTCGATTAACTTCAGCGTGGCGGAGTCGATCCACTGCAAATCATCTAAGAAAATCGCAAGAGGATGTTCTTCTGAACAAAACACCCGTACAAACGATTGAAAAATTCGATGAAAGCGATTTTGAGCTTGGGTTGCTCCAACTTCTGGTACGGGTGACTGCTTGCCAATAATGAGTTCTACTTCGGGAATCACATCAATGATGAGTTGTCCATTGCTGCCTAATGCCGTGATCAGGCGCGATCGCCACTGTTGCAACTGTTCGTCTGGTTCACCGAGCAATTGCTGCACCAATTTTTGCAGGGCATGGGCTACAGCGCTGTAGGGAATATTGTGCTGCAATTGATCAAACTTGCCACAGATAAAATAGCCACGCTTTGCCGTGATGGGTTTGTAGAGTTCCTGCACTAACGCTGATTTGCCAATGCCAGCGTAGCCACAGACCAGCATCATTTCGACTTTGAATTGAGAATTTCCTATGCTTTCCTCTGGTCTAATGGCTTCGCCAACATTCCCCGTTCCAGCCACTCTGTCAAATGCCGCCAATAATGCTGCAATCTCCGCTTCGCGTCCATACAGTTTTTGGGGAATTTGAAACTGATCCGAAACATCTTGAAGACCTAATTGAATGCAATCAATTTGCCCTGTTTCTATGAGTTGGTTAGCACACCGTTCTAAATCCGCTTTGATGCCCCAGGCACTTTGATAGCGATCTTCCGCATTTTTCGCCATCAGTTTTAGAATCATATCTGAAACTCGTTTGGGAATCGTTGCATTCACCTCATGAGGCGGTACAGGCTGTTTAGCAATATGACAATGGACTAGCTCAAGGATGTCCGTTGTTGCAAACGGCAACTGTCCGGTTAGAAGTTCGTAGAACGTTACACCGAGCGAGTAAAAATCCGTGCGATAATCGAGCAAACGGTTCATCCGCCCTGTTTGCTCTGGAGACACGTAGGCGAGTGTCCCTTCTAAAACATAGTGGCTCTTGAACGTCGGATTCGTGCGGTTAAAGCGGGTGGCAATCCCGAAGTCAATAATTTTGACAACGCCAGTATCCGGATTGAGGACGATGTTTCCAGGGTTGATATCCTTATGAATGACATTAGCTGCATGGATTCTGCCGAGAATGTCTGTGAGAGCGATCGCAAGACGCAGAAACGTGGATAAGGGCATCGGGCAGAAGTCTGGGCGCTTGTGCATCCATTGCTCTAGGGACTCTCCGCCAAAGTCTTCTAAGAGAATGACGAGAGTGCGTTGATACTCCTGCTGGCTGTATGCCTTAACAACTCCTTCCTCTTTGAGGGAACGGGTAATTTCATATTCTTGTCTGTAGCGGGTTACTTCTTGCGCAGAGGGATAATCTTGCTTAAGCATTTTTACAATGATTGCCTCTGGCAGTGCGCTTCGCGCAATCGCTCGCTCATCTTGCACTCTGATGCCCCGATACACCAAAGATGTTGAACTTGAATAGATTTTGCAATGGATGGCGACTCCGGCTAGGCCAATCATTGAACTCTCTCCCGATGAGTATCATGGGTTGTGTTGCAAAAACTGGAGTATGACAAGCGATTGACTTGACTAAGAATCGAGAGAAGCAACCACTCCAAAAATTTGAGATACGAATTCTGCTTGCGGTAAAATATTCCCTTCGATATAATAACGCCTTTGATTTGCCCTTTGCAAATTATGTACATGCCTTCAAATCCAAAGAATCGTTCGACCGCCAGTGTTGAAGGGACCAAACCCCATTCCAGGTTTTGTCAGCTATTTGATGAATCGATTTGCTCTGCACTGGCGAAACTCGCCGATAAGAAAATGAGGCACCCTTTGTTTTATTGATCTGTCGGCGTAGTCGAGTACGAACCGAAAAAATTAAGTATATTTTTTATTGACAAAAAACAAAAACTCTGTATAATTAACCAATGCAGTCGATAGACGGTCGGGGTAGTTTAGCTAGCATCCTTTTCTCAACAAATGTAACTCAATTACCCAATCAGGACTGCTAGATTGGAAATATGTGTTGTGCTGCTTCCAAAACTGACCAACGGATAGAGATTATCTTTATGAAGAGCAAGAATCAAGTCATCTTCGCCTTATTGTTGAGAAGCGCTATAGTCTTTTCACCCGTGCTAGTGTCCGTTGGTATTGCCAGTGCGCAAAGAACACCTTCTTCCCCACAGCCTGCGCTGTCTAATCAAAATCGGCAAGAATTCCCACGACTGACACAAGAAGATCGCGACTCTGTTGATAAAACTATCTTGTTTCATGTCTGGCTAGCCATAGTGACTGTAGTTCCACTCACAGTCATTGCTGCTTTATTGCTCCTGCGACGGGTTGCCATTCGTGAGATAGTTGATAGAGCAATGGAACGGCTACAGGGACTGGAAGAATTAGAAAAACAGCTAGTCACTGTTAAGCAAGAAGCACAAAAGCTGATCCAAGAAACTAAAAATATCACTTCTGACTTAGACAAGGAAGTAGAAGCACTTCAACAAAAAATCAAAATAGAGCAAGAAAATTTATCTAGACTTCCAGTTGAAATATCTCAGTCAAGAAAGCAATTTTTAGTAGAATTAGAAACAGCAATAAACAACTCTAAACAAGAGGTAAAAAGTTTAGAATCTGAATTTTCCTCTCAAGTTTCTGATTTACAATTGCAAGCCCAACAACAAAAAAATATAACTGTTGAAAATTTAGGAAAATTAGAAACAGAAGTTGCATCACAACTGTCGGAATTACAAGTGGGTGTTCAAGAGCAAAAGGATATCGCCCTTGAGAATTTACAAAAATCGAGTTCGGAGTTTGTCACCCACCTGTCTGAATTAGAGTCAGATACTGAGCAACAAAAGAATAAAATTCTGGAAAGTTTGGAGCAATTGCGCTTGGAATTTACATCGCGACTGTCTCAATTACAGTCTGGTGTAGAACAACAAAAAGATGTGGCACTGGAAAATTTAGAAAAATCCAGTTCCGAGTTTACAGTTCAAGTTTCAGGATTGCAGTCTAAGACGGAGCAGCAAAAGAACAAAATTCTGGAAAGTTTGGAGCAATTGCGCTTGGAATTTACATCGCGACTGTCTCAATTACAGTCTGGTGTAGAACAACAAAAAGATGTGGCACTGGAAAATTTAGAAAAATCCAGTTCGGAATTTACAGTTCAAGTTTCAGGATTGCACTCAGATACTGAACAGCAAAAGAACAAAATTCTGGAAAGTTTAGAGCAATTGCGCTTGGAATTTACATCGCGACTTTTGGAATTACAGTCTGGTGTAGAACAAGAAAAAAGATGTGGCACTGGAAAATTTAGAAAAATCCAGTTCCGAGTTTACAGATCAAGTTTCGGGATTGCAGTCTAAGACGGAGCAGCAAAAGAACAAAATTCTGGAAAGTTTAGAGCAATTGCGCTTCGAATTTACATCGCGACTTTTGGAATTACAGTCAGGTGTAGAACAAGAAAAAAATGTGGCACTGGAAAATTTAGAAAAATCCAGTTCCGAGTTTACAGATCAAGTTTCGGGATTGCAG
>NZ_JBAHYJ020000105.1:0-20046 GCF_036697665.2 Scytonema sp. PRP1 | reverse complement strand
GACCTCAGTGGTGCAAATCTTGAGAATGCTCTTTATGACAAGAACACTGTATTTCCTGACAAGTTTAATCTTACTCAGCAAAAGATGTATTTAATTGGTCCTAATGTCAACCTTACAGGTGCCAGGCTTACAACTATTAATCTCAGTGATGTTGACCTCAGAGGTGCCAACTTCAGTCGTGCCGACCTCAGAGGTGCCTACCTCAATAGTACCAACTTCAGTCGTGCCGACCTCAGAGGTGCCAACCTCAATGGTGCCAACCTCAGAAGTGCCGACCTCAGTGGTGCAAATCTTGAGAATGCTCTTTATGACAAGAACACTGTATTTCCTGACAAGTTTAATCTTACTCAGCAAAAGATGTATTTAATTGGTCCTAATGTCAACCTTACAGGTGCCAGGCTTACAAATATTAATCTCATTGGTGCCCACCTCAGTGGTGCCAACCTCAATAGTACCAACCTCAGTTATGCCGACCTCAGTTATGCCGACCTCAGTCGTGCCAACCTCAGTAGTGCCAACCTCAATGGTGCCAACCTCAATGGTGCCAACCTCAGAAGTGCCGACCTCAGTGGTGCCAACCTCAGTGGTGCCGCCCTTGGCTGTTACACATTTTTTACAAAGAATTTTACAGAGAAAACCATCTGCACCAACCTTAAGGGAGTTAAAAACTTGACCTCTCAGCAGATAAAAGCTGCTAAGAATTGGGAACAAGCCTGCTACGACCCGGAATTACGCCAGCAACTAAATTTGCCCCCAAAAAATCCAAAGAATTGTGCAGGCGAAGGCGAGGATAAATAGGATTTTCTCTTATCTACTAATATCTACACATAGTATACAGATGAAGGTCAAGAGGGTACAGTCATTTGTCTACATAATGTCAACAGGAGTATACAAGTGAGTAGCAAGGTGATTTCATTGCCAGAGAAAACTAAGAATAAATACTCATATTTTTGTGTTCACCACTCTCCAACATACAAAAAACCTCGGCACTTTGAACCGAGGCGATTAGATAAGGAGAAGTCCAAATGTCAATGAGTCCCGATACCGAAATCCAAAAATTTTAGCTAACGCCTAAGGCAACCAAGATTACAGTGGCAACAAGTAAAGTAGCGAATGCACCCTGCAATGCATATTGACGTTGCTGCTGTGGTGAGGGGTAGTCAGCATAGTACATCTGGGGTTCTGTTGCGTAGTTATTCAGAATACCTTCTTGATTAACAGTGGTGTACATAGCTCGTTTGTCTTATTTGTTAACTTATGTAAATAAATATAACAATATTGTTAAATTTAGTAAACAAAACTTGACAATAAAAGGTTAATAGCGTTAATAAGAAGCGCTTATCAAGAATGGGGTTGCCTGAGAAGATGTTTCCGCTGTTTGTGAGGTCGGGTGCCTTACGGTGGGGCAATAGTAGTCGGGTAGGGATATACGCGGGACTCACGGACAGATGGCTTTTTTTGTCTACTTTTGTCTACTTTTTGTATACAAAAGAGAGGCAATAGGGTACAGTGCTTGTATACAAATCGTCAACAGGAGTATACAAGTGAGTAGCAAAGTGATTTCATTCCGCTTCAGTGATGCCGAAATCCAAGCACTAGAAGCACTTCAGACTGAAGAAGACTCTGGTTCTCTCAACCAGACAGCAGCACGGTTGCTCAGGGGTATTCTTGGCATATCGAAAGAAGTGTCTACAGGTGTAGACATAAACAAACTGGTTGAGGAGAAGATAGCAGCAGCTGTGGGTAGTTTACAAGCCAAGCTGGAATTGGTGGAAGAACGCTTGGGAAAATTGAGAGCCTGAGAGATAAGGATAAATCTTTCAGGCAAGATGTTAGACAAGATGTGAAAACGCTACATCCAGATTACACGGCAATTCGAGAACAAACTCTCAAAAAACTAAAAGTTGGCAGTCAATCAACCGCTGGTAAGGCTGTAGACGCTTTTATTCGGGAAGTTGAGCGGGTATTTCCACCTCCCACGTCTACGGATGCCCAAAATCCACCTTCTACGGACATTTCAACTGCTACAGCCCCAAAGTCAAGAAGAAGTCGTAAACAAGTGTAGACAAAAGTAGACAAATCAATGAGGAAGATGGCGAAAATATTTTTTTATATTTAACCAAGTAAAAGCTTCCTCACCTCCATTAACAAAAATCGCATACGCCATAGCTCAAATAACTTTTCTTGGTAAAACCTCCAAGTTGGATCTTCCATCCACTCAGCCAGATGAGTCGCGCGGATCAGGGCGGCTTGAGAATCAGTCGGTTCACCAAGCAGGTCTAAGAGCATGGTTAAGTGATGATATGCTTCCACTCCGGGTGAATGTAAACCTACACCATCCCTCATTTGGTCAATCGCTTTGTAAGGAAACCGGGTAATGGTATCTATCCATGCTTCTCGCTCACCATAGCCCCTAATTGGCTGAATACCATACTTTCTGCCTATTACTTGCAATTCTTCTAAGCTTTTCAAATTAAGTTCAAATCGTGACATCATATGGGCGTTTCTTTTTAAAATGCAGCGGTGTTAGGGGTCGAGTGGTGCAAAGCTGTTGGTGCTGTTCTTCTGGGACAGATGCACTCAGTACAGTTATTTTTTATTGCTTCCATAGATTGGGTTTGGGTAAATTTTGGACATGAAAATCTGACACGGGGGCTTGTTGTGAGTCCCGTGGGGTAAGGGTTTGACGATTAACTCAAGCATACTACGTTATACGCGCATACGGGTTAGACGTGGTAGAATCCTCCTAGTACAAAATGCGAGAATACGGGATAACGAGTATGAGAGTAAATATGCCAAAACACATTCCGCCTGGTGCGGCGGAACTCAGCGTTTACATAGATAAGGAATTAAAGATGGAATTTAAGTTGACTTGTGTGGCTCAAAACAAGTCGATGAGTGAGGTTATTGGTGAGTTAGTTAAACAATGGGTTGAGAGTCAACCCCAAAAGCAATCACCAAAAAACCATTCGGACAAGGGGGCGGCATGAACGCAAGCACCATTGACCCGCTTACCCTACCGTCACTGCCACTGGGTGAGCGTAAGCAGCTGCCTAGATGTTCAGCAGTTTACTTTGTGTTGGCAGAAAACCGAATTTTGTATATTGGCAAAACTGTTAATCTCTTACAAAGATGGGCGGCTCATCATAGGTGGAGTGAGTTTGTAAAACTGTTCCCTACTGTAAGGATTGCTTGGCTGGAATGCTCAGACGAAACATTGCTTACGGAGATTGAACCTTTACTAATTAAAGAATTTAGTCCTGAACTTAATGGTAAAAAGTGCAGCGTTGCCTTAGCAGTAGAGGTCAAAGCTTTCGTGACTGAAGAGGTACGAAACTTGTTTAAGGCTGCTTGCGCTAGGAAAGGAAGCACTATGAGCGATACCTTAACAGCGTTTATAGAAGAATTCATCAAAGAAGATGAAGAAGAACGAAATGCCAAAACAACTCCAAGAGCGAAGGAAGACAAGGGGGCGGCGTGACGCAGGACGGGCGGCAGGATAGGTTAGACCGGATTGAAGCGATACTGCTGCAAACTGCCCAACAGCAGCAGGTGAACACTAGCGCTCTAGCACAACTGACAGCCAAAGTTGACGGGCTGACAGAAGAGGTTGATAGCCTGCGGGATATTGTGATGCATTCAATTCAAAATGCTGAGAGCGATCGCACCTTATTCCAAGCAGAAATCCGGCGCATCTGGGAATACTTGCTTGGGCAGTCCGGCAATGGGAGGGGTGAGGGATGACTCAAGACGGGCGTTTTGATAGGTTAGACCGAATTGAAGCGATACTGCTGCAAACTGCCCAACAGCAGCAGGTGAACACTAGCGCTCTAGGACAACTGACAGAGCAACAGCAAACTAATACAAGGGCGATCGCTCAACTGACCCAACAGCAGCATTCCTATACTCAGGCGTTAGCACAACTGACAGCCAAAGTTGACGGGCTGACAGAAGAGGTTGATAGCCTGCGCGATATTGTGATGCACTCAATTCAAAATGCTGAGAGCGATCGCGAAGTGTTCCAAGCAGAAATCCGGCGCATCTGGGAATACTTATTTAGGCAGTCCGGCAATGGGAGAGGGGAGGGGTGAGCGAAGAAAACCAACCAGATGATGTAGAAGAACCGTTTGACCCGGCAACAGACCCAAGAGACTGGTCAGCAGCTGAGACAGAATTAGCTTGTTTCGCGCTTGCCAGAAGCAAAGGTAAGCGCTTGGTTAGAATTATCAACACCAAAAAGCTACCAATGCAATTTATTTGTATTTTTGAGGATTACGCAGAATGACAAATGCTACTCAAATCCCAATCACCGCTATCATCCCCATACTCACCGCTATTGGCTCACGCTCTTGGCAGCAGTTTAAAGACTTAGAAGCGGATTTTTGTACCTTATATGGGGTATCCGTGTGGCAAGAAGTCTTTAACTTCCGTGTTCTGCCAGCGCTGGATAAGGATTCTAATCGTTGGTTGCTAGTTCAGTGGTGTGGGGAGGGAATCAACTGGATTAAAGATGTAGCGTAAGGCAAGGTAGTCATTAGTTGAAGATGACCGAAACATCAACACCTAATGACGCACCAACAAAAATTTTTACAAACCAATATTTCGTGTGTTTATCTAGATATAGTAAAGCCCGGTCAGTTCCTTCACTCCAAAACTGTAGCCCGGTCAGCGCGGTCAGCAATCCGCTGCCTCCAAACGGAACGCAAGTTCCACAAGTTCTGGGAACCAACCAGAACAAACACTTTATAAACAAATGTACTTCTAGCTTAATCCATTGGAGTGAATAAGAGCTGCCGGGGTGAGAAACCACACCTCGATATGCCAAAAGCAAAAGCGCCAAAACTTCCCGGTCAAGGCGCTCCGCAAAATCTAATTAACGCCATTGTACTGCGGAGCGCTACCACCAATCAAGTCTCTACAAGGATTTCACCGTTAACTCACCTTAGAGAGCAACACCGCCTTACTGATTGCTTGGAACTCCTTGAAAACGCAGCCTGGACGGGGGCGACGAGCGCAATTTCTTGGCAAAGCTTGATGCAGCAGTCAGGAGGTGCAGAATGAGTACACCTTTCTTGGCTCGGCGCTTCAGATTCGCCGTTAACACATCGGGCAAAGATAAGGACTGGGATTTCAAAGAGTTAGCGACACGCTACAGGGACATAGAAGGCACAATTTTTGACGTAAAGCGCCATGTTGGGAACGGACACGCTTTGTGTGCTGGGTTGTTGGGCGGTCATCGTCGCTCCAAGGCGAATGTGCTGGGTTCTCACTGGATTCTTTTGGACATTGATAATACTGATGTACTAAAAGATTCGTCGGGACAACCAGTCAAAGACGAAAACGGCAAAGATAAAAAAATTTACAAACCTGAGCTAACACTTGAGGCGGCGCTTGCCAACGAGTTCATTCAAAAGCATTGTGCCTTAATTTACACAACAGCGAGTCATCGCCCCGACTGGCATAAGTTTCGACTGGTGTTTCTGCTGCCAGAATACGTGGAAGGAGCGGACACGGTAGAGGCGTGTACCCGTTTCCTGATGCAACACCTTCCCCACGACCCAGCGTGTAAGGATGCTTCTCGTGTATTCTACGGCAACAGTAAGGCAGAATTCCCGCTGGTGCAGCCTGGTGCGACGTTACCCTTAGATTGGGTAATACAGGCGAGAGAGACGGCACACAGGGAGCGGGTTGAACACACCGAGCAAGTAAAGCGGATTGAGGAACGCAAGAGGGAGATTAGAAAAAGGGCTGACGTTGAGGGCTGGGATACCGACGCACTGATTCAACAAGCATTATCTTGTATTCCATCACGTTCGCCTGGTTCTGGCAATTACCAAGAGTGCTTGCAAGTTCTGATGGCGCTCTATGCACACTATGGCGCAGAAGCAGAGGCTCTAGCTGAATCGTGGTCGCCTTCCATCAAAGGTACAACTTGGAATATCCGGCAGAAAATCCGCAGTTTTAGAGGTGGGCGTACCAACGGCATCAGTATTGGTACATTATTCCACATTGCCAAGTCGCACGGGTTTAAATTTCCTAAGCGAGAGTTTACACCGTATGTGCAACAAGCGGATGCTGAATTCTACGCTGCTCGTGCTTCTCTTATGGAGCAGTGGGAGTCCGACTGCGATTGCCCGGAGGGCAGTGGGCTAAAGCCCAATCGCCACATCGAGCTACAGCAGCAAGAGTCGTTCAAATCCTTCTTCACCAACCGTTTGGAGAAGCTGAAGAAATTTTTAAGCCGTACACGTCCTTTTAAAGGATTTGACGAAGCTCGCGCCGCCGTCGCGCAAAACAAACCTGATTCTGGAATTGTTGAATTCACCGATGGCGAACACCTTGCCACAATCCAAGCACTCGCACAACAAGCCGCATCTGAAAACAAACGACTTTTGATACTTGATAACAGTGAAGGTGGCGTAGGCAAATCTCACCTGGCAGGCGACCTCACTCCGCAAGCGTTGGGAGTAAACACAATATTTTACACCTCACCGACCCACAGAAACCCCTCGGTTGCCTCTATTGAACAAAATTACACCGACTTGCCAGTTCGTAACGATGGGCTGGTCAGCGATGACACCCAACTTACACCTTTGGGCAATCCTTATGTACGTTGGGCGAAACCAGGCGAAGAACCCAACATAGAAGGTAACTGCTCAAAAACTCACCTGTTCCACACCTTTGCAGCCAAGGGGTATCAGGAAGTTTCAACGGAAGCTGCTATTAACCCCATCTGCAACGTGTGCAAGTGGAAATCAAACTGCGCTGGCGTTGAGGGGTTGCCTACAATACCAAGGCATACATTCCGCCAAGAGCGCAAAAATGCTCTTGCAAGTGATAAAATTCGCTGTAGTTTGGATTCGCTGCCGGACATCGGCAAAATGCAAGTTGTACCCGAAGAAGACAACCAGGAACCAAAGCGAATTGCTGTCGTTGTGGACGAGTTTACACAGTTTCGCGGGTACAGCGAAACTCAAGCCAGCTTAAAGGACTTTGATAACACTTGGATGTACCTTAAATCTCAAGTACACAACGCTGAATTTAAGATAAAAGAGTTGAATGCCCAGAGAGATAAAATTCAAGCACAGGTCAGCGCGAAACTGGAAGAAAGTGAGAAACTTGAGGCTCAGCTTGATGCAATGACTGCTCAACAGGAATTGGACTTGGGTCTTTTTGTTAACAACAGCAACACTGAAGCCGTGCAAAAGCTGGAAGCTGAAATTGCGCGTTTAGATGTTGAAACCGGCTACTTGATAGCAGATGTTGTTACCCTTGGCGAAGAAATCAATGCCATCAGGGATAATATTAAGGCACTGCCAGCAGCAATTTTGGCGATAGAACCAATCATCTTTGCTCTACGCTCCATCTTAAACGGAGAACAAGAGGTTACTTCAGAAACGCGGTTCGGGTGGAGTGAAGCTGCTATTCGCGAAATGCTGGGTGATTTAACTGGGTTAGGCGAACATCTTGCTGTCATCCGTTCATTTACTCCCAAGTTGGGGGCATTGCTGAGGGAGGCAGATTCAGTTACTTTAGATGGAATGACTGCCCAGGACCGCTTTGGCAGTGCTGCTGCATTAAAGCTTGCCCGTAAGGCAATGCAGAAGGAAGCAGATGAGGAGAATCGGGAGGCGATCGCCAACTTGCCAAGTAACTGCTTAGTGCCAATACTTGAAATCCTGCTTGGAGAGAAACGCGGTTCCTTCCGGGTCGCATACAAAAATCTGACCATCTACACTCGTGATGACCGTCACCGTGAGCAACTCAAGCAAGCAGATTTTACACTGATTCTTGACGGCACAAAAACTAGAGAGTCCTTAGCACAGGATTTGGACGTTGACCCAAGTGACATTGTGGTCATCCGTCAAAAGCGCAAACGTCACGCGAATCTCAAAATCATCCAAATCACCGGGCTGGGGCTTTTGGGCAAAGAACGCTCTGAAAGTATGAAAGCGCGGGTAAAAGCTATCACAAGTGCCGTTCAAAAGCAACATGGAGTTGAGAACGTAGGAATCATTGACCACCTTGCTGCCCTCGCCGAAAGAAATGAGGAATCGGACAGCGGCTACTGGTTCAAAGATAACCGTGGTTCCAATCGCTTTGAGAATAAAACCGCATTGCTGACGTTTGGCACTCCATTCCCCAACATTGGGCAACTACAGCTGGAGTACACCACCTTAACAGGCGACTGCAATCCCGATAAAGATAATACTCAGTTCGCTGCGTTTGTGCAAGAAAGGGTGCAAAGTGAAAATGCTCAAGTAGGATGGCGCTTACGGAGTGCGAGAAGAGAAGAGGAGCAGCTGTGCTGGTATATTGCTTCTGACCAGGACTTAAGTTACCTACGCGAATATTTTCCAGATGCTGAATTTGAAACCCGAACAGCGTTCCAAATCACCCCAGAGGCGGGTAGCGCTGGCGAACAAACGTACTGGACAATTTTGCAAGCAGCTAAACAACTGGTCGAGACGGGCAAAGAGTTAACCACTGGTGCGCTCGCCAAAATTGTGGGGTGTAACCGCAGCCGCATCTCCCAAATTGCCAAGGACGTGGTAGGAGGTTGGACCGCCTTCCAGAGGGTGTTAATGTTCCTATTAAAGTCACTATATAGGACAACTAACACCCCCCAGAGTGACCCAGATGCGCTGACCGAGGACGAACTTTTTGCAGCCAAGACCTACCTGCCCCTGGTGCTAGAAGAAAACGTCCAAACTCCAGAAGACGGGGTTAGTCAAGTTATGTCTACGGCTCAATCCCTTGGCAAAGAAAGCTTTGAGCGTGTTTTACAAGCATTGACCTTTAAAGACAAGGCACAACTGCTAGCACAGATGCTCACTCTGTTACCCGAGGAGTGGCAACAAGAATTCTTGGAGTTGGGGCGATTGGCAATGCCTGTGTCCCTTGGACAATCGCTCTAGTCCTTCGGACAGACGAAGAGCGTTTGTCAATGCTGTACAACTTGTACACACAAAACTTTACAACATGGGTAATTTTGCACGTACTTCGTCATACCCCCAAAAACTACAAAAGCGCGGCTGGACTAGCTTTCCCTAAGCCAGCCCAAGCAGACCAAACAAGCGAAGAAAAAAACGGCAGGAGTGGTCGCCCACTCCTGCTGCAATCGCTGCTTGGTCTACTTGCCTAGCTAGTCCAGCCGCGCTAAACCCCGAACTTTCTCTGGCACAGGCTCAACTTCCGCCGTCGAAATTGGTTTAAATGTTATCAGCCGTTCATAGGCGTTTGAGCCGTCCTCTGCCTTCCCAGTGCAGCGACTAAACCAGATTGCTGGGTCAAACTTATTGGAGGGAGATCGCCTGATGTACTGCTGCCCGTTCCAAGAAACAATCGCCGCCCCGTGTTGGTCTTTTCGTTCCACCGTTGCCCCAATCGCTGACCAGTCAAAGCTTCTGAACGACTCCAGCGAGTATTGGTAATTAGGCGCTGTCCTGGGGGCTAACCGTTCCAGCGCTGCCGTCATTCTTTCCAACGAAGCAGCCATTTTCTCAAGTGCCAGCGTTTGCCGCTGCTGGATTTGTAGCCAGGTGTGAATTTGTTCTGGTGTCATGTTTGAATAGTCCTTGTGTAGTTCTGGGGAAAGCTTGCAATCGCTCTCCCCCGTCGTCTTAGCTGTACTGCTTCACGCGTGCCTCAAAGTCAGCGACGGCGTTAGAGTACCTAACAAAGTAATGCCCATGTTCGGTTGCCACTTCATCAGGTGAAATCGAGACATAAGTTGCCCATTCTCGGCAGCCCTGCCCTGGCAGCGATTCCTCACACAGCCAGACCCAGCGCTCGCCCACTTGCTGTTTTTTGATAGCTGTCATTCCTAGTTTCATAGTTCCTCCTCTGGTTGCCCCAGCACTCGCCGGGGCGGTTGTCAGGTTTAGCTATTGGCTTGCAGTTCTAATCGGGCGATGCTCTCGCGTTTCTCCAACTTCAAAACCGAAAACTCATTACGCTTCAGGCAAAGCTGGATAAAAGCTTGCTCCCGCTTACTGCGGTACTGGCTCAAAATTTCCTGCTGTTCCCAGTAGTTTGGATGCTCGTCCAAAAGCTGCTGCCGCTTGGCTTTGCGCTGTGCGTCGTTGCGGAGTGCTGCATCAAAGGCGATTGGCTCCGCCACTGCCCCTTGGGCAATCGCACTATCAATCTCCGCTTCAATCTGCTTGGTGGTAGTGCAGGTCTGGTCAATTAACTGGTCAAGGTCAAATACTTCTGCTTGGAGTTTTGCAATTGCGGTTGGATATTCGTTGAGGTTCATGGTTTACAATTTCAATGGTTAAAGTTTTGGCTTGGGCAGTTTACCGACTTACCCAGGTCGCTTTTTTAGAACCAGCTACTGTCGTAGTAGTCGCCCATTAAGTCTTGTCTTTCTTGTGTTAACTCAAGCTCTTGCTCTAACCGTTCGGTGTCGATATCCAACCGCAAGTCTGCAATCGCCTTTAAGATTGTTTGGATGTCTGCGCTGTCGCTGCCTACGACGTAGTGGTTTTGCAAGAATGCTTCAGCTTTACCGATGAACTGCTCAAGAGTTAGTGCTAGCTGATTTGCTGCTGATGGTGCTTGAAGTTTCATAATGGAATTAGTGTTTTAAATGGATGCCCGGTTGGTAGCCGGGTTTTTTGTGGTTTATATTCATTATTATACCAAGTAGACCTGGTATATAGGCTGTTTTTATGTAAAGTTTTTGTGAATCTTGCGTTACAATTTACCAAGTAGACTTGGTAAAAATTATGGGGAACCCAAAGGCTTTTGAGGGCAAGAGAGAAGCGACACAGTTTAAAGCAGCGGGAGAAGAACCGCTAATAGCCAAAATTGACCTGAAGCTCACAGAAACAATGAAGCAAGAGCTAAAGGCTATTCCTGGCTGGCAAGGAAAACTTAGGGAAGCGATCGCACAATTAATTTCGGCTGAAACTCAAGCGAAACAAGATAAAGAAGTGTAAATAAAAATTTTATTATACCAAGTAGACCTGATATAATATAAATGTGGAAAGCGAAACGACGTAGAACCGGAGGCAATGACCTGGTAGCGCGGGACCAGGGAAACGACAGGGGGCGAGTGAAACTAACCACCAGCTGCGGAGGAAACAAGGGCCCGCGACGGCAACAAAACCGCAGCTGCACGCCGCGAGGCAACCCCCCAGCCACCGGAGCGCAGAGAGGGCGCACGACCTGGGAACCACTGCTGCGCGGCGAACGCCACCCACTGCTGACGCCGGACCAATGACTAATGACTAATGACTAATGACTGACGAGTAGCCGCAGGCAGGCGTGGGCGACGGGCAAGCGCCACAGTCCGAACCGCCGCGTTGCCGCAGCAGTTTTTTCTTTTCCCTGTGGCTGTATTGCGCGTCGGGCTTAGGGCTTAGGGCAACGCCTGCCTGCGGCTGCCAGCGTGACTGGATTGCTATGAGTGCGATTGTTATGGGCGGTGTCCCAATGGATAAACCCTTATTGTTCCCCAAGTTGACCCTCAACTAACCTCCTCCAACAATCGGGCGGAACTTCGCTTTTACCAATTTCCCGTGCATTCGGCTGCTCAAGATTCGACTCATGAAGCACTCCTACCGCGCCAGGTATAAACCACTACTATCGTTAGGTCTAGCGTGAGCATAGCGGCTGGTTTGTTTCAAGCTACTGTGTCCCAAGGTTGCCTGCAAAAGCTGCACAGGGAACCCCTATCAAGCGAGTGAGAAGCATGAGAATGTCTCAGCCAGTGGGGACTAACTCCTTTAATTCCTGCCCGTTCGCCTGCTTTGGTGACAATCTCCTCTATTTGTCGCGCCTTTAACGGCTTGCCTCCTTTGCGGCTGGCAAACACCGCAGCATCGGGACTTTTGGATACCCGTATGGAAAGCAAGCCCTCGTAGACTTCCTTTGGTATAATGACCGTACGAGTTTTTTGACCCTTGCCATAAAGCGTTATTTGTCCGTGTCCATCGCGGTTGGGCTGAACTCGTTTCCAGGTCAGTCCTGCAAGTTCGCTTACCCTTGCACCGCTGTAGTAGAGCGTTTGTATCAGCAAGCGATCGCGTCCCGGTGGAGTCAGCGCAACTATGGTTATCACCTGCAACTCGCTTAGTATCCGTTCTGCCAGAGTATCTTCCGGTTCCGGCAGAGGGGTGTCAGCGGCGGCGTTAAATTGCAAGTAGCCAATTTTATGCCCAAATCTCAGCAAGCTTCTAAGAGCAGCTAAACGGCGGTGACGAGTCGTCACGGCTAGTTCTTTGACCTCCAAATGGTCAGCAAAAGCTTGCACATCATTAATGGTGACAGTCCGCAGGTCGATATCATTCAGCCTAACTTGGTTTGGCTTATCTCCCAGCAAGAAAGCAATAAAGCAACGGATGTCGTAATCGTAAGAGCGGCGGGTTTGTACCGAGCGTTTGGTATTTTTCCAAAGCTCAACTAATTGGGCAGTGTTGGCGATATCAGCCATTTTGACGGAGGCGATCGCATTATCACCCCATTGAGAAAGTGGTGTTGGTAACATGGTTGTAAGTGAATCAAACATGAAGCCACCCGGACGACCAATCACGGGGTGGCTTCACTTATTGTGACGTATTGCGGATAACAGCCGTTATCCGCGATTCAATCTGAAATACTAGAAGTTGTTTGTGGGACTCGTTGCGTTACGAATTGTTAACATTCTGGACTCAATCGAGTGCCAAGTTTTTGGCGACACCCGCACTGCTGCTTCTTTGCACTGAATTATAAGGTAATTGGCATACAAATAATCATCCATTGCCTTTATTTCTTCTTCGGAGAAATTAACCAGTTCTGGGGTGAGATTGAAGGCTTTAACCCAGGTTTCCTTGAAGCGATTAGCAAATGACTGACGCACCTCCTGTGGCTGTTGAACATCAGAAATCTGAGTTTTGAGTGCTTCCAATTGGGCAATTAACTCAGTAAAGTTGACATTCTTGAATATTTTTAGTTTCTCCAGATCCCCAGTCTTGGTGATGGCGTTGGCGATGGTGTTGGTGATGGTGGCGATGGCAATGGTGTTGGTGTAGGCGATGGCGGCGATGGTGGCGTTGGCGATGAGGATGACGTTGCCAATGGCGTTGGCGTTGACGATGAGGATGGCCTTGGCAATGGCGTTGACCTTGGCGATGGCGTTGGCGTTGGCGTTGGCGTTGGCGTTGGCGTTGACGTTGGCGATGGCGTTGGCGTTGGCGATGGCGTTGGCGATGGCGTTGGCAATGGCGTCGGCGTTGGCGTCGGCGTTGGCGATGACGATGACGATGGCGTTGGCAATAGCAATGGAGAGCGCTACTGCACATTTACCCACAGCTTTTAAGTTTCCTGCCGTTCCATCTGTTTCCCGTTCTGCCCAGCGTAATAAAGCTTGTAACTTAGGGTTAATGAGCTTTGACACTTCCTGTTCCATGAGCAGCAGCAATGAATCTGCCCCACCTCGCATCAATCCTGCTACTAGAACAAACACTTCTTTCCAGCGTCTATCAATAAGGTACTCTGTTACTAACTGCTCAATTAGATTATTGTCTGCGATATGTTGAGCTGTTAAATACTCTTGGATTGTCAGATGGGAAAAGGACAGCACATTTTTGGCACGTTCCACCAAAATTCCTTGCTGAATTTGGATTGCTTCTAAAATCACCTCTCCATCTAAGTGTTGCGGTGCATTTAAATTATCAGCCAGAAATATGCGGATTTGCTCTACCACCTCGCGTTGAGAAAAGAACAGCCTGTCTTCCACAAAATTTCTGTAGGCAATCTCTGCTAACATCATTTCTTCCAGCGCTACACTGAGGTCTTTGTAAATTGGGTCGCGCTGAATCCGTTTTTCCGCCGCCCACTTCTTCAACAACACATCCAGTGCGTCGCCATACAGCACTGCTCGATTTTTGGGAAAGGCTTGGGAATCGTCAAACACTAAACAGAGCAGCGTCAACAACAGTGGCGTTTGCGCTAGTTCCTTTGTTGCTGTATACTCTGATTGCTGCAAGAGTTTCCAGCACTGCTGCGCCATTCCCACCCGTTTGTCTGCCTCTGACTGAAACCAGTTGGTGATGAACTGCTGGATTTGGGTATCATCAAAATCTGCCATCACCACATCCACAAACCGCTGGAAACTACTCCGATAAGCAGCAGTGCGACAGGAAGCAATAAAGCGGTTTTGGTTATGCTTATCGACAAAATCCTGAATCTGCGTAATTGCTGCATCTAGTTGGTTAGTAGGCACTTCATCCAACCCATCCAGCAAAATCAGCAGTTTGCCTTTCTCTAAAAGCTTTTTGGTAGAGTCCTCTGGTTTGGGAAAACCACAGTTTTTCAACTCTTCTGTAATTGCCTTTTCTAAATTGATTTTTCCAGTGTTAAACCGCTTCAGTTCTAAGAAAACTGGGATACATTCATGCTGATATGCTCCTTCCTTACTCTTGAGCGCTTCTAACCCCATGCGCCGCAAAAAGGTGGACTTACCTGCTCCCGGTTGCCCCAACACCATTAAGTATTGTTGCTGATTGGCGACATTTAACCCATCTTTTTTTTCAGATTTCTCCGACTGCAACCTACGCTTTTGTGTTTGACGGAACGCTGCTTCTAGGTTATCAACCGAGGTGAACTGCCAAATTCTTTCTTTCCCTAAAAACTGCACTCCTGTGTACACATCCTCCAGATTTACTGGTTCCCGCATTCCTAACACCTTAAGAATGCCATGTCGCTCGGTGTAGTTTGTAACGTATTTCTTGGTAGCATTTAAGATTGCCTGCTCAATATCCTCAATTGGCTCCTGGCTTGTCAATCCGCCATCACCACTCCAAACAGATTTAGTAATAATCTTTTCAATATTGAGGACGATGCTATCACCTTGAATCAGGATATTATCATCACCGTTGACACCTTGCATTCCACCACCCAAGGTTGAGTCATTAGCCTGCTGGTTAATACCTGGTTTAGGAGATTGATTTGAGTCAGAATTCTGAGGCTGGCTCATTGTAAACTTTTACTACAGTTTAAAAATATTTAGCAACACCAAACCAACTCAGGAGATAGCACCAACAGGTTTGGGATATTTTGTCAAGTTGATAATTTATTGATTGTTTTTGTACCAATCATCTAAAGCAGCGATGACAAAGCTGGCTGCGGGATGACTGAGCAATTGCTCTAAAGCAGCAGTCCCACCAGCTTTTAATGAACTGACGACTTTCTTCATTAAGGTAGGATTATTTTCGATGCGTTGAGTTGCTTCTGCTGCCAATGCCATTTTTCCAGACATTGTATCAGTGGGATAAGATTGATTGAGCTGCTCTAACAGTTGCTGTATTTCTGCTGCTGCTTCTGCAAGAGTTTGTTTTTGCTCCGGTGCAGAAATGTTTTGGTTAAAAGTCTGTTGGCTACCAGATTGAGCCGTATCAACAAAACCACCAATTTGGGCATGGCTTTGGTCATATTTAGTTTTATAATTTTCGTTATTATTCATAGATAGTTGATTTCCACTCCCTTGTACTGCTTGTAGTCCTTGCCCAAGTTGACTGTTACTGACGCTTTGATTAATTCCACCTTGACTTGGATTCATATTATCTACTTTTTCTACTTGAGTGTTTGAATAAAAACTAGGGCTTTGTAGTGCCGTCGTTACCATAGTTTCTAAACTATGAATTCTGCTATCTTTTTCTGCTATCAGTTTTTGTAGTTCTTTCTCTGCTAATGCTTTTAGTTGATTGTAAATTTCAAAATATTCTGCACTCAGTTCTGACTTATCAGCATCTGGTGCAGTTTTAGCACGAAGTAAAAATTTATCTTCTCCTCGCACCTCCATCCCCACAATTCGCAGATCTGCATCTGGGTGATTCTCTGCTAACTGCTTGAAGGAAATTGCGATCGCCCTCGGGTCTACACCTTGGTTGTGATAAAGGTCAAGCGTGTCAACAATCGGTTTGATAAAATCTCCAAACTCCCCATCTGCAAACACCTCTTCTCTGTTATCGGGTTTACGCAGGGGGTCAGGGTTTTCTTTGGTGGGGAGTCGCATATAAACGTACTCGCATCTCACCCCGTTAAATTTTGTGTTGCTGGTAATGCCCCAATCTTCAATATATGCTCCGGTGAGAGTAGCGCTTGTAAAATCAGTTGAGTCTAATTGTGTTTGTACTAGCTTGGCTCTGGATAAATCAGCATCTTGTAAGTTAGCTTCACTTAAGTTTGCACCAATAAAACTAGCATCTACCAAGTTTGCCCCTTTAAAGTTGACCCCTCGTAGGTCTTGGCGGTCAAAAATTTCATCGTGTCCCTGTCTTGTCACCAGCACGTCTCGCACTTGTGCTTTCTGAAGGTATGTTACACCAGGACGAGCAAGGTCAAGTTTTTTGGTTTTGTGGAAACAGGTACGAGTCAGAATAGCTTTTCTAAAATCCGTATTTTTGAGCGTGGCTCGTGTAAAATTAGCATCAGTTAAATTGGCATTGCGGAAACTTGTACCGCCAGTCGCTGCAAAAGCAACAGCGATGTTGCGAATAAGGGCGTGCTTTTCATCTCCTTTGAGCGCTCGCCAACTGATGTAACTACTCAATAACGTTACGGCGACGGCGACGGCTGCGGTGAAGGCGACGGCTCCGGTGAAGGCGACGGCTCCGGTGAAGGCGACGGCTCCGGTGAAGGCGACGGCTTCGGTGAAGGCTCCGGCGAAGGCTAAGTCTAAGGCGAAGGCGAAGCCTAAGGCTCCGTTGAAGGCTCCGTTGAAGGCTAAGGCGAAGGCTCCGGTGAAGGCTTCGGCGAAGACGACGGTGAAGGCGAAGGCGAAGGCGAAGGCGAAGGCGACGGCGACGGCGACGGCGACGGCTCCAGCTCCGGCGAAGACTAAGGCTCCGGCTCCGGCTCCGGCGAAGACTAAGGCTCCGGCTCCGGTAAAGGCGAAGGCGAAGGCGAAGACGACGGCGACGAAACCCGCTTGTATTCCTTTGCGAATTGTGATGAAAAAGAAAATAACCAACACAATTATGGTAGCCAACCCTTCTATTTGATTCTGAAATTTTGAGGTATCAAGTACTAGTGCCGCTGAATAACCAGCAAAAGCGGAGAAGAATCCTGATATTCCCGACAGCACCCATGAAATAAGCACTAAGAAAATACCCCAGCGCTTTTGCAACCCAGCTTTAGCATGGCTGAAGTTTGCACCTATAAGGTTAGCACCAGTAAAATCTGTCCCTTGAATATCTGCATAGCTAAAGTTCGCTCCTGTCAAGTCTTTACGACCTTTAAACGAATGACCTCTGAGATTTCGACCGGAGAAGTCTTGCGGCATAGTTAGATAAGGAGACTGTAACTATTTGCTACAAATTCTTTACCATACTTTCCGGTTTGCGATTGTGATCCGCGCAGTGCCTCGGGCGATGCTCCTTTATGAGCCGCTCCTCGGGCGATGGTGTTCTGGAGCCGCCTCAGTGGCGATCGCCTTCGGTACCATTCGGGAGGGCGATCGCAAAGATGCCAGCAAGGGAGGGCGATTGAAGGTACCATTCGCGAGGGCGATTGAAGGTGCCACAAGGGAGGCGATTGAAGGTGCCATTCGGGAAGCGATTACGCAAAGGTGTCATCCGGGAGGCGATCGCCACTTGCTGTGATACCCTGCTATTCGGCTTCCAGCCATCCTTTTATTGTCTCAACAGGGGAAGCCAAAAGCGCGGGCGTTCTGTGGCAGAGGTTGGCGGATAAAGCGCTCTAACTTGGAAGAAAGAGTATGTGGATAACTTGTTTTGAATTCCGCCAAAAAGCGACAGAAATTAGCGACGAAAGAATAATAATTGCCTTTGAAGCCGGAAAACCGCATACTCAATCTGTATCTGAGGTTAAATGCTAGCATCTTCCCAACCCAGCCATGCCGCAAGACTACTCTGGTCAAAATCTTAGAGGACGCTCGTTTAAAGGTCAAGACTTGACAGGAAACCTGTTTTGGCAAAACTCCCAACCTGGTTTGGTGTTACCAAAAGTTTCTTTGGAATCTAGTAAAACAGGATGAATCAACCACCTGACTTTGATTCAAATCTGTCCCCATCTCCCCAGCAAAACCTTGGGCAAAGTGTCGCAGGCTCAAGGGTGGAAGGAGCGATTCAAGGGATTCAAGGTGATTATAATACGCAAATTCATATCACCAACTATCATTACTACCGTGAGGACATTAGGACAGCACCTGTTGAATCTGCCAAGACTTCTGCTGATGACAACCTACCATGTCCTTATCGCGGTCTATTTCACTTTGGTCCCAACGATACTGAGTTCTTTTTTGGACGCGAAGTCTTTATAGAAGAACTTGTCCAAGCAACTGCAAAGCGGAGCTTTATTCCTGTACTCGGTGCTTCCGGAAGCGGGAAATCTTCCGTGGTGTTGGCAGGGCTAGTGCCAAAATTGCAACAACAGGGTCATTGGTTATTTACTCATTTCCGTCCTGGTTCTGACCCGTTTTACGCTTTGGCGGAAGCGCTGGTTCCTCTTTATACCCCAAACTTAAATGCTACCGAGCGGATGGCGCAAACACCTAAGTTAGCTGACTATCTTGATAAAGGCGAAGTGACCCTGACTAAGGTGATGGCGAATATCCAACGCAGCCATCCCAACCACCGAGTGCTGTTGATTGCTGACCAGTTTGAGGAAATTTATACCTTATGTAACGATGAATCCACCCGTCGGCGTTTTCTAGATTGCTTGCTCAGTCTCATTCAAACGAACACAAACCAATTGCCAACGGTGCTGGTTGCTACTATGCGGGCGGATTTTTTAGGCAGTGCGCTGGAGTACCGCCCATTTGCTGATGTCCTGCAAGATGACATCAAGCTGGGACCAATGAACCGCACGGAACTATTGGAGGTGATTTCTAAACCAGCCCAAAAGCTAGGAGTCACATTGGAAGCAGGACTCGTGAAACGCATTTTAGATGATGTTGAAAATGAACCAGGGAACTTGCCGTTACTGGAATTTGCTTTAACTCTACTGTGGGAACGTCGAAATCATAGACAATTAACTCATGCAGCGTATGAAGCGATTGGTGAAGTCCAAGGTGCTTTAGCAACTCATGCTGATAAGATTTATAACAATTTCGATGCTGCGGATCAACAACAGGTGCAGCGAATTTTCATGCAGTTGGTACGTCCAGGCGAAGGGACAGAAGATACGCGCCGGATAGCCACAAAATCTGAATTGGGTCAAGTAAGCTGGTTAAGAGTGAGTCAACTGGCTGATGCGCGATTGGTCGTCACAAGCCGAAATAGTTCTGGTCAAGAAACGGTGGAAGTTGTGCATGAAGCGTTAATCCGCCACTGGCAGCTATTACAAAGTTGGATTGATGAAAATCGCAGTAAAATTATCCAAAAGAATAGAATTGAACGCTTGGCGACTGAATGGCAACAGAATAAGCAGCTTAATGATTATTTACTTCAAGGAAAACAGTTAAAAGAAGCTCAGGCGTTCCAGAAAAAGGAATTGACAAACTTTGCTTTATCGGATTTGGCTTGTAAGTTTATTCAGAAAAGTATTCAACAGAGGCGAAATAATCAACTTAAAGCAGCTAGCTTTCTGGTAATCCCTATTGGCATTGCCTTACTAATTATTACTCCAAAATTGAGACAGGGAAACGAAGTTAACGCTTGGCAAACCATCAGAGCTCGTAGTTCAGGAACACGCCAAGCACTTGAATTGCTGAATGAGGGATGTAAAGTACCAGAGGCGATGCGTAATTACCTAACAGAGTCTTTTTTTGGTAAATGCATCGTTTTCTTACGTATAAATCTTAGCAATACCAATCTCCTGGGTGCCAAACTTAAAGGTGCTAATTTTGCAGAAGTAGATTTTCGGAATGCCGATCTTTCTGCTACAGACCTTAGAGGTGCTTACATAACCAATTCTGACCTTAGAAAGGTAAAGCTTGATAATTCCCATCTGTATAATGCTGACCTCGGCCAGACAAATTTTAGCGATGCTGACCTAAAGGGTGCTCATTTAAACAACGCTCGCTTCAGTGGTGCCAACCTCAGTCGTGCCAACCTCAGTCGTGCCAACCTCAGTGGTGCCAACCTCAAATTTGCA
>NZ_JBAHYJ020000035.1:0-20153 GCF_036697665.2 Scytonema sp. PRP1 | reverse complement strand
AGTCGCACATCAAAGCGAGATCTTAGCGTTGCGAGTAAGGTATTTGCTGCCTTAATCATTTTAGTTTTACTCTCCAGTTTTTTTGTAGTTATAAATGCAGGAGAACGAGGAGTTTTGATGCGGTTTGGGCAAGTTCAGCCACTGGTTTTGGATGAAGGGTTGCACACGATTATTCCCATTGTGAATACTGTACAAAAGTTGAGCGTTCGGGTACAAAACCAGGAGATTTCTGCCGAAGCCTCTTCCAGAGATTTGCAGGAAGTTTATACTGATGTCGCGTTAAATTGGCATATTGTGCCAACAGAAGCAAACGTAATTTTTCAAGAGATTGGAGACAAGTTTGCGATTGTCCAGCGAATCATCAATCCTGCGGTTGAAGAAGTCCTCAAAGCAGCGATGGCAAAATATACCGCCGAAGAAATTGTGACCCGACGAAACGAGGTGAAAGCAGAGGTTGATGATTTGCTGACGGAACGGTTAGCGGCTTATCACATTGCGGTAGATGATATTTCTCTGGTGCATGTGCGTTTCTCAAATCGTTTCAGAGACGCGGTCGAGGCAAAACAGATCGCGGAACAAGAAGCAAAGCGGGCAGAGTTTGTCACTCTAAAAGCCAAACAGGAAGCCGAAGCACAGCTTAATTTAGCAAAAGGAGAAGCAGAGGCACAGCGATTACTGCGGGAAAATTTAACGCCAGAGATGCTGCAAAGACAGGCGATCGCCAAGTGGAATGGCACCCTACCTCTGATTGTTGGCAGTGAAGGGCCAAAACTCCTGGATTTGAATCGATTAATTCAACAGAGCGCCGGATTACCAACGGTTGGATCATCGACCGCTGAGTCGCCAACCGCTGAACCTTCTAGCACTGAATCTGCCGCTACATCTCCTTGAGCCGGCTGGTTAACTAACATTTGCTCAAAGGCGATCGCCGCTCGGCTTTGAAAGCGTTCTCGATGTTTGAGCTTCCACACAGGCTGAACGATGTCTAAAGCGGTCAGGCTTCCTTCTCGCTGAGTCACGGCGATCGCCCGTAATGTTCCTAGCTGCAATTCTTTCTGCACCATTAATGCTGAAATTGCAGCGGCACCCATTCCCCCTTCAACGACGGATCTCACCATTTCACTGCTAGTTAAAACCAGCGCCACATTCAGTTGAAATGGCTTAATGCTCAACCTTTCCAGAGTTTGCTCAAACACTTGCTGAACGCCAGAACCAGGCTCTCGCATAACCCACTCTGTGGTGAGTAGTTCCTCTACTTCCACTTTGCCTCGGTTGTACCAGGGGTGATGTTTTCCGACCACAATTTGAAGGCGATCGATCCCGACTTCCTCTTGCTCTAGCAAATTGCGTAATGCGGGCTT
This sequence comes from Scytonema sp. PRP1, assembly GCF_036697665.2. Taxonomy (NCBI): domain Bacteria; kingdom Bacillati; phylum Cyanobacteriota; class Cyanophyceae; order Nostocales; family Scytonemataceae; genus Scytonema; species Scytonema sp. PRP1. The sequence continues at coordinate 18,792 of NZ_JBAHYJ020000035.1, read as the reverse complement.
AACCTCTCCATTCACCAGACCCAAATCGAACAGCCCGGACGCTGTTCCTTCACAGATTTCCTCTGCATTCGCCAAAGTGCAATTGACCACAATGCCTGGATACTCTTGCTTGAATTGAGTAATCCGTCTTGGCAGCCAGTAGTTACCTACGGTGAGACTTGATCCCAGCCGTAATTCTCCTCGTTGCAGGCTGTTTAATTCCCGTAGCCCACGCTCGGTCAACACAACCTGGTCGAGAATCTTTTGCGCTTCCCCTTCTAGCAGTTTTCCGGCTTCGGTGATCTCGATGTGTCGCCCAACTCGATGAAACAGGCGTATGCCGTACTCTTTTTCCAGAGTACTGATAGCGGCACTGACGGCAGGCTGAGTGATGTAGAGTTCTTCCGCAGCACGAGTAAAGTGTAAATGTTCTGCGACCGCTAGAAAAATTCGCAATTGCTCAAACGTCATCAATCTACAGTGCCACCTACAGTACCATTTCTTCTAAGAATTAAATCCGGTAAGCCGACCGAAATTAAGTATTTTAAAATATCTCACAATTTTTCCTTTGATGCAATCCTGCTTGCTTAAAGAATGGATGCTTCAATATCAACAGCAAAATTTTAGATTTTTTTGAAATTTGAAAAGGACTTCTAAATCACTCTTTACTTAAATTTGTGAAGTAAAAAAGACGGCGATCGCCACTATTTCTCACTAAGAATGGGCTGATCCAATTCTTTGTGAAGCTGCATAGAAACAAGGGGCTTAAGCCCCTTGTTTAACCAGGGTTCATTCTGTGCAAGCTCAAATTGAATTGGTATAAGCTTTTCACCTTTTTACTAAAAAATAAAGATAAACCCATTTTCCTATATGAAAAGAGGGGAATTGAATGTTTGAACATATCGTCAATTTTAGATCGTTTAGACTGCTGCCAAATCCGCTCCAGGTGGAAGTTTTAGACGTTCATAAATTACTTTTATCAATTCAAAAAAAAAGAGTATTTGATCCTATTCCTGCTTATCTCTACATTAAGAGTCATGCTCTTCGCAACGGATCCTTGCTGAGGCAAACCAACCAGTTTATGCAGAAGCGATCGCGCTTTGTTTTTACATCAAACTACTGGAACTTGCCGAATGGTGAATCAATCAAATTCAAAACCTACTCGCAGCACACATGGCTTAAAGCCGGACTGTCTGCCATTTGGGGAGGTGTTAGCACAATCCTTTGCGGTAATTGCCCCTACTACGATTCCGGCATCCAATCTGGGGCTGATTGTTGCCTTGGCAGGAAGTGGAACCTGGCTTAGCTTCCTCATTGGCATGGTTGGATTAATGTTTGTCAGCATCAACATCAATCAGTTCGCTAGCCGTTCTGCTTCACCGGGTTCGCTCTATTCCTACATCGCCAAGGGACTGGGCCCAACCGCAGGCGTGGTGTGTGGCTGGAGCCTGGTACTAGCGTATCTGTTTACCGGAATGTCGGTGCTGTGCGGGTTTGCTAATTTTAGCGACGTGCTGCTGGGGCATCTAGGGATTCACTTCTCTGCGATTACCTGGCTGACGTTGGGAGCGGCGATCGCCTGGTACGCCGCTTACAAAGATATTCAGCTTTCGGCAATGGCGATGCTATGGATGGAAGGCGCGTCCATTGTTTTGATTTTGGTCTTGGCGCTGATTATCTGGACACACACGGGGTTTGCCCTGGATTGGTCGCAGTTAACCCTGCGTGATGCCACACCGGGCGGCGTAACGATGGGGTTAGTGTTAGTCCTGTTTGCCTTCTCTGGGTTTGAGAGTGCAACCTCCCTGGGCGATGAAGCAAAAAATCCGCTGCGGAGCATTCCTAGAGCCGTAGTAGGCAGCGCAATTATGGCAGGGCTATTCTTCATTGTGACGGCATACATTGAGATCTTAGGGTTTAGCAGCACGGGCACGTCAATCACCACGACAGAAGAACCCCTCGGTTTCCTTGCCCATCAAGTAGGTGTAGGGTTTCTGGGAGACTTGGTGGCATTTAGTGCGCTGTTTAGCTTTTTTGCCTGTGTGTTAGGTAGCATCAATCCGGCGGCACGAGTGTTTTTCACGATGGCGCGGCATGGACTGTTTCCTTCGATGTTGGGTGAGGCACATAGTTTCAATCGCACTCCCCATGTGGCGGTATCGCTGTGTTCGCTGCTGATGTTTTTAGTACCTGCGGGACTGTCACTTTTTCACATTCCCCTGTTTGCGATGATGGGATATTTGGGAGCGATCGCCAGCTACGGCTTCTTAACGGTCTACATTTTGATCTCCGTTGCGGCTCCTGTGTATTTGGCGCAAATCAACAAACTTCGTCCCCGCGATGTAGTGTTCTCGGTGATGGGCGTTGGCTTCATGAGTTTACCTGTGCTGGGCAGTGTAGGAATTCCAGGAAGCAATCTATTTCCTGTTCCTGAAGCGCCCTACAACCTGCTTCCCTACTTATTTTTGCTCTATCTCGCAATTACCTGTGGTTCATTCATTGTTCAGCGTCTCCGCTCTCCCCGCATGGTTTCAGTTATGGAGCGCAATATCAATGAAATTCATGAACGATTTACTGCCTTTGAGCCAGTGGTAGTACCGTCAGGAACTGGCCCTTTACCCTCTTCCCCGTTTACTCTACCCCCCGATCATTGAGGACAATCATCTGTGAATGAGTTACTGAAAGCTATCTCCACTGGATTTACGGCATTTACTGCCACTAACCTGGACGACATTTTGATCCTGCTCCTGTTCTTTTCTCAAGTTAATTCGGTGTTTCGGCGGCGACACATTGTTACAGGACAATATTTGGGATTTGCGGCACTGGTTGCAGTGAGTCTTCCTGGTTTCTTTAGCAGCATGGTACTGCCTCGTCCCTGGATTGGCATGTTGGGCATTGTCCCGATTGTGATTGGGTTGAGCCGTTTAATCAATCCTGTTCAAGATGAGGAGGAAGAAACTGAAGCACCACAAACCCCTGAGCGTTCCTGGTATACCAGCTTGCTTTCACCCCAAGCCTATGGTGTGGCGGCTATAACTTTTGCCAACGGAGGTGACAATATCGGCATTTATGTTCCCCTATTTGCCAGCAGCAATGGACTCACCTTATCAGTCATTTTAGCGGTTTTCTTTGTGCTGGTCGGAGTTTGGTGTTTTACTGCCTATCGCTTGATGCAAGTGCCTGCGATCGCCAAATCGCTCACCGACTACGGCAATCAACTCGTTCCGTTTGTGCTGATTGGCTTAGGCATGTTGATTTTGATTGATAGCCACACGCTAGAAAACCGTGGACTCGTGGTGTTGACCTTGTTGATCAGCGGTCTGTTTGGGCTGCATCTGTTTCGCAGTGCAATACGTCCCACCGTTGCAGTGACCAATCTCAAGCAAAATTAAAGGAGTCGCTATGAATACCTGAACACATCATGGGCTGGATTGTACAAGCCATCACTACCGGCACCGTTGCCTTTGCTGCCACTAACATTGACGACATCATCATTCTGATGCTCTTCTTTGCTCAAGTTAATGCAACCTTCCGCCCTTATCACATTGTTGCAGGTCAATATCTAGGTTTTTTGGTATTGATCTTAGCGAGCCTTCCTGGCTTTGTCGGTGGATTATTGATTCCCAAAGCATGGATCGGACTACTGGGAATTCTCCCTATCATCATTGGAGTAAGTCAGATCCTCAATCGCGATAAACCTGATACTGATGTGCAAACCCTATCGCATCAGCCAGTTACTTCAACCTCAAAGCGATCGCTTCTATCCAAACTGACAGCGCTACTAACTCCGCAAACCTATGGTGTGGCAGCCGTCACCCTCGCCAATGGAGGAGACAACATCGGCATCTATGTTCCTCTATTTGCCAGTTGTAATTTGCCCAAGCTGCTGTTGATTCTCGCTGTTTTTTTCGGACTGATTGGAGTGTGGTGTTATGTTGCCTATCGCTTAGCTCGGTTTCCGGCGATCGCTCATGTTATCACCCGCTATGGACACGCGATTGTGCCGTTTGTGTTGATTGGTTTAGGAATGTTCATTTTGCTTGAAAGCAAAACTTATCAACTGTTCACATCTGTCCCATTGTTCTAGCTTTAAACTCATAAAGGAGATTGATCATGAAACTGTTCAAACTGTTGCTTGGCTTGCTGCTTGTCCTTAACATCGCCGTTGCTCAACCTGCTCTCGCCGATCCACCCCCCCTCGATCAAAATCCCGATTACACCCAGATTACCGAGACCTTACTTAACCTGACTCAAGCACAAAACACCGATACTCCCCCCGAAGGCATGACGATGGAGCAAGTGCAGCAACAAATTACAGATTTGCAATACCAGAAATACATCATGGAGACTGGTGAAGACACGATTTGCCGGAATGATACTGCTCAAGCGATCGCGGTCTACGGTGACAAGTCTAAAACATCAACATCCACCTTTGATCAGGTAATTTATCTCCTGCCTCCAGGTGAAGAAACCGACGATGATTGGGCGTGCAAAGGAATCTACCTGCCTAACGATGTCAAAGTCGCAGGGCTGAATGTAGGCAGTGCAGCCGCTATTAAAGTTCTGCAAGGTACCCAGTTGATCGCGACAGAAAATCCCGATACAGGGGCGATCGAGCTAAATCTTCCTGCAACCCAGGTCTTCAAGTCTGGAGATGTGAACTGGGAAATTCCCGATATGACTCAGGCAGACCTAACCACTCAATTCCCCGCCGCACCCGTAGACTAAGCAACTTCAGATCTGCGACTTCTCACAGAAGTCGCAGATCAAAACAATAAACCAGGCAATTCAGGAGTAAGCATCTGAACATTCTAGAATTTTCTGTATTAGTGTGGGCTGGCTCGTTCCTGGCAGGATTTCTGGGAGCGTTGACCGGGTTGGGGGTGGGGTGGTAATTGTGCCGCTGCTAACCTCCGTATTTGGTGTAGATATTCGATATGCGATCGGGGCATCGCTGGTTTCGGTGATTGCGACTTCCTGTGCAGCAGCGTCCACTTATATTCGCCAGGGATATGCCAACTTGAGGTTGGGGATGTTTCTGGAAGTAGCCACTACGATAGGAGCCATTGTAGGAGCATTGCTGGCAACGATGATTTCAATCAAGCTATTAACGCTGGTGCTGGCGATCGTGCTGCTCTACTCCGCCTACCTAGCACAGCAGCCTCGGACAGAGGCACCCGCAGATGAAGCAGAAGAGCCGCTATCTCAACAACTGCAACTGCATGGCACCTATCCAACTCCGGATGGGCTAATGAGCTATCAGGCTTACTCGGTACCGCTGGGATTTGGGCTAATGTCAATCGCAGGTGTCTTATCAGGGCTATTGGGAATTGGTTCCGGTGCGTTGAAGGTGCTTGCTATGGATCAGGTGATGCGGCTGCCGTTTAAAGTATCGACCACTACTAGCAGTTTTACAATTGGCGTAACGGCTGCTGTCTCGGCGGGTGTATATCTGGCACGAGGCTATATTGATCCGGGATTGTCAATGCCCGTAATGTTGGGCGTATTTCCGGGGGCCTGGTTGGGCGCAAAGGCGCTGATGGGTACAAAAGTGAGTGTGTTGCGGGTCGTGTTTAGTGTCGTACTGGTTGTGATGTCGTTCAAGATGGTTTACAACGCATTTGGAGAGATGTAAGATGCCGCCGGAGTCCGAAGTTCAAATCCCTACCTCAACTGTCACAGCCCAAGCCCTGTCGATCGCCCTTGAGCATCCTTCAATCGTTGATTTGTCGGTGAGTTGTCAGGATTATCCTCAGCACCAGTTAGACGAGCGATCGCCCGACTATCGTTTAGGAGTCATCCTCAGCAATTTGCTTAAATATGGCGTATGGCTTGCTACCGCAACAGTTCTGCTAGGCGGCATCCTATATCTTATGCGACATGGGATGGAACCTGTTCAATATCAAATCTTTCAGGGCGAACCGGATATGTTTCGATCGCCTGCCGGAGTAATCGATGCAGTACTTTCCGGTCGTCGTCGCGGTATTGTGCAGCTAGGGTTATTATTCCTGATCGCAACTCCCGTCCTGCGGGTTTTGGTGTCTTTTATATTTTTTATTAAGCAGCGCGATATTCCCTACGTAGTCATAACGGGCTTAGTCATCAGCGGTTTGCTCTACAGTTTGTTGGGAGCCTATCTCTAATAAACTCCATTTATGCAGCATGGGCCAACTTCCAACTCACCATCACCAGAATTAGATAAACGGCAAATCGCAATACTTTCTGAGGTGCAGCTTGACAGAGTTTTGCACCGATCAACACACCGGGAATTGAGCCAATCCAGATAGGAATAACAAGGCTCCAATCTACTGTTCCTAAAGTTAAGTGCCCTAAAGAAGTCACGCTTAAAAGAATTGCCGCCTGAGTTAAATCAGTACCCACTAACTTCTTGGCATCCAGTTGAAACAGCGCGATTAACACGAGGGCAAACATTGAACCTGATGAAACGCTGGTCATGCCAACCATGCACCCCAAAACTGCGCCAACGGCGATCGCGATCGCCCGTCCATTCAAAGTATCTAAATCCAGCTTGGGCAAGGAGGGCAATTTCAGCGACGGAGCCACCATCATTAGAATCAGTTGCAGAAGTGCTACCAGCGTAATCGCCAAAATGGCAATGCCCAGCAATCGTAGCAGCAGACCATCCAAGTTAATGTCGCTTTGTCGAATGGAATGCAGCAGACCAACCCCAGTGAGGGAACCCGGTACACTGCCCAACGCTAACCACTTTACCGCCTGTACATCAACCGTTTGCTGCCGCCAATGTTTTACCCCACCCACGACTTTCATCAGCGTTGCAGCAACCACATCAGAACTCACTGCCACTGAAGCAGGCACCTGAAACACGACGATGAGCATCGGGGTGATCAGAGAAGCACCGCCAATTCCCGTTAGCCCTACGATAATTCCAACTACAAAACTGAGGGATGAAAGCAACAGGTAGTTCATTTAGCGATCGCCTCCAAAGGGCCACAGCGCACTCAAGCTAAATGAACTTTCTTCCAGCTCAAGACCAGGAGTTTCAAGAATATGGAAGTGAATTAGCCCCAAAATGATTAAGGTGTAGACCGTAGAGGAAACTACACCTGTAAGCAGTTCTTTCTTGAAATTGCGCTCCTTTGCCTCTTCCTGGAAGACATCGATAATCCCCAGTTGCATCAGCAGGATTCCTGCCACATTGGAGAGCCAATATCCGGCGATCGCCGCAGGCAAAAAGAAATCAGGCGAAAAACGGCTTGCTAAGTAGCCCAATCCGTAGGCGAATGGCAGGTTGAAAAACAGGTCGTTCCACCAGGAGAGCGGTGACAACAAATAGCCTAAAACTAACAGGAAACCACCCCGAAGGCGCTTGAGTGCAGAAGGCTGTTCTCGGTTGAGAGGTGACGAATTTGAATGAATGGCTGCATCCGATTCTGACAGACGTTCCATAAAATACGGTAATTTGATGTAGTTACCGTATTTTATCATCGTGCTGGTGCAAAAACTGCAAATTTAACAGGCTAACTTCCAGGCTTATAAGCTTGTTTTACCTTGGTTCCCTTCCTCTGCGGGGTTCAAACAATTGAACGCACCACTCCGCCATCTACTCGCAAAGCGGCTCCATTGGTCGCAGAGGATAAAGGACTGGCAACAAAGGCAACCAATGCAGCAACCTCTTCAGTCGTTGCAAAGCGTTGAATCAGAGAAGAGGGGCGGTTTTTTCTCAAAAAACTCTTTTTCCACCTGTTCTGGTGAAATGTTTTGCTTCTTTGCCAATCCTTGAATGAATTCTTCTACCCCTTCTGAACGAGTAGGGCCGGGTAGCACCGAATTCACTGTGACGTTTGTGCCTACCGTTGTTTCGGCTAAGCCTCGTGCTAGCGACACCTGAGCAGTTTTTGTCACCCCATAGTGAATCATTTCAGCAGGAATATTCACGCCAGACTCACTGGAGATGAAGATGATTCTTCCCCAGTTTTTCTGCATCATTTTGGGTAAGTAATGGCGAGAGAGCCGAACGCCGCTCAGGACATTCACTTCCAGAAATTTTAGCCACTCCTCATCTGAGATTTCGCTGAAGGACTTTGCACCATAAATGCCCAGGTTGTTAACTAGAATGTCAACCTCCGGCACCTTGAAACAGAGTATTTGCGCCATCAGAAGTGCCCAGGTCAGCAGCTAATCCTTGCAATTTGACATCAGGTGTCTTTTGTTCGATTTGCTTTTGTTTAATTTGATCAATCGCTGCATTGACTCGTGCTTCAGTGCGTCCGTTGACAATTACAGTTGCTCCTTCTTGAGCTAGGGTAGTGGCGATCGCCAGACCAATTCCAGCCGTCGAACCACTCACCAGTGCGACTTTACCAGTCAGTTGAAGATCCATAATCTTAAATGCCCTAGACAAAGCAACTGGAACCCAATCATTGGAACGAATTCCAGTAGCGATGTCATCCCCCGGTAGAGAGGGAAGGCGATCGCCTTTCATCCAACCCTAAGCAGGGGGCGTAGATTCAGCCATGACAACCTGACTGTTGATTGTTTGCTTCATGTGTTCTGCGAGTCGAACGGCGAGGGCTACCACTGTCAGGGTGGGGTTTGCGTATCCGCCCGTTGGAAAAATGGAACTGCCTGCAATGTAAAGGTTGGACATGCCATGCACTTTACCATTGGCATCAACCACGCCCTGTTTGGGGTCGGGGTGCATTCGGGTGGTGCCAATGTGATGGTGAGTGCTTTGGAAGCGAGGCACGTCTCTTCCGTTGACGGAGTTGGTTGCCCCGTTTAACTCATACATAGACTGAAACTGTCCCAGCCCATTACGAGAAAATTCCTGGGTCAAAATTTCGGCAGTGCGGCGCAGACTTTGCAAGTCGCGATCCGTCCACTGCCAGTAAAACTCAATTCGTGGCCGCCCAAACGGATCGGTGTTAGCACCCAGGGTGACGCGATTGTTAGGGTCAGGAACCTGCTCAACCTGGGCAACCGCTTCCAGGTATCTAAATTGCTTGGAGCGATCGGGCAATTTAGACCAGCCACCCCGACTTGAACTGTAAACGCCATGCAGTTTACGCGCTCGGCGATAGGTAAAAGCGGCAGTGTCATCCAGATGGGTCAGAATCTTGGTTAGCTTTTTGAGGGAGTCACTGGGAAGCTTGCCCTGACGCAGAGAATTCAGCAAGGTCATCACAGATTTAGCGGCTAGCCCGTAACCTAGAGGTTTTGGAATCAACATGATGCTGCCGTTCAAGAGTTTCTCCTGGCGCATCACCTCTTCGGTGAGGGAAACTCGACCGGCGATCGCCGTTTGGTTTACCCATCTGAGGTCATACAGGGTAGCGGAGTCAATCAGTTTTCGACTAGCCGGAATCACCACGCCAATTCGAAAACCGGGATGATCCATAAAATACCGCCCAACCAGGTCGTTCTGATTGCCCAATCCCGCTGATTGAGTCTGATTAGACAGCAATAGCAGCCGCGCATTTTCAAAACCACCCGTTGCCAGAATGACGATCCGGGCAGACACCCAAAATTCCCGTCCTGGAGTAGAAGCAACTCGCAGACGAGTCACCTGAGTCGCAGTTTCATTCGTCTCAATGTCGAGAACGTTAGCGTTGTAGTAGCTAACATTGGAGACATCGCGCAGGGCAGCTTTGGGAGCCTCCGCAAAGGCGGCACTGGGAGCAAACTGGAAAATTCCTGTAGTGAGGCGATCGCCCAGTGGCAAACAGCGGGCATCCTCCGTTTCCCAGGACGCGCCATCGTAAGCAAACGGGCCAGCCTGACAATATTCCTGGGCCCGTTTGTAGTAGGGCAGCAGGTGGTTATAGTCAAACGGCCAGCCGCTATAGGGCACTCCTTCCCGCTGCTCAAAGTCAATCGGGTCGAGGGGGGCATGGCGCACATGGCACTTTTTCTCACCTCGCTGTACGGTGATATCCCAGTAGTTTGACGAACCGCCAAACTGACGGCAGCGTCCCCTAGTCAGTTCGTTTGTAGGGTAAAAGTGAGGCGTGGTGATGGTGCCTTCTGAGAGAGATTGAGTCGCTTCGTCAAACTCCAACCCGCCGCTCTCCAACAAGCAGACCCGAAAGCTTTGTCCAGCCAGTTCACGGGCAATTGTTGTGCCAGCCGGGCCAGCGCCAACAATACAATTTTCGGTTTCAATGACTTCGTCGATGGGTAGGGTACGAGCGTCAATCAGCATCAGATAACACCTTCTATTAAAGTCAAATTTATAGCGGCAGAATCAAGACAGAGGGCGATCGCACTGCATTATTTTGCCAGTTTCCAATTATTCTGCATCCTCTGCATAATTACGTACACACACTATATTGACCTCCTAAGGAGGATGACCAGAAATGGGTTTACTCTTTACCTAATCTTGAACTCGCTCCGACGGGTCGCGATTAAAAGTAAAGTTTGGGTAAAGGGTATTTCTGCCCTGGAGTCTGATTCAATCTGATCTAGGTATTGAAATCTGCTGATGACCAAACTGATTATTCAAATTCCTTGCTACAACGAGGAAGCCACCCTGGGGACGACGCTAGCTCAGCTACCGCGCCAGATTCCTGGCATCGATCAGGTGGAATGGCTGATTATCAACGACGGCAGCAGCGATCGCACCGTTGAAGTCGCGCTAGCCAGTGGAGTCGATCATGTCGTCAGCTTTGCCCGCAATCAGGGACTCGCTCACGCTTTCATGGCAGGGCTAGAAGCGTGTCTCAAGGCGGGAGCAGACATCATTGTGAACACAGACGCAGATAATCAGTACTGCGCTGCTGACATTCCCAGACTGGTCGAGCCGATTTTGCAAGGGGAAGCAGACATCGTGGTAGGGGCACGACCGATTCGCCAAATTAAGCAACACTTTTCGCCCACCAAAAAGCTGCTGCAAGGGTTTGGCAGTTGGGTGGTTCGGTTAGCCAGCAAAACAAATGTCGTCGATGCGCCCAGCGGCTTTCGGGCAATCAGTCGAGAAGCAGCGCTGCGGCTGAATGTGTTTAACGAATACACCTACACCCTGGAAACCATCATTCAGGCAGGGCGGCAAGGGATGGCGATTAAGTCGGTGCCCATTCGCACAAATGGCTATTTGCGACCCTCACGGCTGGTGAAAAGCATTCCCTCGTATGTGAAGCGATCGCTGCTCACCATTTTGCGAATCTCGATGACCTATAAGCCGCTGCGATTTTTTGCGGTTTTGGGCAGCGTTCCCTTTTCTTTTGGCGTTTTGCTGGGAATTCGTTGGCTCGTCTTGTTCTTTTTGGAGAATGGGACGCGATCGCGTGCGCCCAGCCTGATTTTGGCGGCAATCCTGATTTTGATTGGCTTCCAACTGTGGATGTTTGGCTTAGTCGCTGATCTGATGGCGGTCAACCGCAAAGTATTAGAAGATATTCAATTGCGCCTGCGTCGAGCAGAACTCAATTCCAACCAAAAAGAGCGATGAAAATGGGGAACGGGATCAAGCACAGCTTTTGGAGCCGCTTTCAAACACAGGTGATTCAGCCCAAAAACTGCACTCACTGCGGCGCTTGTGTAGGATTGCATCCAGAGTTGCTGGAATTTCGGGAAACCTCATCTGGCCCTTTGCCCTTTTTGCGTCGAGCCTTGACTGATGCAGAAGACCAATCGCTGGCGCTGGCATGGGCAGTTTGCTCTGGACGGGGTGTTCCCTATCCTGACCTATTGGCGTACCTCAACGATGGCAAGCCTAATAGTCCGTTGTTGGGTGCCTATCGGCAAGTGTTTACGGGCTATGCGGCTGACCCAGCCATTCGGCGACGGGGTGCATCGGGCGGGGTGATTAGCCGAGTCCTGATTCATCTACTAGAAAGCGGTCAAATTGAAGGAGCGATCGTGCTGCGTCAGGGATTGCATTCCCCAGAAGCCGCAACTCCAGTAATCGCTACCAGTCGAGAAGAAATCCTGGCTGCGGCTCAAAGCGTCTATGCCGTTACTCCAACGCTGACCATTTTGCCTGAAATTGAAGCCTTTCCCGGTCGTCTGGCTTTCGTCGGACTCCCCGAACAGGTGACTGCGCTGCGAATGCTCCAGGCAGCAGGACATCCTGCCGCCCAAAAAGTTGTATTTGTGGCTGGCCCTTACACTGGGACAAATATGTACGCGGGGGCAGTTCGGGCGTTTTTGCGAATGCAGGGGGTGAAGGATGCGATCGCCATCACCTCTCTCCAGTGGCGAGCAGGCGAATGGCCCGGCTACCTCCAGGTTGAAACCGCTGATGGACGGGTTTTCAAAGCCCAAAAGTTCTACTATAACTACCTGATCCCGTTCTACATTTCGCGCAACTGCCAGATTACACCCGACTTCACCAACGAAGCCACCGATCTATCTGTCGGGGATGCCTGGTCGCCTCAATTTGAGCAAGCAGGGGGCGGACACTCCGTGATTGTGGCTCGGAGTGAGTTTGCGAAAAAGTCCTATTGTCAATGCAGCATTCGGGTGAACTGACGCTAGAGCCAATTCCCGTTAATCAAGCATTGGGAATGCACGGTCACATGCTCGACTTCAAAAAGCGAGGCAGCTTCATTCGCCTAGCCGTGCAGCAGCGACAGGGAATTCCCGTTCCCGACTTTGGCTATCGCCCCGAAAAAATTCCCCTTAGTCGTTGGCTGGTCGAAGCTGTAATCAGCGGTTCCTTTCTGATCGGTCGTCAAGCGTGGGCAAGATGGCTGGTTTCTAAGCTGCCAATGGAACTCGTTGGCCCAACCTTTAACTTCTTGCGTAAAACCTGGAAGGGGTTGTCTAAACCAACCAAGCGGAAGGGGTTGGCTGAGGTGAGGTTTGTTGGAGCGGGGAGGGGCGATCGCTGGCAAGAAATTTGCTCTAACCCAAATTCTCCAAATTCGGATTGCATATAAATATCTTTCAAGCGCCAATGGTAATGACTCTGCGAATTTCATCTGACTTAAACCCCAGTGCCATCGGACGCTGAACGTTTGGCAGAACGACTACATCATACATTTCCTCAATCACGCCCTCGATCCGTAACCAGTGAACGGCATCTCCACTGTTTAGATCAATCACTTGAAGACCCGCACGAGCGTCAGCGTTTTTGGCGGTTAAGGTTTCGTCCAGGGCAAGCCCGGAGAAGGTTTTGTTGTGACGTGGTTTTGATAGCCCGACAATGACAAAGTTGCTGGAGAATGCCAGTCCTCGCAGGTAGCCGGGACAAAAGGTGATGGGTTGAAATTCACCTCGGTTTAGGTCGAGTTTGCCAAATTCGCCCGTTCCAGAGTTGAGTAGCCACAGTTGGTTGAGGTGCCATCGCGGGGAGTGGGGCATAGACAGCCCTGCGGCTATGATTTCGTTGTTTTCGATGTCGATGACACAGCCTCCGTTGTGGCGGCGATCGCGCCATCCGTCTGCTACGTCAGTTTGAGCGATGGCGGTCATGTAGCGAGGTTTGCCGTCTCGCATTGCTAAACCGTTGAGATGGCAGCGATCTTCAGCAGCTAGTTTGGAGATGAAGGGTGGGTGCCAGAGGGGAGTGAAGCTGTGGGTTTGGCTAATGGTCGCTAAGCAGCTAAATAGGGTGTTGACGAAGAGGATTTGTCTTTGTTCACTTAGAGCAATATCGTGGATGTCTAAGTCGCCAGTTGTGTAGCCAACCTGTGGGACGTAGAGGCGATCGTATCCCTCATGTAATTGTCCTGGCTCTAGAGCATTTTCAAACTGCCAGAGTTGGTAGAGCGAACTCAGGTACAGTTGATTGGATGAAGCGTACAGCCCCATCGCTCGGTTGAAGGTGCGTTCAAATACCGACAGTTCTCCAGAGGGTTGCAGCCCAATCAGGAATAGCTTGCCAGTTTGGTAGGTGGTAAAGGCAAGGCTGATATGTTGTTCGGCTAACCAGGCGGTGAATTGGCGAGAGGCTGTAATTTCAAGTGCAGGAGATGTAATTGTCTCAAAGGGCATTTCGTCATTCATACACTTAAGATTACTCTTCTGACTGAATTTGTCTAATCAACTCCTGAGTAGCAAGAAAATAAGCTTGATCTTCCTGTGCTTGGAATAGCCTAGCTGCCTGCTGTAAATCTGTAGTTGCATTTTGTCTATTATCTAAGTTCCAGTAAATTAGTCCCCTGGTAAGATACGCTCTTGCACTATCAGGTTGCTGCCTTAACAGTTGAGTATATCCATCAATCGCACTTTCAAAGTCTCGATTATTCAAGCTTTGACGAATTTGAGTATAGGTTGATGTTAAATTGGGCAATTGTCCCCGTTGTACTGCTGGAGTACTGCTGACTCCACAGACGTGATCTAAACTGATAACCTCACCTGATGCAGTAACCATAAAACAGGGGAAATCAGGAGTTTGAGCAGAGGACGGATGGCTCCAAAGAGCTATCACTAAAGCTGTGATTCCAAAAACAACAAAGCTTCGAGAAACAACGCCCATATAATTCCTTTTTACTAGTACAGATCTAAGTTAATGAAAGCTACTAAGTTTGTGGACACGTAGGTTCAGCATCTAACACCAGTGGATAGGCAGGAGCAAGTGGGGTATAATGACCAAAGAGATAAGGAGGAGATGTCCAGGCATCAGTTCGTAATACCTTTGGCTCTACAGATTCAGATTTTCGCGCACGATAAAAGGTGAGATAACAACACTCTTGAGTAAACCCTCCAGAAACATCCTCTTGATATTCAGAACTGTTTAAATACTCCGGATCGTTCCGCAGCTTAATCTCGAAGACGAGGGCATATTCACCTGCATCCTGCCGAACCAGCAACTCCAGGTCTCTCATCATGTTTGTGATCATAATTCCTGCTCTAGAACGGGAGGGAGAAATTGAAAAGGGAACTATAACAGCACGGACTGTATCTTCCCTCAGAGCAACCTCTGCCGACTGACTATAACCCTCTTCTGCATTCCAAATCTCAACCCTTAGACTCATACACTCACCAATGGTGAAGAACTTTTGGCTTCTGGGGTGCCCAGAAAAACCTTGTTCAAGTCTATGCTCAGAAGCATGATCTAGGAAATTAAAGTCAAGAAGAGCATCATAAGCGTAAAGCGTTGAATTATCAGGATATAGCTCTAGCGCTACCAATTTGATCATAATTTAATATTTAGTCCAGAATTACGAACTCGATTGTACTACCATTCTCAATAGGGTAAGGATCTGCCGCCTCAAATTCCTTGTAAGAAGCTAGTTGTTGTCCAAAACTATTTCCAGACTGCTGATTATCCCTACTCGAAATACATTTTATGTGAGCTGAGCCACGGAAGCGAGCACGAATAGACTCGTCTTCATTATCAGGATCTATTGGAATTGAAGTGTCTTCCACACCATTCTCCAAAAAAGCTGCTGGTGGGTACTCATCTCTATCTTGTCGTATACCGTTTTGTGGTGGACAAACATAAGACCTTGTAGACCGCTGCCCTCTCGCTATCCTTCTTTGACGATCTAGAGTCAATAAACGTGGATAGCCGTCTTCACGATAAGGATTTCCCGTTGCTCCTGGAACGAGAGGTGCCGTTATTGGTTCAGGTGGCATTCCTTGTGCTTCTAATACATGCTGTGCGGTTTCAGGAAAAACACTCATTCCCCCTGATTGCCTGCAAGGAAATCTGAATCGAGTCTTGCATAGCGCGATTTGTGGAAAACCCAAAGTTGCTGTGATCGTCTGCCCTGAGGATATAGCGTATTTAATGTCTCTAGGATTTCCATCGCCAATAATACGCCCTGGAATAATAATACCAACTGTGTTGAGTGGTACTGTTCCTACACCTAGAGCCGTAACTACAAGTCGATTAATCCCAGGTTTAAAGTCAGACTCTCGAAGGGGGACTGATGTGCCACTAATTGTAAGAGGTACAAACTCGTTTACAACTCTGTTATTAAAGGTAATCCTGACTGCATCTCCGTCATTAGGTGTAGTCCCAGCATCGTAGAGTAACAGTGAGATTGGTTGTCTCTTGTTATCATTATCGACAGTAAATCTTTGAACAAGAGTTATAGCAAATGTTGAGACCTCTGTCTGTGGAGCAGCAATTGCGAGTGAAGTAAGATCAGAAGGAGTCGTAAGAGGAATAGATTGATCTGGAGGAACTTGACCAGCAGGGTATATCTCCCAACCTCTCAGGTCAGCAGGGTTTGAAGGGGTTCTGAGAGTTTCCTGCGTTTCTTGTGCCCTAGAACCAGTTAATAGAATTAAAGAAAACACGATTCCTAGAAGGAATAAGACGATGAAACGAATTCTTCTCATGCTACCTCTTCATGATGTTTTGAAATTGTGGCTTAACTAGAGACAGTTTATTTATTTAATAAGTAGCAAAAAGGAAATAACTACTGTTCTGCTAATAAGTTTAAGGAGATGGCGAAGGTTCATCTGAAGGAGTTTGACCAGCAGGATATATTTCCCAACCTCTTAGGTCAGCAGGGTCTGGAGGATTTACCAAAACATCACGCGCTTCCTGCTTTGCAGAGCCAACTAACAAAATTAGAATAGTTGAAATTCCTAGAAGAATTAAAGCAACGAAATAAACTCCTCTCATGTGATCTCCGTTGAAAATGTTGAAGCATTATAGTCTAACTAGCAATAGTTTGACTTTTGGCAAATAGCAAAGGCAGAATTAACTTAATTGCTCCATTAATACAGAATAATTTGCAGCAAGTTGTGATTTTGATTACGAGAAGCATAGATGATATTACCTCATTCAACTTTAAGAAATAGAGCGAGTGATGTCTGTATCTACTAACAATACGGCACTTGCTACGACATATCGGGTGTAAAGGTTACTTCCTATAGTTTGAGTTCCACTACTCACCCACCCTTGTCCAGTAGAAGTCACCGTGTCTCCAGTATTACCAAGCACTACAATTCGATTGGTAGTATCGGATAGCGACAGCAAATCTCGAAGATTTAGCGTTAGGCTGTTGTTACCAGTGCCTGTGAGGTCAACTTGCTCGATTCCAGAGAGCTTAGTGTTAGGGGTAGTAGTTAAATTCAGCGTTAAACCTGCACTCGCTAACGCTAGAGTATCAGTACCTAACCCACCATCAATTCGCCTAAAGTTGGCATTTCTGATGTTTATCTGATCGTTGCCTGAACCACCGTAAAGTACCAGGTTGGTGAAGTTACCATCGTTAAGCTGATCATCACTTTGTGCCCCCACCAGCGTTTGGAAATTGGCTGATCCAGTAAGGGTATCATTACCTGTACTGCCTCGTTGGGTTACACGTCCCGTAAAACTGCTACCGCCGAATATTACATAGCTTCTGCCAGCACCACTTATACCACTGGAGAAGGCATTGGAGGCCCCAACTATCAAATCAGCAAAGCCATCCCCATTAATATCTCCAGCATTGCTAACTGAATGACCAGAAGAGTCATATGCTGCTTCTCCATTAATGACAAAGCCTCCAACGCCAGAGACAATTTGACTTAAATTTACTGCTGTGCCACTAGTTTTGCCGAGGACGACGTAGCTCTTGCCAGCACCATTTTTACCGTTAGGAGTAGCTCGGTAAGCTCCTATAATCAAATCGTCTAGTCCATCCCCATTAATATCTCCAGCATTGCTAACTGAATGACCAGAAGAGTCATATGCTGCTTCTCCATTAATGACAAAGCCTCCAACGCCAGAGACAATTTGGCTTAAATTTACTGCTGTGCCACTAGTTTTACTAAATACGACGTAACTCTTACCGGCACCAGTTCTACTTCCAGGGCTAGCTCCATTAGCTCCAATGATCAGATCACCTAAACCATCTCCATTAACGTCTCCAGCACCACTAACAGAGAAACCAGAGGTGTCACCTGCTACTTCACCATTAATAACAAAGCCTCCTGTCCCAGACGAAACTTGGCTCAAATTTACTGCTGTGCCACTAGTTTTACCAAATACGACGTAACTCTTACCAGTAGCTCTACCGTTGAGGTTGGCTCCATAAGCTCCAATGATTAGATCACCTAAACCATCTCCATTAACGTCCCCAGCGTTGCTAACAGAGAAGCCAGAAGTATCACCTGCTGATTGACCATTAATGACAAAACCACCTGTGCCGCTAGCAACAGTACTGAGATTGACTGCCGTACCATTCGCCTTGCCAAAGACTACATAACTCTTTCCTACATCGCTATTCACGCCACTTGTGTTGGCGAAAGGAGCGCTAACAACCAAATCGTCTAAACCATCTCCATTAACGTCCCCAGCGTCGCTAACAGAAAAACCAGAGTTATCACCTACTGATTGACCATTAATGACAAAACCACCTGTGCCGCTAGCAACAGTACTGAGATTGACTGCCGTACCATTCGCCTTGCCAAAGACTACATAACTCCTCCCTGCGCCAACTCCGCTGCTTGGACTAGCGAAAGGCGCACCAACAATCAAATCAGCCAATCCGTCTCCATTGACATCGCCAGCTCCGCTAACAGAGCGACCAGAGAAATTGTCTACTGCTTCACCGTTAATGACAAAACCTCCTGTACCGCTAGCAACGGTGCTGAGGTTGATTGCTGTGCCATTCGCTTTTCCGAAGATTACATAGCTTTTACCGGCAATGCTATTACTACCTACATCAGCAGCGGGTGCTCCAATAATGAATCGGAAAGCCTATCTCCGTTGACATCCCCAGCACTACTAACAGAATAGCCAGAAAGATTATCTGCCGCTTCACCATTGATAACAAAACCTCCTACGCCTGTAGCGACTTGGCTCAACTCAACAGGCGCTGCACTTCCTTTACCAAATACTACATAGCTCTTGCCTGCATTGTTCCTGCCACCCGGATCAGCAAACCTAGCACCAATAATCAGATCATTAATTCCATCACTATTGATATCTCCTGCGTCACTCAC
>NZ_JBAHYJ020000011.1:0-20440 GCF_036697665.2 Scytonema sp. PRP1 | reverse complement strand
TTTACTTGTGGGAAAGAGTTGAGTGATATTTTTAACTTCTTCCTCTGCACCTGGGATATGTTGTGGTTCGCGAGGTACGGGATTACCAAACGCCAAGACAGCTTGTTGTCGGTTTACCAGCTTCTGCGTTGTTGGCGGTTCTAAAGAACGAGTAGAAATGCGGGTGAGATAGTTAACAGGATATTTCTTGATTAAAAATTCCTTTTTTTGTTTGTCGTAAAGAGTTTCAAAAGGAAGGGAGCGTAGTTCGCCACTAGCGATAATACTTAACTCTTTGGGGGACAAAGCCTGAATTTCTTTCTCCACAGGGCGAATCAGGATATCGTAGAGTGGGCTGCTACCAGTTTCGATGTAGTCACTATTACCATCATCTTGTACCTGTTTGAGATAGTTAGTGAGAAGTTTACCAAATTCAGTACGATCAATCTTTGTTTTAACGACATTCAAACGGTCTTTGGTTAAAACAAAGATAGCAATAGAATTATTCAGTAAGACTGGTTGAACAACAACCGTTCCTGTTGGGATAGAAGATTTTAACTTTTCAATATCTGGGGGCGTGGTTTCAAACAGTTCTGCAACTTCAGGATAACGCTGGGAAATGTCTTCAGCATCCTTGTAAACTTGTGCTTCTAATTGCCGAACTTGTCGAGATAAATCCTCAGAAAATTTATCTTGTAGTTGCTGTCGCAAGGCTTCGAGTTGTTGATTTTGGCTATTCCACTTGGAAAGAGTTAGCTGTGCTTGTAGGTTGGTAACTTTGGCGTTAATCAAGCGAGTGTAATCAGCTAACTCAGCGGTGGTGAATAAGTTAATCCATTCAAAAGCTTTATCATATTGTTTCTGCTCGATGAGGACATCGACTAGATAAGCACTCCTCCAATCGTTGACCTCAAGAAACTTTTGACGATTTTGGCGCTGTAAACCTTGGCGCATTTCCAAGATAATTTTGAGAGATTGCTCTAAATATGAAATGGCATCAGTCGGTCGATTTGTATTACGGTAAAATCTCCCAATATTAGCTAAAGTTACAGCTTCGCCAGAGCGATCGCCGACGGAGCGTCTAAGGGGCAGAGATTGGTTGTAGAACTTGAGTGCTTCCTGCTTTTGTCCTAAAGCGGAGTAGACTAGACCGATGTTATTGAGGGTTGTCGCTTCGATTGAACGATCGCCCACAGCGCGAGAAAGGGGCAGAGATTGGTTGTAGAACTTGAGTGCTTCCTGCTTTTGTCCTAAAGCGGAGTAGACTCCACCGATGTTATTGAGGGTAACAGCAACGCCCGTGCGATCGCCGACTGCGCGAGAAAGGGGCAAAGATTGGTTGTAGTACTTGAGTGCTTCTTGCTTTTGTCCTAAAGCGGAGTAGACTCCACCGATGTTACTCAGGATTTTCGCTTCGCTTGAGCGATCGCCCACTGCGCGAGAAAGGGGCAGAGATTGGTTGTAGAACTTGAGTGCTTCTTGCTTTTGTCCTAAAGCGTCGTAGACTCCACCGATGTTATTGAGGGTTGCAGCTTCGCCTGTGCGATCGCCGACTGCGCGATAAAGGAGCAGAGATTGGTTGTAGAACTTGAGTGCTTCCTGCTTTTGTCCTAAATCGTCGTAGACTCGACCGATGTTATTGAGGGTTGTCGCTTCCCCAGAGCGATCGCCGACGGAGCGAGAAAGGGACAGAGATTGGTTGTAGAATTTGAGTGCTTCTTGCTTTTGTCCTAAAGCGGAGTAGACGAGACCGATGTTATTGAGGGTAGTCGCTTCGCCCGTGCGATTGCCGACGGAGCGTCTAAGGGGCAGAGATTGGTTGTAGAACTTGAGTGCTTCCTGCTTTTGTCCTAAATCGGAGTAGACTCCACCGATGTTATTGAGGGTAACAGCAACGCCCGTGCGATCGCCGACTGCGCGATAAAGGAGCAGAGATTGGTTGTAGAATTTGAGTGCTTCTTGCTTTTGTCCTAAATCGGAGTAGACTGCAGCGATGTTATTGAGGGTTGCAGCTTCGCCTGTGCGATCGCCGACTGCGCGATAAAGGAGCAGAGATTGGTTGTAGAACTTGAGTGCTTCCTGCTTTTGTCCTAAAGCGGAGTACACTCCACCGATGTTATTGAGGGTTGTGGCTTCGCCTGAGCGATCGCCGACGGAGCGTCTAAGGGGCAGAGATTGGTTGTAGAACTTGAGTGCTTCCTGCTTTTGTCCTAAATCGTCGTAGACTTTACCGATGTTATTGAGGGTTGTGGCTTCGCCTGAGCGATCGCCGACGGAGCGTCTAAGGGGCAGAGATTGGTTGAAGTACTTGAGTGCTTCCTGCTTTTGTCCTAAAGCGTCGTAGACTGCACCGATGTTATTCAGGGTTCTTGCTTCGCCAGTGCGATCGCCGACGGAGCGTCTAAGGGGCAGAGATTGGTTGAAGTACTTGAGTGCTTCCTGCTTTTGTCCTAAAGCGTCGTAGACTGCACCGAT
The DNA here is from genome assembly GCF_036697665.2 of Scytonema sp. PRP1. NCBI lineage: Bacteria > Bacillati > Cyanobacteriota > Cyanophyceae > Nostocales > Scytonemataceae > Scytonema > Scytonema sp. PRP1. The sequence goes on along the minus strand of NZ_JBAHYJ020000011.1, from coordinate 17,986 downwards.
GTTATTGAGGGTTGTGGCTTCGCCTGAGCGATCGCCGACGGAGCGAGAAAGGGGCAGAGATTGGTTGTAGAACTTGAGTGCTTGCTGACGCTCACCAATTTTGTCATAGTTAAAACCAAGCTCATTCAATGCTAGTGCTTCCAGTTTTTTATCTTTGAGTTCTCGTGCAAGAGTGAGAACTTGCTGCAATGTTTGTATTGCCTGTTGGTGTTGCTGTTGCTGTGTCTGTTGTCTCCCTTGCTTTAATAATCGTTCTGCTTGTTGAGCTTGAGAGTTTTGAGTCTGTCCCCAACTGGGTTGAACTATGAGCAACGCGGAAATAGGAGTTATGCACACACCCAAAGCCAGTAGACGACTGATAATTTTTTTCATACAAAAAACTCATATCAATTCGTTTTCGTATCAATAAGGTGTGGCTCGAATAGACATTGTTTTTTGTTGCAGATTAAACTGCATTTCATCGACGACATACTGTCTATCTTTCGCTACTGACTGAACACCAATCAACCGCTCTGGCGAAACGACAGGTGGTACTAAGTTTACCACTGCTAAACCCTGAGTAGCATTTTTGATTGTAAAAGTTCCAAGTGGAAGATTGCTCCAAGTGACTTGCTGACCTTGAGGGCGATCTCGTTCACCGCGAATAATCTGCTGTCCATTGCTTCTGTAAGCTGTCGCACCATTTCTGAAAACGACTTTTTCAACTTGTTTTAAGGGAACCGGGAGAGTTTTATCACGACGCTGCATCGATAGTGTTTGCCCTGATGGATCAATTGCTGTCACCCGTCCACTAAGTGATTTACCCCCCTTAAGCGAGACATCTGCGAGTTCTGGTAACGCCACAGAAATTGCAACTGGCTGCACTTGTGCTTGTGTCAATAATAAATTTTTCTGTTCTAGATTCTGACCAGTGACAGCTTGGGGGTTTGCTACTAATCCTGTTGCCGTAGCTACAACCACCACAAATAATACCTTGAAATAAAGTTTCATAGTTTTAAAAGTGTTTTCTATAGCATTTCACTTTCTTTGTTAAACTTCACAACTATCTAGCAAAATTCCGTAAAAGAAGGCAAACCAATTGATGAATTAGTAGATAGTAAGTAAGTGGGCTTAATTAAACATCGCTATAATTTGACCTCTCCCCTAACCCCTCCCCTATAAGGGGAGGGGAATCTAGCTCCCCCTTCCCTCGTAGGGAAGGGGGCTGGGGGGTTAGGTTTTTTGTTGTGTTTCTTTATGTTTCTCTACTTAGTAAAATTGTAAATTTGTTTACCCTCGGAGTGCTTCTGTGACTCAGGCTCCCCAACCAAATCAGGAACCGAATATTTTAGGTAAATTTGCCAGTGTCGTCGGCTTACTAGGTATTGCGCTGTTTTTTGCAGGCTGGATTTACCGCTGGTCATATTTCTACTTCTTTCAACTAGAAGTGACTAACCTTGACTTTCCAGCACAGTCTTTTCTTTTCGTTCCCCTACAGATATTTTTGGGAGATGGTTGGGCAATATTGAGAACTGTGTTTGCTTTTCTCCTAGCGGTAATTGCCATTCAACTCACTTTATGGCTCATTTGGATAATAACTGAAGCATTTGTTAACACATTCAACCAATTTCGATCAGCTCGAACGAGTCGCCCAACCCAACGTAGGCGTTCATGGATAGGTAAACAATTAGACTCTGTGGCTGTATTTACTTCTGTACAACTGCGTTCGGTTGAGTTTTTGCGCTCATTGGTGAATGAAATAGTTATAGTATCCTGGGTATTAATTTTCATATTTTGGTTAGCTCGGTGGCAAGGCATTGCAGATGCTCGCCGAGACGCTGGTCAAAATTCCACTTTGCCTGTGGTAGCCTTAATTACACCAGAAGAGAAGTTTGCATTGGGACGCAAACTTGATGACGTGTTTGCAGATCCATCCCTGGAAAAGTACCGAATTATCGGAGATAGAGGTTTATTCGATGACCTGCGCGGAAAGGAAGATACTGATATCAGTAATCCCAAACAACCTAGAGTTTGGCGCATACTTCTAGAACGTGGCGGCTGGATTTATTTGTTTCAAGCATTACCGCCAAATGCAAAAGCGAATGAGCGTCCATTGGTATTGGCGATTCAACAAGGTGAGAAGGGACATACAGTGATTCGTAGCCCAGAAGTTTCTAAAACTAAATAACTAACTACAGCATTTCATTAATTTGTAATGTTTTTAAACGCAGAGGAACGCCAAGTAAGCGCAAAGGGACGCAGAGTTTTCGTTTAAGTTTTCGCTATGAACTTACGCAATCATGTACTAAGCGAGCTTGAGGAAAGGCATTGCACTTGCCAAAGCGTATTCTAAAATTCAAAATCTAAGGTACTGGACTACGATTAGCAATAAATATAATAATTTTCTTATATGACTCTTAGCCAATCTCACCCCTATCTTTCCCCAGAAGACTATCTAGAAGCGGAAAAATCTAGCTTTATCAAACACGAATATATCCAAGGGCAAATCTATGCTAAGTCGGGCGCAAGCGATGCCCATGTGGCAATGACAACAAATCTGATTGCCCTCCTCAGAAATCATATTCGCGGAAGTGGTTGTCGTTTGTACGCTACAGATATGAAAGCCCGCATCGAATCTCTGAATATTTTCTATTACCCTGATATCATGATTACTTGTGACCAAAGGGATACAAAGTTTGAATATTTCAAACGCTATCCTTGCTTAATTGTTGAAGTTCTATCTCCTTCTACTGAAGCTTTTGACCGAGGCGATAAATTTAGTGACTATCAAGAATTAGAAACTTTACAGGAATATGTTTTAGTCAGTCAAAGCCGCCAGCGAGTTGATTGTTTTCGTCGCAATTCTGAGGAAAGATGAGTTCTTTACAGCTATAGAGGAAATCAAGAATTACAGTTAGCCAGCGTGAATTTTTCTTGTTCCCTAGCTGATATTTATGAAGAGGTATCCTTGGGTGAAGCTTTTAACCCCACTTCTGGTTAATGGAACCGGATGATTCGCTTTGCTAGTGTTGTTTGGGCGATCGCCAGAATTTAGAAATTACAACTGCTGAAAAATGTACATTTTTGATTACTATAGCTTTGTCAGCGCCTATTACGACTGTAACGTTTACGCAATTCAAAACTAGATGCAATCAATCCTATGGCAAGCAACGTTGTAGTTACAGTTGGTTCTGGAACTTTTTGTACTGGAGGCACATAGATTATACCATTCACTGTTGCTCTAGCTCTAGTAGGAATAGTTGGATCTAGACTAAGTGTATCAACTTCGGAAAAGTTGAGTGTACCACTAGCACCTGTAAATATACCCTCCCCGCCAGTGATAGTGAAGATACCAGTTGCAGTTGCCGTGAGGCTTGCGAAATCAATTATACCTGTAGCGCTATCAGTGCCAAACAATTTGTTAGTGCCGCTGCCAAACACGACTTCGCTAGATGGTATGTTTTGTAAACCGAATACAGTTGGATCTGTGTTAAAGCGAAAAAAACCAGTAATAGGGTCAACGACTGAGTAGGTCAAGCCATTAATTGTGGTTAAACCGTAAGGAGCATCGGTACTTGTCCCTGAAAGAGTTGACGCTGTTATGCTTGGTGTAACAGATCTAGAGAAGGCTAACACATCATAAGTAGCACTGAATTCATCAATCATCTGTGCTGTTGCACTTTTTATATTTAACCCAAAACCTAGCAAAGTAAAGGCTACTGGAACAAGCCATGTAGTAAATAAGCGAACCATCTTTGCTCTAATTATTTAGTAGGAAGCACTGAGTATTAGGATACAATAATACTAGTTGCTTTTAACTAAAAATAGTTAGGTGGTAGAAAAGAGTGACAGGAAGGCAATCTGCCGGAGGCGACAGCGCTGAGTAAAAAGCACACGCTCCGCTATAGGCGTTGCTGCGTCTTTCGGGCGATCGCTATCGCATCCTACTACTTTCCAAGTTCTTCAGGGCGATTGTTACTCTGCCCCTTTTCGATGAAGTTGTTAAAATCCTCTTCATTCAAGCTAATTCTCCACAAGCCTTCGAGAGGCGGCTTAGACGGTTGAGTTTCGCCTACGAAACTGTTGTCATAAATCAATCCAATACTGAATACCCTATTTACAGGAATTTGTCCCAGTCTTCCAAAACCTTGAATATTGCTTGGATCGTTTAGAACTCGATGCTGCAACTGTATAGTAGTTTGGTATCCACCATCAAAGTAGATTGTCGCTCGATTCTGCTTGAAGCGTACCTGAACGTTGTAAACTCCACCAGTAGCAGCATAGTAAGCTTTTGCAGCTAGCTTTGTGTCATCAATATTCTTTCCCTGATACTCAACTGCCATAACAGGTGTGGTCAGTAAAAGCAGGGTAGGTAAGACTAGCCCTAAGACTTTCATGGCTTTGACCGCGCGTTAACGATTTATCAAGCTATATCCCCTAGGATAACGCCCAATCTAAAGTTTCGCTGCTCCTTAAGGGCGAATCGCTTCATCGTTGCTCAATCGACAGCAAGCTTGAGGAAGGGTACCCCACTTGCCAAGGCGCATTCTAATTCCAAGGTATGGCGTAATGCGTTGATGTTGATAGGAGGCTTGGGATTGGGGACTCGCATTTGCAAAGATAGCTCAAACCATGCTACATCGTGCCACGCACCACACTTGTATCCTACACCTCGATATACCCCGATTGGCTGAAACCCCATCACTTCATGGAGCCTTTCACTACCTTTGTTTGGGAGCGTAACACCTGCATAGGCGCTGTAATAACCTTGAAGCACCAAAATTTTAAACAGCGAGGTGTATAAAGCTCGCCCAATACCTGAACAACGCACTGCTTGATGGATGTAAACGGATACATCAACAGCCCATTGATAGGCAGTTCGGTCTCGATGAGGTGCTGCATAAACAAATCCTAGAACTTCTCCATTACGCTCGCACACCAGCCAGGGCAACTTCTGCAGAACCTTTGCAATGCGCTGTTGCATTTCATCTAGGGTTGGTGATTGAACCTCAAAAGACACGGGTGAATCCCCGCAAAAGGGGGCGTAAATTCGCAGAACTTGCTCAGCATCCTGTTCAGTGGCAAGCCTGATGATGGATGACATAAAAAGCACACTTTCTAAAGCTGAAAATTTGAGTCACTAACCGCTATTTTTTCCAAGGTAGCTTTGTGCCCATTTCAGTTAATGCAGAGAAGATGAGGTAGAGGATGACAACACTAGCGCTGATAAGAAAAAGAACAACCTCGTTATTCATAATTGACGCAAGAGAGGTAATAAGCAGTACTGACTAAGATGATATTACTAAAGTTTTAGGAGCAATGGTAGCAGGGCGATCGCTTACGGCAATCGCACCTGCTACGTCTAAAATGTTGCTCATGCTGGCGTGAGCTTCAAGACTAGCTTTGAATAATCTCCCGCACTTTTTGCTGAAGCGCCGGATCTTGTCTGACTGCTGCTTCAATTTTATTGAAGCTTTCTGGATTTAGCCCTTCTTTTTGGAGGACTTGCTGCATCTTTGTGTTAGCTTCTTGCTGAATTGACCTAAGACTTGTGAAAGCCTTATCAAATTGCTGCTTTTCTTGTGAGGTCACTGCTTTTGTTGGCTGAGCTGAAGGACTTCGCTGTGCCTTATATATTTCCAAAAAGCGTGGTTGACTCAGACCAGACTGACCAATGAGCTGCACTATCTGCTGATTTGCCCCTTGTTCAATCACTAGCAACTGTTTTAGAGAGCGTGCAAATTTTTGAAGTTCATCTGGATTAACTTTGGTCTGGGATGTTGCTGGAACTTGAGGTTGAGAGGATGGAGATGCAGGTGGAGATGCAGATGGAGATGCAGGTTTTGGTACTTGTGCATGAGCCGACAGGCTGCTAGCAAGCAAAAAAACGAAAACATAGCTACCTGTGAGAATTTGCTTGAACACGTTGAGTTCCTCCTTAGGGATGACCTGCCCGGCGTTAGAGAATTTGTTGAATTTCTTTAATCGGGCGTCGGTTTGCATCGATTTGTCAGGCATATCCTCAGGCAGCACTTACACAGCAAACGATAGTTGCTATTTATCGCTAACTACTCCAGGTATGCGCTATCGCGGTACAGCTTAATACATATTAACTAAACGATAGTTCTATCTGTGATTCTTTCTTTTGTTGTAAAGATTTCTCTATATTCCTGAGCCTTTATAAAGTGCTATTGTCTCTAAGTTTGGTTCATTGCAGGTGCTCGCCTTAAAGGGGCGCTACGCTCGCTCTTCATCGCAGTTGTTCTAGCAGACAGTATACCTACAACAGGGCGATTGCCTTCGGCAGGGCAACTTGAGCAATTGCCTCCGGCACTGCGCGGAGCGCAATCGCATGACTGCGGGCACTCCGTGCCATCGCCCTGCGCTGATAAATGAGTGGCAACATGAAATATCAACAACCTTCATTCCCACCAAACCAGAAGCTATTGATTATCTATCGCTGCTATGTAGATAGAAAAGAACGCGCTCACGCTGAAACACAAGCTGATTGCTATCGGGCTTACTAGTCTCTAAAGAAATGGTTTCCTGATTTTTCTTTACGCCCGGAACTACGAGCTGGAGTAGCAGTGGCGTCCAAACAGCAATACAGACTAAAGTCAAAATACTTGTCAGTGTTTTGCTCCGAGCACTTTTTTTATTTGATTTTGGCAGTGCTGATTGACTACAAACTGTCTCTGGGGACCAGAAATGGTCATTAAAGTTGTAGTAACTCACTTACGAACTCTCTCTTAGATAAGAAGACACCAAATGGTACCAAACCTTACTACCATCTTTATTAAGATTAGATGAAGATGACAACAAGATTAGGTAAAGTAAACAGTCATTTGTATGGAAGCACAGAGCGCAAGTGTGAGGCTTGTGCATGACTATCCAGCTATTAATGTAGTTCTTGCTATAGGTGTTACAGTTTACAAATAGGTTTTCTGTAATCTGAAAGTATTTGTAGAAATAGAAAACATAGTGCAGAATAGGCGCAATTAAAACGTGTGACGAGGTTCACAAGATGAAACTGCGGGAGTTACTAGCGACTGTAGACAATGTTGTGCAGTTACCACAACATCCAGCAGTGGATGCAGAAATAAAGAGTTTAAAGACGAATTCTCATGCTTGCGTTCCAGGAGATTTGTTTATTGGGATGCCTGTGCGGAACACGAGTTGATAGTGGGGACTTTTGGCAAAGTGCGATCGCCTCTGGTGCTGTAGCTGCAATTATTTCTTCTCAAGCAGCACAGAAACATCCACCGACACCATCTGCTTGTGTGATAACTGCATGATAACATGACAAAAGCCAGTGCCCAATTAGCAGCAAGTTTCTACGACTATCCTGGGCAAAAACTCAAACTCGTAGGTGTGACAGGCACAAATGGTAAAACCACAACCACCCACCTTGTTGAGTACTTTCTCAATTAAGCAAATCTGCCGACAGCTTTAATGGGTACTCTTTATATTCGTTGGCATGGTTTTGTCCAAACTGCCGCTCACACAACACCGTTTGGAGTGGAACTGCAACAGCATCTAGCGACTGCTCTTGATGCTGGGAATGAGTACGGGGTGATCGAAGTGAGTTCCCACGCTTTGGCGCAGGGGCGAGTCATGGGTTGTCAGTTTGAAGTTGGGGTATTTAGCAATCTTACCCAAGACCATTTAGACTTCCACCGTGATATGGAAGATTACTTTGCAGCCAAAGCACTGCTGTTTAGTCCTCAATATTTCAAAGGACGGGCAATCATTAACGCTGACGATGCATACGGCAAGCGGTTAATTGCATCCTTAAACGCAGAAAAAGTCTGGAGTTATAGTGTTAATGATTCTACAGCTTCTTTGTGGATGAGTAACCTGAATTACCAGCCGAATGGTGTCAGTGGTACGCTACATACACCAAAAGGTGAAGTTCCTTTTCGTTCACCGCTGGTTGGTCAATACAACTTAGAAAATTTACTGGCAGCAGTAGGAGCAGTTTTACAATTGGGGTTAGATTTACAGTTAGTCGCATCTGTAATACCTGAGTTTCCCGGAGTTCCCGGACGGATGGAAAGAGTGCAAATTATTCAGGAGCAAGACATCAGCGTGATTGTAGATTATGCTCATACGCCAGATAGTTTGGAGAATTTGCTCAAAGCATCACGTCCGTTTATTCCTGGGAAAATGATTTGCGTATTTGGGTGTGAAGGTGATCGCGATCGCACTAAACGCCCGAAAATGGGTAGAATCGCTGCTGAATTAGCGGATGTCGCTGTGGTGACATCAACAATCCACATACAGAAGACCCACAAAGGATTTTACAGGATATTCTAGCGGGAATTCCAGAAACAGTGAAGCCGATAGTGATCGGCGATCGCGCTACTGCCATTCGTACTGCCATATTGCAAGCGCAACCTGGAGACGGTGTTTTGCTTGCAGGCAAAGGTCACGAAGACTACCAAATTCTCGGAACAGAAAAAATCCATTTTGACGACCGAGAACACGCACGAGAAGCTTTAGAAGAAAGGATGAAAAGATAAAAAGCTGACATGAACTCGTGCAACAAGGCGCTGAGTTTCAGTAGCAGGCGCAACGAATAAAAAAGAAACACGCACGCAGATGATAACTGTATCATCTGCGTTCTTGTTGTTTCTTATCTCCATCACCACAAATTTCTAATAAGCATTCCACTCCACGGGAACTGTTTGCACAGAAGAAGATCCAGACACAGTGGTACCATTCATCTGCCAAATAAGATTCTCACCAGTGTCGTATCTGCGCCAGAAGATATCAGTCTTGCCATCACCATTGTAATCGCCAAAGCTGGGTTGCCAAGATGAATCAGTTGGGGGCAGAAAAGCCGCAGTATCAATTGATGTGCCATCCATCAACCAGGCAGTGTTTTCACCAGTTTGAGTGTTGTGCCAGAAGATATCTGTTTTGCCATCGCCGTTGAAATCGCCAATGTTAGATTTCCAAGAAGAGTCACGTTTTTCTAGAGAACCCGAATTGATGAAAATACCATTCATCTGCCAAACAGTATTCTCATCTGTTAGAGTATTGTGCCAGAGAAGGTCAGTCCTACCATCGCCGTTGAAATCACCAACGCTATAATTCCAAGACGGATCAAGTTCCCTTAGAGAATACTCTGATGAGTCAGTACCATCAATAAACCAAATGGCGTTCTCTCCGGTTGTCTGATTTCGCCAAAAGATGTCGCTCTTGCCATTACCATCGAAATCAACAATACTGTAAGACCAAGATGAGTCAGTTGTGGACAGAAAAGCCGCACTGATAACTTTTGTGCTATCCATTAGCCAAGTGGCATTCTCACCGGTTGTCTGATTGCGCCAGAAAATATCGCTCCTGCCATCGCCATTAAAATCAGCAATGCTAAAAGTCCAGGATGGATCTATTTTCTCTAAAGCAACCGCAGAGGAAATTTTTGTGCCATTCATGAGCCAAATGGCGTTCTCACCTGTTGTCTTATTGCGCCAAAAGAGGTCAGTTTTGCCATCGCGGTTGAAATCGGCATAAGCAAAATCCCAAGATGAGTCTACATTCGGCAAAAATTCTGTTGTCGCTTTTGAGCCATCCATCAGCCAAACGGCAGTTTCACCTGTTTGAGAGTTACGCCAGAATTTGTCTGTTTTGCCATCACCGTTAAAATCGGCAACAATTCCCGCATTACTAAACAAGGAATTGGGATTGGGATTTTTTGCAGTCTCTACTGTTTCTCCCATCGATCCATCTAGTAGTGATTGGGAAGAACGTTCAAGACTCAAAGCAGAATTGAAATCATCCGTGTCTCTAAAACTATCGGAGATTGGGACAGATTGAAATGCACTAGTACCTCTAGAAGAGTCCACGGGTTGAGATGCAAACATGATGTTTGTTTATGACTAGTGTTCATATTTTTTTTAACTGTTTTTTTGCACTGTTTCTGTTAAGACATAACATCTGCTATTTTTTCTTCTTTTTAAAAAAGTGCATTGAACTATTATCAATATGTTGTTAAAATGACATATTTTCTGAAACGTAAATTTACACTACACCACTTTTCTGTAGGGTGGGCATTGCCAATTAATATCTCAAATGTCCATCACATAAACTTTTATAGGCAATGCCCACCTGAAGATTTGTGACCTCATACTAAGTTGCAGTCAAAACCTCACCCCTAACCCCTCTCCTTGCAAGGAGAGGGGAAATAAAGCGCAGCTTTATTGTGGTGAGGTGATATGTATGAACGCAACTCGGTATCATCATTTAAAAAGCACTATGAAAAGGAGTCAGAAGTCAGAATTCAGGAGTAAGAAAATTTCTATTTTAGAAATAGCTCTTATATAGCCGTTTTTCATTGGGTGCAAGATATCAAATAATTAACGAACCGTAGATGCAAGCCGATAAATCTATAGGACCTCTATTTGATTTTTGAACGACACGCTTAATAGGGCAGTGCGAACGCAAAACCCGGATGTAGTCGGCAAAATATGGTAAGCACTGCCCACCCTACAATACTTAAGATTTTTCATAAATCCTGCGCGGATTGCTATATACTTCATCAGGATGAGAAAAGCTATAAAAAATCGCCGAGATAATTCCCGGCGAATCACAATTAACGTAACCGTCTATTAATGAAGTGAAATCCAAAGTAATTCGTAATTGATAACTGGTAATTATCAAGTCAACAACGAATTAAGAATTACGAATTCTTCAAAAATTTTAGAAAGTGTACCACTCCTTAGCTAATGTCGGTAGAGCAGTTTCAGTGGGGGTAGAGCCATTCATCTGCCAAAGCTTATTCTCACCTGTTTCGTAATTGCGGAAGAAGATGTCGGTCTTGCCATCGCCGTCAACATCGCTAATGCTTGGTGTCCAGGCTGAGCTTTGCGTCGGTAGAGCAGTGTCACTGGTAACGTTTGCACCATCCATGATCCAAACCTTGCTCTCACCTGTTTGCTGGTTGTACCATAGAAGGTCTGTTGTGCCATTGCCGTCGAAATCGCCAACACTAGATGTCCAGCCAGCACCGAGTGTAGGCAAGGCAGTCTGAGAAGCAACATTTGAGCCATTCATGATCCAGACGGCATTCTCACCCGTTGTCTTATTACGCCAGAGAATGTCGGTTTGATAATCGACGTTGAAATCTCCGAAACTAGCCTCCCATTCTGTGCCAAGGGTTGGCAACGCAGTTGTAGAAGCGTTGGTACCCTCTATCAACGAAACAGCGTTTTCACCTGTTGTTTGATTACGCCAGAAAATGTCAGTTTTACCATCACGGTTGAAATCAACAACATTAGCTGTCCAATTTGCGTCAACCGTTTGCAAAGAAAACGGAGCGATAATCTGTGTGCCATCCATCACCCATGCCGCATTCTCACCCGTTGTCTGATTACGCCAGAAAATGTCAGTTTTGCGGTCAGCATTGAAATCAGCAATACTGAAAGTCCAGTCTGGACTGAGTGTTGTTAGAGATGCTTCAGAGGTCACTGTGGTGCCGTCCATCAACCAAATCTGGTTCTCACCCGTTTGAGTATTACGCCAGATGATGTCAGTTTTGTTATCACCGTTGAAATCGGCAATTTTAAAGTCCCAATCTGCACTCATTGTCTTCAAAGCCGCCTCAGAGGCAACATTTGTGCCATCCATCAGCCAGATAGCAGTTTCACCAGTTTGAGAGTTACGCCATAACTTATCGTTCTTGCCATCCCCGTTGAAATCGGTATATATCGCTGCACTAGTAAATATCGGATTAGGATTCTTCAGACTAGGGGTTATTGCAGCCTCAGAAAAGTCATCTCCACCTAATGATGATTGTGAGGAGCCGTTTAAACTCAAAGTATTTAAATCACCATTGTTCTCAAAAGTATTTGCGTTTTCAATATTTAACGCACTAGAATCTCTAGCTCCGAAGGCTGAAGAATTTGACGTGTTTGGAGATTCCAACATGGTGTTTCTTTATTACTAGTGTTCATCAATGTTTTAACGCCTTTTCGTTTTTATTTTTGTCAACATATAACATATTCAATGTTTCAATTATTTTTACTTAATACTTTGTCAAAATGGTCATCATTATAAGTATTGTTATCAAAAAAATGTTACTCAATAACATTTACAATGTTTGATTTTTATGCCATTAATTGATTTAAGTATTAATGAAAAATATTTTTTTTGTATTTGCTTTTTTGAAGTTTGCTTAATTAATTTTAAATATTTAATAAAATAATTATAAGAAGAGCAAGTTAATAATAATTTAGAAAAACTGTAAAAGAATAGACAGAAGAATGAGTTTCAAAGAAAAAGATATGTTGTGAGGGTTTTGCGTATCTCCTGCACAGACGCTGCACGTTGGCGTAGCCTGCGCTTTGCGCTTACGCGGAGGCGCTGCGGCACGCTTTGCGCTCAGCGTCTGTGCAGGTTTCAGGGACTCAGCGAGGGTCACCCCTTTGGGGAAGTCAAAAGTCAAAAGTCAGGTTATTTCAATCCCTGATAGTGATGCATACAAACCAGCCCCCGCCACTATGGATAGACAAAATACCACATTCACCTACGGGGGATGTGTTCGACACTCAGTCCGCAAATCAAAACTGCCATAGCTCCCTGGAATTGATATTATTTACTGCTGTTTCAGTAAAAGTGTATATCTCGTCAGAAAAACACATATATAGCGGTGAAGTTGTATTACGAACAGTTGTTCTAAGGAAGAAAAAAAATGAAATCGCAATATCTCGTAGCTTCATTAATCGTAGGAATACTCACTGTATCAGCTAACTATGCAGACACGCATAATCTATTGCTGTTACAAGAAAATGCACCTCGAACAGTCAAAACTCTTAAACAGGATAGGCTGCAAGCTCGAATACCGACTAACCGAGGAGTTCCAACTCGCCGGGAAAGCGGTGGTGCTCGCACTTTAAAGCAGGCTGAATCCAATACAATTCAGCAACAATTGTAGCGGGAAAATAGAAAACAAGGGTTGCATCACAACTTCAGCATTGAATGTGTATAAAAAGAGTAATATTTTCGTACTATAGATTTAGCATTTTTTGAACCCTCTGCGGTCTAAAGACGCGCAGATTCACGCCACATCCTCGTTTGACTTTTTGCCCGATTCGACTATCTGGTCAGCGATTAGTGGCTCGTTGAAGACCCGCTAGTCGGGAGAATCAGACTGCCTGCTTATGCCCTTCGGGCACGCTGCGCGAACGGACGCGCTTACTTGCTCGCGGGTTGAATGACGTTGCCATGCCTCCAACAAGACTGGTTCCATTAAATAAGAGTTGATTTATAAAGTAAAAATAAAATTCTTGTAGGGGAGCCAGTGCGTTGCGGTGAACAGCACTAGTCTCACCTCCTGCATGGCTAGCGCTCCTTCTGGCTCCCGTCGGCTGACGCTCTGGGAAGCCTGACTCAGGAATTGCTGCTGTATCATTTGACTAATGATTCAATCATTGTTGTGCCATCGGCTTTAATCCAAGCAATTTGGGCAACATGGCGATCGCCTGCGTATTGCCGAATTTCATCCGCATCCCGTCCCCCCAAATCCATTTCCACTCGCACCAGATGGATCGAGTCTCGGAGTTTTGTGGCATAAGCAAAGGCGGCGGCGTAGGCATCTGGCGTTTCTGGTACAATTAACCAATTGCTCGCTGGGGTAGTTTGTGGTAACTGCCGAGCAGACAAGAGAATTTGTTGTAAATCTTCCAAGAATAATGCAAAGCCAATTCCTGGTATATTTTCTCCTTTAGGATGATAAAGTCCTAGAAGCTGGTCATAGCGACCACCCCGCCCAACAACCCGCGCCTGTCCATCAGTATCGCTGATTACCTCAAATACAATACCTGTGTAGTAATCAAAGGTTTGTAATAGGCTAAGGTCGAGGATAATTTCTATGCCTCTTGATTGGTTATCTGTTGTATTGATTACTGTATTTTTCAGTAATTCTACTAAAGATTTGAGGTTATCTACGACGGCTTGTAACGGCTGATCCAAACCCAGCTTAGTAACTTTTTGCAACACATCATCTGGGTTTCCGCGTAAATCAAGCATGATGATGGCGCGTTCTCGTAGTTCATCGCTCAAGGGGAGAGTATCTATAGTTACCCGGTCAAGGTGAGCGATCGCACTGCGGATTTTTCCTTGTAAATGAGCGGGAAAAGGTTTGAGGAGCGATCGCGTGATTTGAGCTTCACCTAAAATCAAATGCCACTGGTTCAAACCCAATGCTTGCAAGCACTCTGCCACCAAAAGCAGAATTTCTGCATCGGCTAAATTACCGCCACTGCCTAACAACTCCACGCCAGCTTGATAAAATTCCTGCTGGCGGTTGTGTTTCAACTCGCTTGTCCCTTGGAAAACATTCGCGTTGTAGTACAGCCGTTGTGGATAAGTCACACCTGCCATACGTGTGACAGCCGTGCGAGCGATCGACGCTGTCAATTCTGGACGCAGCCCCAAATCTTCATCGTCAGCGTTTTGCAGTTGAATCACCGCCGAACGTTGAATTGCTCCTCCCGCCATCAGCGTATCCATACGCTCAAGCGTTGAGGTAATAATTTTGTGATATCCCCAACGATGAAACACCTGCTGTAACCTGTCTTCGATCCAGTGTTTTTGAGCCACATCTAAGGGTAATAAATCCCTAGCTCCCACTGGTGATTGATACACCATTATTTTTTCTTCCCACCAAACAAACCACCAAACAAACCGCCACCTCCAGATTTCTCTGGTTGCTGACTCCCAGTGTTAGGCGATGCAGTATGCTTCGCACCACTAGGTTTATGCCCTGTTATCTGTTCAACTCTGCGTTTGCCTTCCAATGCTACTTGGTTTTTAGGGTCTAATTGCAAGGCACGGTCAAAGTGAACTTTTGCAGTTGTGGTTAAATTTTGCTTCAAATAGACCACCCCGATCAAGCTATGGCAGCGACTATTATTTGGCTCTAGCTTCAAGGCATCTTGTAATTCTACCCTAGCTTGTGTCAATTGATTTTTTGCCATCAACTCTTGAGCGCGACGGATGTAATGAAGGACAACTGAATCTTCTTGCTGTGTTGGTGGTGGTGGGACTATAGGAGTTTTATTGACGGCGGGCGCAGTCGTTGGAATTTTTGGTTGAGTTAGTGGCTGTGATGCTGCTTGTGATAATTTGCCAGCACTGCGCATGACATATACCAAATTCAACTCGCTGACTTGGCTAATAGTCTGTTGTACTGTTTGTAATAAGTCATATTGAGTTTCAGCGATTTTGGCAATTGCACTCTTATAGATATGCTCGAAATTAGGCGCGTTGACGAGCTGTTTCGCCGCATCGCTAGAAACTTCCACCGAAGCAGGTTCTTGAACTAAGCGCTTGCCCATTTGCGACAAAACTAAAATATATTCTGTTCTATTTTTCTCATGAGACAGAATCTTATATGCTGGATTCACTAGCTTAGACAACAATTCACCAGCCAATTGTTTTTCAGCATCGCTTGCAGCCTTACAGCTATCAGGATGCAGGCGACGGGCGATATTGAGATAGCGTTTGCGAATCTCTTTGACATCCGCATCAACTGGGACACACAGAACCGCGTGATGATCTACAAAGTCATATTTAAACAATCCACGATTGAACTTGAAAGACATATAACGGTGTTGCACCACGATCGCTTAAATTTCTCTAGTTTACTTTGCTTGTGAGAAATGGCTATAAATTTAACACTGCTAACGACTCCACGCAGACAGAATAACCGTAGGGTGGGCACTGCTTACAACGTAAAAATAAGGTTCTGAGCGAACTCTAGGCAGTGCCCACCTTACAAAAATTGCAATAACGCAACTGGTGCAAGATGTGAGTATAAATATAACACCGTTAATTACCCCATGCAGACAGTGGTGGAACTTGTTTGAGTTCTTGACTGAGGCTGTCGTGAATATAACCATTAGTGGCAAGAATTCTGCCAGAGGAAATATCTAAGGGGCTGCCATCATATGCAGTCACCTGTCCCCCAGCTTCTCGTAATATAATGACACCAGCGGCAATATCCCAAGGAGAAAGACCTCTTTCCCAATAGCCATCAAGACGCCCGCAGGCGACATGAGCCAAATCTAGGGAAGCTGAACCACTGCGCCGTACTCCTTGAGTGAGATGAGTCAAGTGACAAAATTCCGCATAGTTGTTATCAGATGTTTCACGACGGTCATAAGCAAACCCCGAAACTAGGAGGCTTTTACCTAGTTCAGATGTGTCTGAAACCTTTATAGGGCGACGGTTGCGCGTAGCTCCTAAACCTTGTGCAGCACGGAATAGCTCATCATGGAAAGGGTCATAAATAACACCGACTTGCGGCACACCCTGAATCAACAGCCCAATAGAAACAGCAAAAAAGGGGTATTGGTGAGCGAAGTTCGTTGTCCCATCTAGGGGATCAATTGCCCAGAGGTACTCATTATCTTGATTTCCCAGTTTCCCTGACTCTTCAGCAAGTATAGAGTGGTCAGGAAAGTGACGACGCAAAACATCTAAAATCACCACTTCCGCAGCTTTATCAGCAGCCGTTACCAAATCACCGGGGCGTCCTTTTTCAATAACTGCGTCTTGTACCTTACCCAAATAATCTTGCAACACCGCACCAGCAGCAAGGGCTGCTTCTGTAGCAATATCCAAAAAGATTTGCAGATTAGTCATCGCTAGTTAATAATTCGTAATATCAGCCTATTACGAATTACGAATTAAGGGTAGACGTAAGCTTACCCCTATCCGCCTCCGGCACCTTTCCCCTTATAAAGGGGAAAGGAACAAGCCACAAGTTTTTTATTTTTTCTCGTTCCTACACTGTGCGTTATTTTTTCTCGTTCCTACGCTGTGCGTGGGAACGCAGTTAAGTAGGCTCTGCCTACTCGTTCCCAAAGGCAGAGCCTCTGGAAATGCATTCCCAGTCTGAGGCTGGGAACGAGGAAAAACGCGAAAGTTCCTGAATTTCCGGGATACTCTACTTCTTGATTGATATTTATATACAGTAGAATTTTCGCAAGTGTATATATTATTCATACTAAAACTAGTATTATGGCAGATACGTCAAACGTTAAACTAACCATTACATTTACCGATCCCGATTTGGATGACCAAGACAAGGATGAGGAAGTCCAGAAACTTTTAGCACAGATGAAAGATTTGCATGAAGTAGAAGCGGTTGACCGAGTTGTTAACGCCAACGCGCCAGAGAGAACCAAGTCAGTGACAGGCTGGGTAGTGGCTCAGCTGATTGCTTTTGTGAAACCGGAAAATGTGAAGCAACTGTGGGGGTTTCTGAGCGATCGCTTAGCCAACAAAGTCATTGAATTAGAAGCAGAGGCAAACGGCAAGAAAGTTAAAATAAAAGCTAGCAGTCAGCAAGAGTTAGAAGCAGCAGTCAAGGCAATACAGGAACTTACCAACGCTTAAGCAGGAAAACATGGCTAAAGTTGCATTGTTGATAGGAGTAAGTGAGTACGAACCTGGCTTAAACTCCCTGCCTAGTGCTGTTATGGATGTCGATGCTATGCAGCGAGTTTTGCAGCACTCAGATATGGGCGAGTTTGCACCAGGCGATATCACAGTGCTGAAAAATCCCCACCGGCAGACAATGGAAGAAGCGATTGAAGCGCTATTCTTCAATAGGCAAAAGGATGACCTGGTGCTACTGTATTTTTCTGGTCATGGTATTAAAGATGATAGCGGCAGGCTTTACCTAGCAACTCACCAAACCCGCAAAAACGCTAAGGGAGAATTGGTCAGAACGACCGCTGTTGCTGCTAGCTTGATACACGATGTCATGGAAAATAGCCGTTCGCGGCGACAGGTTATTATTCTTGACTGTTGCTTTAGCGGTGCATTTGCTGAAGGTATGAGGGCGAAAGATGATGGCAGTTTGGATATCAAGAACCAACTGGTAGAGACTAAAAAACCACAGTCCGTAGAAGGACGGGCAGTTCTCACTTCTTCGACTGCCACTCAGTATTCTTTTGAACAACAGGGTTCAGATTTATCAGTTTATACCCGCTAT
>NZ_JBAHYJ020000111.1:0-20668 GCF_036697665.2 Scytonema sp. PRP1 | reverse complement strand
GACGTTCCTTAAAACGCCCCTTCAAAATGCATCACTAGAATGGGTTCAGTTCCTTTGGCTACTTGCCCTTCAGTAAAAATGAGAAGCGGTCTTTCACCTGATTTAGAGCATTTGTAATTCCACTGGTTACGCCAGGTTGGGGTGGCACTGCTAGCTGAATTGGTTCATCTTTGAACTCTTTCAAGCGGTAGCCATATTCCAAATGCTGCTGATGTTTCCGCAACACAGGATAAAGGCGGAAAGCGCCTTGAAGCAGGTCGGCTTGACTGCCGAAGATTGCCTCATTGATTTGGCTGGAGCTGTTTACCGCGATTGCCCCCACGGAGTACCAGCCTTTCTTGCCTTGAATGCGAATATAAACCTCAAATTCTGGAATTCCGTCAGACCTCATCCGGTCAAGCTCTTGAGCCGCCTTAGCGCGTTCTTGCGATCGCTTAGAGGCTTTAGCTTGAGGCTGAGACTGCGTTTTTCCAAACCCAAGATTGGTTGTCATACTTGCTATTCTATAAACCTTAATAAAAGTTTACAGCCTTTTCAGAAAATTCGACAGTCCTGCCCCGTGGGTTACTGGTTACTCCTCCTACAGTTCAAGCCTTTAACGGAACGATTATTCATTGCAATGACTTCTGAAACCCGCTCTATATAAAAATTTCTGCGAAAAGTGAGTCATTTCTGTACATTTGCACTACAATTCACTTCAAACAGTTGAAATGCTTGTGAGGACTGTATTTCATGAATAAAGGTGACTTGATTGACTCGGTTGCAGAAAAAGCGGGTGTAACCAAAAAAGAAGCCGATCAGATTTTGACGGCTTTGTTTGACACAATTCAGGACGCTGTGGCTAAGGGTGAAAAAGTGACGCTGGTTGGCTTTGGCACCTTTGAACCTCGCGATCGCAAAGAGCGTGAAGGCCGTAACCCTAAGAGCGGAGAAACGATCAAAATTCCAGCAACCCGCGTTCCTGCATTCAGCGCAGGTAAATTGTTTAAGGAGAAGATTTCCTCGAACGGAAAAGTTGCATAACACTCACTGTTTTAGAATTACTCCAATTGCAATTGCTTCAAAAAAGCAATCTTCCTAATTTGGAGTGTCCTAAGCACGATACACAGCAGTGGTGCAATGTGCCACTGCTGTATAGCAACTTTACTCAGGTGTTCAACACACCAAACTTAGGCGACCAGAAACCATCCCTTCCCTGAAAAAAGGCAACCTCTTTACACTTTCCTTTGCGATTCTCAATTAAAGAACAGCGCAACATCACTTTTTCCTGCCCTTCTTTGGTGTAAGCATAGCGCTCTAACAACGCTCCACAAACCGGACAAGGATAGTCTGTAAAAGCTTCTGGATCGGGGGTTCGTTGGCTGTAGGGCAACTCATATTTCTTAGCATTTGAGTTCCAAAACATGACCGTGGCGCAACCGGGTTTGGCACATTTAAGAAAGTGATTCGCTTTTAGCTTTTTGGAGCGAGAAGGTATTTTGTGCATTAACTCCCCACAGGTCGGACAAGCCACTTTAGACTGCTGAGTTGTTTTAGCGTGGGGTGTTTCGGCTGAAACTTTCTTAGTGTGAGAAGCAAACTTTTTAGGAGAGGCAGTTAACTGGGTCTCACTAAGGTGAGTTTTCTGAAGATGAGTGGCTTTAAAGTCACTTGACCCGATCGCTTGTCGAGCTTTCACAATCGCTGGCGCAAAATAATCTCGATGCCAACTGGTGAGATAGGTTTGCCATTCCTGCTGTCCAGAGGCGATCGCATCCAGAGCCGTCTCCATTTGGGCAGTGAAAGCAGGTTGAATCAGGTCAGGCAACAGTTTTTCTAAAGCAGCATCCAGATCTAAACCCAGCGGCGTTGGTTGAAGTTTGCCCTGCAAAAGCTGCACATAGTCTCGCTCTCGCAAGGTTTTGATGGTCGGTGCATAGGTGCTGGGTCGCCCAATTCCCTGTCGCTCCATCAACTGCACCAGTTTGGGTTCAGTGTAGCGGGGTGGAGGCTGAGTTTGCTTTTGATCTGCCTGAGCTTTTTGAAGCTGTAGGGATTGCCCGATTTGCAGCGGTGGCAGTTGGGCATCAGCGCTGAGATTATTCCAATAGCGGGTGTAGCCTGCAAACTCCAGAACCTGCCCTCTAGCTTCCCAAAAGGCAGTACCCGATTGTGTAATTACACGAGTTTTTTGTAGACGTGCCGGACAACACTGAGAGGCGATCGCCCGATTCCAAATTAGCTCATACAGCTTCGCCTCATCTGCCGATGCTGCAAGGGGTGGAACGCGGTTTACATCCGTGGGGCGAATGGCTTCGTGGGCTTCCTGTGCGCCCTTAACGGCACGATGTTTTGCGGTGCGTTGAGGTACATTAGTCGGGTCATGCTGCTCCAAGTACTGTCGCACTGCCTGACAGAAGGGAGCAGCAAGTACCACTGAATCCGTTCGCATGTAAGTGATGTAACCCGCTTCATAAAGTGACTGCGCCACTTTCATGGTTTTTTCAGGGCTAAACCGCAGCTTAGTGCCTGCTGCCTGCTGCAAAGTAGAAGTGATAAACGGTGCAGGCGGCGACTGATACACAACCTTTCCTTCCACCTTCACAACCTGATGAGGCGTAGAGCGGGCGATCGCCACCAGTCGATCTGCTTCTGCTTGAGTTGTAACTCGCTCCGATTCCTGTTTAGGTTTGCTGTCCTCACTCGTAGAGGCATCATCTGAGGACTCTCCTGAAGATTGATTTGAGGCTTGTCCAGTCCCACGGCGAATGGGAAGTTTACTGCGGTAGAAAGCCTTGAACCCTTCCCGATAGCTCACCCAAACGCTCCAATAATCTTCAGGCTTGAAGGTTTGGATTTCTCGTTCTCGTAGACAAAGCAGATGCAGCGTTGCACTCTGGACTCGCCCCATCGATTTTGCGCCGTTGTTAAGCTGCCAGACCACATGCCTGCTACCTTTGTAGCCTACCAGCTTATCCAAACAGTCACGGGCCCGACCTGCGGCAATCAAAGCTTGGTCTAAAGTGCGGGGATGGGCGATCGCTTGCTGTACCGCTGCTGGCGTAATTTCGCTGTACACCACCCGTCTGGGATTCTTTAGCCGCAACTCTTGTTGGAGGTGCCAGCCAATCGTTTCTCCCTCGCGATCGGGGTCAGTTGCAATGTAAACCGTATTCGCTTGTTTCACCGCCTGCCGCAGTTCAGCCAGTACTTTCTTTGCACGGGCATCCCTTGGCTCATAGCGACAGTGAATTTGGGTTCCCTCTAAATCAAACCCCAGGGCATCTTCCCCATCATTTGCCAACTCTCGAATGTGCCCCATACTGGCTTTCACAATCCAGCCAGGGCCCAATATCTGACCTAGTTTCTTCAACTTGCCAGGACTTTCAATTAGCAGCAGATTTGCCATCTTTCCAACCACTTAAATCTGTGGCATGACCCATTTCCTCACAAAGTTGCTTTCAGAAATGAAGCAAATTACGCTCCTCGAAGCCCGTTTCTAAGAATGAATGATTTGCTAAATCAACCAGGCCAGCAGTGAGTTCATCTGTACTATAACATTCTGAATCTAATTAAGGAATAAACTTGCAGAATGCTTCTTTGCAAGCTTCCAGGGGTTGAGGAAGTAAACTCTGTTTGCCGGGGTTTTTCCAGCCCCAAAACACACTCGATCGCCACTTGGATAGGTGTGATTTCTCACTGAACAAGGCAGGATTAGAAGTAGGACTTAGTTGAGGGCGTATGAAAGCATCTGCATCAAACCATTCTGGAATGGGGTTGGCGATCGCCACACTCATTGCCATTCTTGCCACACTCACCGTTAATGCATTATCCAACTTCTTTCCACCTGAAGGGCTAAATATTGGTGAAATTGCCAATACTGTCCTGCAAGGCGTGCAAATCACGCCAGCAAGTTATGCTTTTGCGATTTGGGGACTCATTTATGTGGGGTTAATCACTTATGGCGTTTATCAACTCCGTCCAAGTCACCGAAATGAGCCACGGATTCGTCGTGCCAGTGGTTTTTTGATCATTGCCTGCGTCGCTCAAATCATTTGGGTGTATCTGTTTACAACGCAACTGTTTTGGCTATCCGTGGTTGCCATGTTGGGCATTTTGCTGTCACTCATTGCGGCCTATCTCCAGTTGGGAATTGGTCATATCAAAGCCTCCAGAAGCCACAAGTGGCAGGCATTTGTCCCTTTTAGTGTTTATCTGGGCTGGATTTCGGTAGCAACGGTGGTAAATGTTGCCTCTGCGCTCTACAGCAACGGTTGGACAGGATGGGGAATCAGCGATATTGGATGGACGGTGATCATGCTGATCGTGAGTGCAATCATTGCTGGTATTGTGGCAGTTCAACGCACGGATGTTGCTTTCACGTTGGTGTTTGTTTGGGCATACGTAGCGATCGCCATTCGTCAACTCAACACTCCCGCTATTTGGGTTACAGCAATTGTGGGAGCGATCGCTCTAATCGGATTACTCACCTTTAGCCAGATAAATCGGCGTAAACGGGTAAATCACTCAATAAATAAATAGCCGCTGAGCAGCCCGTGTTACAGCAACATAAAGTAACTGATTGCGTTCTCGAATATTGCGGTTCCTCAAAGCATTGGGCACATCTACAAACACATTCTGAAATGTGGAGCCTTGGGACTTGTGAATCGTCAGGCAGTAAGCATAACTTAAGTCAGCAAACAGTCCTTTCAAATCCCAAAACTCACGCCAGCGCTTTTCTTTAGCGTAGGCATCCAGCTTTTGCACAAACTCAAGCTGACTCAACTCATGTAACACGGTCAGATTTCTCTCTTTGCCTTCATCTGTTATGACTTCTAGATACCAGACGTGCCACGGCCCATCCTTTCCCGTTCTGACTTCCTGCACCTCACATTCACCAGAGTTTTGCAAAATCAGGCTGTCGTAAAACAGGTAAGGCGCATTCGCAACCAACCGTTCTCCTGGCACAAACCGTGCCGCATCTGCACCATAGATTGCTGCCCGAATCTTCGCGTTTAACTGATTCACCCTGGCGTTAGTGTATGCCACCGCCCGTACATAGTCCGGATCTTTGCGGTAAGACTCACTTTGAAAGGCTCGAATCAACAGTTTTTCCCACTCTCGCGCCTTCACCACAAATACACCTTCAGTGCGATCGCCATTAGTATCTGTCTCAAACCGGGGAAGCTGTCCACGAGTTAAGTCATTGCGAATGGTTTCTGCTAGAACGGCGATCGCCCCGCCATAGCGGACCACCTCGGTCAATTCTGAACGCTCATAGATTTTGCTAAACACCAGCGATTCATGTTCATTAATAGGTGGCAACTGAGCTACATCACCCACAAATAAAATTTGCGTTCGCTTATACAAATTTGTCACCGCTTCCATCAACAGCAGCCACATGTCCTCACTGATCATGGAGGCTTCATCTACAATCACCAAACGGTATTTATCAAAATTGTTTTCACCGTTGTAGTCCGGTCGAAAAACCTGTTTCCCGGTGTTCTGGTCGATATCTGGCTTTAACCCCAGCAGCTTGCAGCAGGTCATACAGTCCACGCCCAACCCCCACTGGTCAGACATGCGCTCCAAAACCTTCGTTGCCTTGTTGCTAAAGGCAGTAAAGACAATAGTGTAAGGCTCACGCGATTTCTTTTTTAGATCGCCTTCTCGAATGCGCTTGATCAACGCCTGGAGTAATGTTGTCTTTCCCGTGCCAGCATAACCCGTCAGTAAATACAGCTTTCGCTTACTGCACACAAAATCTTCCAGGTCTTGTAGCGCCTGCCACTGCTCCTGGTTGAGCCGGACACCGGGCAAAACTTCTGGAATCTCTGTCGATAGCTGCTCCGTTGGCTCAGACATTTTCTTGGCTTAGGGTTTCCCCATCTGATGACGCTATTGACCTGGTTAAGCAAACTTGCCTGACGACTCTAACAAGCTATCCCAATTTAAAGCACAGAATGGCTCGATAGTCTTTCTCCCGCCAATCCAGTAATCCTGCCAAAAACGTGGAATTCCAATGGCAGTTAGATGAAGCGATCGCCCGCATCAAATTTTTAGACTCCAAACTCTTGCTAAGCATTGGTAAGTTTGTTACCCTAGTTAGGCGCTGAAAAACAGCTAGCCGGGATAGCTCAGTTGGTAGAGCAGAGGACTCAAAATCCTCGTGTCCGGGGATTCAATCCCGTCCTGGCATCCAGATAGATAAAAAAGCCCTGAATCCAAGCGATTTGGGGCTTTTCACTTTCAAGGACTACCATACATCCGTTCTGGTTTTGGGGTCTTTTTGGAATAGATTGGGGTAGTTATTGGGGTAAAATTCTAGTGCAGATGTTTCCTGGAGAGGGAGTTACTCAATGTACTCCGATGATTCACCCCAAAAAGCATCTGAGGGTTCTGTCCAGATCAAAACTTTTAACGAGCGCTTACAGCTTGTGTTCAGCCATGCTGGGAAACGGGCGTTGCAGAATAGAGGTATAGATTAGGGGCAGGCTCAAATGCAATTTGGTTGTGTCATCGCTTTAATCAGTTCCTTTTAGGGTTTGATGCCGTTCTTTACTCGCCAACACTCAACTGGTGTAGGGCGATTTGCTTACACATCCTTTCGACCGCTAACATCAATGACTGCAACAGTTCAGAGTCTTCTCGATAATCGGCAGGAGCCAAATTCGCGACTCGCTGACTTTGGCTGATGTTAGCGACTTCGCTCCATTCTTCAGGAGTCTGATCTTTATAAACTCCAAGCGCTATGCCCTCCTCCTGATTTAAAACAGAAAAACAGGGAATATCAGAAGCCCCATCACCCACATAAATGACTTGATTGAGCGGTACATGCAATTCTTCGGGCGCTATATCTCGATAGACAAACATTTGACCATCATCTTTGTGATGCTCGATGCCCTTAGAAATCTGAAAGAGATAGCGCGTCTTTTCCGTATGAGTGACTATTTTCTTTAAAAAATCTACACCGCCATCTTCACCATAGTGAAACTCGCAGCCCCACATTGCCTTGAAGTATGGAGCAATACAGTTGTGGCGAGCAATTTCCACCATGCCGCAGGTAATCAGATAAAACTCTAACTCAACATCTGGATTCAGTTCATGGGCACGCTGACGCAGGCGATCGAACATCTCAGTCACACCTTCAAACGGAGACAACTGTTGCCCAAATTTCGCTAGAGAATCTTTGGTGATTTTGTGCTGGCTGTCCTGCTGAGACTCCTCAATCAGAGCATAAAACCTGGCTAGAATTTTGTCCCATCCCTGTTCAACTAGCGGTTGTATTCGCTCTTGTCGGAATGTGTCAGAGTCGATGCCGCAGCTTTCCAATAAGCTATCAACTGTATCCGGTACGAGCGTATCATCAAAGTCAAACACGACCGCGATGCAATTAGAAGCTGGTTTAGTTGCTATAGCCATATAAGCTCACTAATCTATTGTGTGATGTCTCAATTTTTGTGTATTCCAACTCAATCTACAGACTCAGGCTGTGTAAATTTAGCCGCCACTGGGTTGAGCAATGAGTTGGTAAAGATAGATAATCGCAAACACTGCAAAAAACAGCCCAGCAATTACGGTTGCGCTAAAGGTAAATGTCGAGGGTTGCAATTCTTTAGGCAACATGCGGTGATTCAGATATAGGGTTAGCCCAGTGACAATGGGAATGTGAGCCGCTTCGATCGCCCCTGCCATTTGCAGTAAGCCCACAGGTTGCCCGAAGAATAGGTAGATGGCGATCGGCAGCAATGCCAAAAGCAGCACGATGTAAAACTTCCGCAGAAACTTCTCATTTACCCAACGACCACGCACTCCAAATCCTTGCAAAATGATCTGTGTTCCATCAGCAAACATACGACCAAATCCATCTTGCACTGAAAGCGTCGTGCTGCAAAACGTAATGAACACGATCGCAATCATAAACCAGAAGCCAAACGGCCCCCACAAATCACCCAGCAAGCTTCCCAGGGTTTCGGCAACCTGATCTTCTTGAGGAACAAGACCTTGAGGACGCAATAACTCACTTCCCAAAATCAAGAACGCTAAAGCTGCTAGCAGTGCCCCTATCACAGCCAGGGTATTTGATAGCAACATTTGCATTGTCCATCCCTGCAAGCGCTGCCGTTCTTCACGCCCCACTTGAGAAAAATCAATGGGTTCTTCTTGCTTAAGGGCTGCGGCTCCATAGCCTCTCGCCCCAACCCAGTAGGAATACCACATCAGTCCTGCGGCACCTGCCAGCATAAACCCTAACCAGGGTAGAATCTCGTCATACCGGACATCCGATGGAATTTGGGGCACCAATCCAGAGGTTAGTTTTCCAAAGTTGGGAAAAACAACCGCCGCCGCAGCAACCACGGCAATGGTTCGAGCAATTCCGATATAAGATGAGATTTTCTCTACCCCT
Organism: Scytonema sp. PRP1; assembly: GCF_036697665.2. Classification (NCBI taxonomy): domain Bacteria; kingdom Bacillati; phylum Cyanobacteriota; class Cyanophyceae; order Nostocales; family Scytonemataceae; genus Scytonema; species Scytonema sp. PRP1. The sequence goes on along the minus strand of NZ_JBAHYJ020000111.1, from coordinate 12,282 downwards.
TCATATTGCCCTAGAAAAACAATCGCAGCGGTTACAAGGATAATAATCACAGTCCAGAGTTGAATCGTTCCTCCTGTCACCAAAATCAATGCAGTAGAGGCAGTTCCCGTGAGTCCAGCAACGGTAGAAATTGCAACGACAACTTGTGGAACTAAAATTAACCAGATTGCCCAGTTTTTAGGGCCGGGCAGTCGCCTAAAACCTTCCAGGATGGTCGTTCCACTACAGACGGTAAAACGTCCAATCTCACCATTGATAAACCACTTTAGAATTACAGCAGCCAGGAGTGCCCATAGGAGAGAATAGCCGTAAAAAGCAGCTATTCGAGGGGTAAATAATAGTTCTCCAGATCCCGCCGCCGATAGCATCCAGATAAAGCTAGGGCCTAGCCACAGAAAACGCTGCCACCCTTGGGGGGGTTTAGGTATCCGTTGAGTATTATCCTCTTGATGCTCGGCGGTCGGAGATGAACTATAGTCATTTTGGCTACTCATTTTCTTGTCGCCTTAGAAATATCTGTTTGGGGCTTTCCTTCCGTCGTTTTTTCGTCGCGGCACTCAGTCAGAGTGTATAAGTTGCAAGCGATCGCCACTTCTAGCTAATGGAGGAAGAAAGATTTCAAACTCTTGAGTGACCAAAGTTTCATGCAGATTTCATTTTTATATGAAATGCTCATATAGAAAACTAGTAACGTAATATAGATAAAATATCCATCCATAAGTATTTATAAATAAAGAAGGCAATTAACAAATAAATGGAATATTTAGAGAAATGCGACTTTTACTGATCGAAGATGAACCAGATTTGGGCGCAGCCATTAAAAAGGTGCTTAATCAGGAAACCTATGTAGTGGACTGGATTCTGGACGGAAATCAAGCCTGGAGTTACCTGGAAACTCAGTGGATAGAATACACCCTGGCAATTATTGATTGGATGCTGCCAGGAATGTCAGGGTTGGAATTGTGCAAGCGTCTGAGAGCAAATCACAGTTCGCTTCCAATCTTGATGTTGACCGCAAAAGATCGGATGGAGGAGAAGATCATTGGACTGGATGCAGGTGCAGACGATTATTTGGTCAAACCCTTCAAAATGCCGGAACTGCTCGCTCGACTGCGGGCACTACGACGGCGATCGCCGCAACTTCAACCGCCCAAACTCCAGGTTGGAAATCTCACACTTAACTATGGTACTCATTCGGTCACTCGCCAAGCTGCCACTGATAACGAAAAAGAAGTTATTCCACTCACTATCAAAGAATTTCAACTGCTGGAATATTTTATGAAGCATCCCAACCAGATCGTCAACCGCGATCAGATTATGAACCAACTTTGGGAAGTGGATGAGGAACCGATCAGTAACGTAGTTGCCGCTCAGGTTCGTTTACTCAGACGCAAGTTAGAAGACAGCAATAATAGTCTAATCGAGACGATTTATGGTGTAGGCTATCGCTTTAACTCTAACTTACAGCCGTTTTCAGATGAGTCAGCTACAACGTGAGGGTGAACTGCTCGTTATTAAAGCCGCAGTTAACCGTGACACTCGTTACAGGTCATCTGTTGTTTGACTATGGTTGCTGCCGTTTCGCTGGGATCGCATTTCAGCCAACTGCCGTAGAGAACCACTGATACTCCGAGGTTTGGGTGACTTACGTTTGCCTGCGGGCCAACCTTCACGCTGGTGAGAGCGATCGCCATCAGTTTCTTCAGTTTGGTCGTGGAAAAGGACTTGTTGAGTTGGGAAAGGCAGATCGATGCCATTCGCAGTCAGTTTATTTTTAATGGCTGTTAGCACTTGATCTTGCATATCAAGAGCATCGGCGCGGCGGGGTGGTTTAATCCACCAACGGGCACGAATGTTCACAGAACTCCCTGCTAACTCCATAACGAGAGCATCAGGCGCAGGACTGTTCAAAACGCCATCTACGCTGGCGATCGATTCCAAAATTAATTGCTTGGCTTGATCGATATCGTCTCCATAGCCAATACCGATATCATATTCCAAACGGCGATTATCAAAAGCGGTGTTGACTGTGACTGAGTTGGTGAATAGCTCAGCATTAGGAATGACAATGCGACGACCATCATAGGTTCTAATGGTCGTGGCGCGAGTTTCAATATTTTCAACCGTTCCTTCAAACTCTTTAAACACAATTTGGTCATCCAGTTGAAAAGGCTCGGTCAAGAGAATCAAGATCCCTGCCAGGAAGTTTTGCAAAATATCTCGGAAGGCAAAACCGATCGCAACTCCACTAATCCCCAGCAGTTGCACTAAGTCACCTGCTCTAAAGGTAGGAATGACAATGGATAACGCTACAAATAAACCCAACAGGATTGTCAAGCCTTGAGCTAAGCGTCCCAGCACCATGCCCAGGTTGCGAGCCTGACGGCGATTGCGAGTTAATCGTTTGACTAGCCTTTTAATCCATCTTCCTACAAATACAAAGAGAAGGAAGACAACGAGTGCTAAAACAATGTTGGGTAGCAGAGCGATCGCACCATTAATCATTTCCTGCACTTTAGACCAAGCTGTAGATATCTCTAAATTCATAGCTTCTCTCTAAACTGCTCTCTTAATCTCCAGCTCAAATATCTGATTAGCTAAAGTTCTCCCGGCTACCTTAATGTACGGAGCTAAGGCATTTTTCCCTTCACGCCTGCGACAGATTAAACATCTCTGTCTTAAAGGTTGAGAAAGTTTCATGCTGATTTCATTTTTATCTGAAATGCTCGACCTAGAAAACTTGATGCTAATAGCAAAAGATTAGATGGAGAAGATTGTTGAACTGGATGTAGAAGAGATGGAGTAAAACAGGATCTTGACTTAAAAGGAATTTCCAAGCCCCTGTTCCAAAGCCCGATGAATTAGAACTGCTGCTTCTGCCCGCGTCAATGGCTGGTTGGGCTGGAGTTGGATAGACCCGACAGAAAAATCTCCTAAATAAACGCCAGCTTCGATCGCAGCAGCAACGTCTTCTTTGGCATATTCAGGAATCTCAGCGGCATCCTGGTAATACCAGAGTGAATCACGCATGGCAGTAGCCGGATCTAAGTCCAGAGCGTTGGCGATCGCCACCAGTGAAGCGGCTTTTGAAATAGGCTGCTCTGGGCGAAACTCACCGTTAGGAAATCCACTGAAAAATCCAGCCTGTGTTGTATCGGCGATCGCCGAAGCCGCCCAATAATCAGAAGACACATCGCTAAAGCCACCCGTCAATTGTTCTTCATCAGGGCTTAAAAACGCCCACACCGAACGAGCAAACTCTGGGGTTGGTGACGAGTTAAAGGCAGTATCCAACATCGTCGCAAACTCAGCGCGAGTCACAGGCTGACTGGGGCGAAACTCGCCATTGGGAAACCCTCGAATAATGCCCTGCTCTGCCAATGCTTCGATGGAGTCACTTGCCCAAAAGTCTTCAGGGACATCTGCCGTTAACTCGGCGGCTTGCCACGTTCCTAAATGGATATAAGGTCTACCCCTGCGACCAAAGCCAGCAATCAAATTGATCACGCCAAAATACTCTAGAACGGTTCCCAAGGCAACAAGGAGCAACAGCAACAGAACCAGAGAGGCACCTAACCCACTTCTTCGTTTTCGATGAATTGGTTCATTAGCAGGCGTAGGTGTTTTATTAACAGGATGTGAATGAACTGGAGGAGACATAAACTTCTATTGAACTCGGTATATAGTTAGGAACGCTTCATTAAAGCGACCTGCACAGTTCGGGTTTCGGCTTCGCTCAACCTGCTGAACAAGAGAAACCTTAAACCCTACTGCAAACTCTACTGCTCACTCCTTACAACTTAATGAGTGACACAAAATTATGAAATCAGCATGAAATAGACACAAATTCTTGCTGCCATTTGCTGCCAAACGGTTAGAGGGAAATGGCCCACCCCATTTCCTCATCCCCTTGCACCTTTAGTGCGATCGCACAATCTTTTAGATCATCTATGTCACTAAAGCTGTTGCAATTGATAAAACCCAATGATCGCACGTCTGCTCCTTTGATGAGAGCTTCAGCCGCACCCCTTCAGAGAGAGGTAAAAAAGTGGGTTGGATTGCATACTTTGGTCGGTAGAAGTTTTTTACCATTGTTCTTTGTCAACCCGATATGCAGCAAGATCGCCTATTCCATCAAACTCGTCTGCGGTTAGCAGGTTGGTATGCTGGGGTGATGGGCTGCACTTTAGCGCTGTTTGGGTTTGGCACCTACGGCGTGATTGCAGAAGCCTATGGCAAAACGATTGATCGCGGACTCGAATCGGTGACAGGAATCTTGGCGCAGCAAATTGAGCCAATTCTTGAGCAACCCGAGCGGTTGAGCCAACTTGCGAACTATCTCGAAGTTTGTCTGCCTAAGGCAGAGTGCTTACCCGCCATAGCAGAAGCCCAACCGCCTTTAACTAATCTGGCATCCCCTGCTGATTACTATATTCGGTTGCTTGACCCCGATGGAAACCCAATTATGGTTGGTGGCATCCAACTAAAAGAATTAGCAATTACTCCAGGAGATCAGCAATGGCGAACGGTTACAGATGCTCAAAAAAATCGCTACCGTCAGGTTTCCTTGCCACTGCATTTGCAGGATGAAGTTTGGGGATATGTGCAGGTGGGGCGATCGCTTCAAGACTTAGATGAAAATCTAGAAGATTTACGCTGGATGCTGTTGCTCGGTTGCCCGATTGCTGTAGTGCTGGTTGGAGTGACCAGTTGGTGGTTGTCAGAGCTAGCAATGCAGCCTGTCTATCGGTCTTATCAGTATATGCAGCAGTTCACGGCTGATGTTGCTCATGAGCTTCGTACCCCTCTTGCCGCAATGGAGGCAACGATTGAAGCTGATCTCCGACTCTACCAGAAATCTGAAGGCTCTACTGAGGCAGATCGAGAAACCATTACCGTTCTTCAGCGACAAACTGCACGGATCTCCCAGTTAATTAAAGACCTATTGCTGTTGGCCCGAATTGATAGACGCGAACTAGCAGGACAGCACCAACTGTGTTGCTTAAATAACCTGGTGAGTGACCTGGTTGAAGAGTTGGCATTTTTGGCCGTTGAAGCAGGTGTTCAACTCTCGTTGAAAATACAGGTTCAGCAACCCGTCTACGTTTTGGGAAATGAAGGGCAACTTTATCGCTTAGTTTCTAACCTGATCAGTAATGCAATCCAGGCAACGCCAGAAGGCAGAAAAGTCACCGTTATTCTGGATCGAGTTGACCCATATGCGCTAATCCAAGTGCAAGATACAGGGGTGGGAATTGCGCTTGAAGATCAGACTCGGATTTTCGATCGCTTTTACCGAGTAGAACAGGAGCGATCGCGCCGCACCGGAGGTTCAGGGTTAGGGTTGCCGATTGCTCAAGCGATCGCCCGCATCCATCGCGGCAGCATTCAAGTCAAAAGCGAATTAGGAAAAGGCAGTGTGTTTACCTTACGCTTGCCGCTGCAATAGCTTTTTATATCGTTTCTAGTGTCCATTTGCAACTCTATTTATGTCAACCGCACTACTGATTCTAGGAATTCTGATTATCCTATTTGTCATGCTCGATATCTTAATCACAACGTTGACTGTTGGAGGGGGCGGTCCTTTAACCAGTCGGGTATCTGCTGGGCTATGGCGACTTGCATTGAAAATTCATCATCAGCGCTCAAATCATCGACTGTTATTGTTCACAGGTTGGGTCATTCTAGTCACGACAGCCCTCCTTTGGTTTAGCCTGATTTTAGTGGGATGGGTGCTGATCTTTAATGCGTCAGATTTGACTGTGGTAAATGCTTCAAGCAAACAGCCAGCCAGCGTTTGGGAGAGAATTTATTTTGTCGGTTACACACTCTCTACGCTGGGTATGGGAGATTACCAGCCCAACGGGGTCTTTTGGCAACTAGCAACCGCAGCAGCCTCAGCTAATGGTTTTGTGATGATATCGTTGACGATTTCATATCTCATTCCGGTTGTCTCGGCAGCCACTCAAAAGCGCCAGCTAGCCGTTTATATCTCCTCTCTAGGTGGAACGCCAGATGAAATCATTGCAAGAGCCTGGAATGGTAAAGGCTTTGGACAGTTTGACCAGCATTTGATCTCATTAGCTACTCAAATCGCCTTGCAAGGAGAACAACATCTCACTTATCCAATTCTTCACTACTTTCATAGTGTTGAACGGTCTAAAGCTTCAGTCTTGAGTTTTGTGGCGTTTGATGAAGCATTGACGTTACTAGAATATGGAGTCAAGCCATCAGCCCAACCTGATCCAGCCGCACTGAGACCCATAAGACGGGTAAATGCAGCTTTTCTAAGAACATTGACATCTGCTTACATTGAACCTGCATCTGAAAATCCACCTCCACCTCCCCTTCACTTGCTGCGTGGTTTGGGCATTCCAACAGTGAGCGATCGCGAGTTTTGGGAATCTATCAAACATTTAACGAAACGCCGACAGCTTTTGCTAGCGCTTGTGCAAGAAGATGGCTGGACTTGGGACAGTGTAGCCTCTAGCCAAACTACAAGCCGAGGCGATGGACTCGATGATCACACTCTGATTGATCAAAGAACTTTGCATTAAGCAACAAACTATCATTCCTCAAAAATATGGATATGAGTTGGAGTGAGTGATGATACGTCAGGCGATCGCACAGGAGGAACCGTACCATGCGCCAACTACTGATACAAGTGCCACGCGGATATGGAAAAGATGTTTTGGCTACGGCTAAAGCTCATGATGGGGCAAACCTATCCTTAACGTGAGTTCGGGATAAGGAGGGGCGAAATAGATAGAGTTGAAAGTACCTAGTTCTCAACTTATCTAACCGCCCCATGCTTAGTCTAGAATCCCTGTTCTGTCATGTCGATGACTTCTGCCAGTGGTTTGAACCTCAATGGCAGCAGCAACTATTAGGTGACGGCTTACAGAGGAGGCAGCGGTCGCGTCGTCTGAGCCTTAGTGAAATTATGACGATTCTGATTGCCTTCCATCAGTCGGCATACCGCAATTTCAAGTGGTTTTATAATCAGTTAGTCTGTCGCTATTGGCGTAAAGCCTTTCCCGGATTGGTCAGCTACAACCGCTTTGTGGAATGGATGCCATCAGCCCTCATTCCTTTATGTGCCTACTTGCGGCATTGCTTTGGCAAGTGTACGGGTCTGAGCTTCATCGATGCGACCAGTATTAAGGTCTGCCATAATCGTCGGATTGCCTCTCACAAAGTATTCAACCCATTAGCCGCACGAGGCAAAACCTCCGTAGACTGGTTCTTTGGTTTCAAGCTGCATTTGGTTATCAATGAGCAAGGAGAGTTACTCAACGTCCAGTTGACTCCCGGTAATGTGGATGACCGTAAGCCTGTCCCCCACCTTCTCCAACGGCTCTTCGGCAAAGTGTTTGGCGACCGGGGCTATGTCTCCCAAAAACTAGCCCTCCAACTATGGCAGCATTCCGGCATCCAACTGATCACCAAGCTCAAACGGAACATGAAGAACCGCCTGATGGTGTTGAGTGATAAGCTGCTGCTGCGCCGACGAGCGGTCATTGAATCTGTAATTGACCAGCTTAAGAACATTTCTCAGATTGAGCATTCCCGCCATCGCTCCCCCGTCAACTGCCTGGTCAACTTAGTCTGTGGGTTGATCGCCTACTGCCACCAACCCAAGAAGCCCTCCCTGCTCATTGATGCTGCTTTGCCTGCTTTTGCTTAAGCCGAACTGACATTATCCTTAGTTGAAGCAACGGGCAGCAAACAACCTACAGATCTGGTAACGATTCATGTCTCCAACGGCAAAGTTGAAGGGTTACTAGAAGCCCTGGAAGGGATACCAAACTTACAAATCACCCTCAATCCTCGGGGCGTGTTGACCCTCCAGCCACCAGCAGATGAAGCGGCACAGCAAGTCACCGATGTAGCAGCCCGTAGCCCGATTGAAGTGTTTCTCTCTGGACTGCAAAGCGTGGGTTCCTGGAAGGGCTTTTTGGGATATGCTGCGGCAGCAGGCGTTGTCGTTTGGATTGGGCTGTTTACCAACACGTCCTATCTTTTAGTGGCAGCTATGCTGATTGCTCCCTTTGCTGGGCCAGCGATGAATGTGGCCCTGGCAACGGCACGGGGCGATCGCCATTTACTGGGTCGTAGTTTGGTACGCTATTTCGCTGCATTGGCAGTAGCAATCGCCGTTGCTGCATTTCTCAGCTTTGGGCTGCGGCAGCAAGTCATCACCGAGCAAATGGCTGCCACCAGCACAATTTCTGCCGTTGCTGTGCTTTTGCCCGTAGTGGCAGGTGCGGCAGGTGCGCTCAACCTGGTGCAATCTGAACGCAGTAGCCTGGTTTCGGGTGCAGCAACAGGAATGTTGATCGCCGCTTCTTTAGCTCCCCCGGCTGGGCTGGTAGGTATGGCAGGTGTGATGGGGCGATGGATCTGACGATCAACGGGGTGTTTGTACTGCTGCTGCAACTGGTGGGAATCAATCTCTCAGCAGCGATCGTATTTCGCCTGTATGGCATATCTGCTCAGGGCGCACGCTATAAACGAGGAAAGGCATGGGCATTCCCAGCAATTTTAACGGTAACTGGGGTGGCGATCGCCAGCTTACTCACCTGGCAATTCTCTAGCCTTCCAGATTTACAGCGCTCTAGCATTACTCAACGCGCAACCGCAGACATTAAAACGGTCGTAGATGAAAGTGGATTGGCAATGCTGATTGAAGCAGACGTGCGCTTTACCCGTCCTGATATTCAGGGACAAAACACGCTACTGGCAACTGTTTATGTACAACAGCAAAACACCAGCCAGTCTCCAGAAACGATCCAGACTCAACTCACACACGACATCCAGACTCATCTGCTCAGTCAGGGCTTTAACGTTACTCCATTGATCAATGTCACTGTTTTACAAGCACCTGAAAGTCTCTAACTCTAATTTTCTATACCTTTTTCCCAGTCGTTCATCACATCCTCAACCAATACTTCCTTCAAGCATACTTGGGCTACAACCAGCAGAGGCAGCGCCAGCAACAGCCCCATAAATCCAAAAAAGATAGAAAAAGCCAACTGCGATAACAGCGTAACGGCTGGCAACAAAGAAACCTGATGCCGCATCACAAGTGGAGTCAAGACATTACTCTCAACTTGCTGAATCAGAACATATAGCCCCACAACAGCTAGTGCTTTCCACGGTGCATCGAGCAGGGCCAAGGCCGCAGGAGGAATGACGCTTAAAGTCGGCCCAAGATTTGGAATAAAAGTGAGCAAACCTGCCAGAGAAGCGTTAGCTAAAGGCAACGGTACACCCAAAAACCATAGCCCCAAACCGCTCAGGACAGCAATTACAGTCATGTTAAATAAAATCCCGATTAGCCAGCCCGTCAGAGCCAGTTCACACTCTGAAAGGATGTTATCTACTCGACGACGATAAAATCTGGGAAAGACTAGCAAAAACGCTCGACGATAAGATCTTGGGCTTGCCAGCAGCATGATGGTGACAACCAGAACCAGCAACAGGCTCAGAATAATTTCAATCGAGTTCGTAAACAAGCCATAGAAGTTGCCAAACAACTGACTAAGGAAATCAGGAAGTTGCTGGGTGAGACGAGTCAGAATGCCAACGTTATCTTCTGCCTGCCCTGGAATTCGCTCACTTAACCCCTCAAACCAGACCCGTAATTGATCCAGCCCTTGAGGAATTGCACTAATTAACTGAGGAAGCTGATCAAAAAAAGGTGGGATAATGAGTGCAACTAAAATTGCAAAGAGAATGAGTACAGTAGTTACCGACAGTACAATGCCAAAGCCCCGGTGAAGCCCCCCTCGCTCCAAGCGTTTCACCAATTGGTTTAAAACTGTTGCTAGCACTACCGCTGTAAACGCCAGTAAAAGAACTTGTCGAATTCTCCAAAGGATATACAGAGAGAGAACCAGAGCAAGAAAACCTACCCAGTGCCCTAGACGCACAAATTTAACCCTCGTTTTGGCTACAAGCTTACCTAGATGCCATTAACAATACTGGTTATTGAGTAAACTTGTCATCATCCAATGCCCAGAAATTGGAGCAATCAAGTGCCTGTTTCGTTAAAGCGATAGAGGGGTGAACCGCACATTTCAAATAGGCACTCTGGCTAAAAAATCGACAGTTTGAACAAGGACTCTCTGATTGAACTAGAGGGAAAGCGGGGGATGGCGAAGCAGAACGCTGGAAAAACAATTGCTTAATAGAGAATACGATCCAGGCAATAAACAAAAAGCCCAAAGGAGCCGTAAACCAAACAAACAGCAAAATCTCTAGCGGGGTCGTTAATGCTTCTCGAACGGGTGCTCTCCCTGATGAAGAAATATCGCTAGAGGAAACCAGCATGATCTGTTGCGTTAGACTCATAGATTTTGCTTTCTACCATTTATTCCCAGGATATAAACGAGCTTCAACGCTGGCATTTCAACGTCACGGGCAATAGGTTAAGTCATTTGCTGGCACATAACCCTCTAGCGGTACTTGAATAGGAACCCAGCCATCAGTACCCAGATTTACAATAGTCACGTTGCGACCTCTTTGAACAACACCCACTTGCTCAGAGTTGATGGACGGTTCCTCCCTCACAACTAATCCATTTCTAGCTTTGACTTGACGACAATTAGAAGGTTCAGGATCAACAGGGTTGCAAGGAATTAGATAACCTGAGAACATATAGCCTTCAACTGGTGCAGAGACCTGCACCCAGCTTTCTGGTTGGGGATCTAAAACCGTGACATTCCGTTCGTAAAGCACGACTCCAAGCGCTCTGCTATCAATTGTTGGCTCTTCACGGACGTAAAGCCCTCCTCTTGCACTCACTTGACGACAAACACCAGATGCTTGCGCTAGCTGCACATTGCTCTCGTCCCAGGAGAGTCCATTTTCTACTGGAGAGACAGAACTTTGAAGGGAAGTTGCTTGGACAGCAGCGATCGGAAAGCCAAAAGTAATTGTCAACAGAGAAGGTAGAGTTGTGGCTGCTAAAAGACGTTGCCAGATATTAGTTTTTTTCATTTTCTTCACGCAGTTTTTCATTAGTAGTTAGTAGTTAGGCTGTAAAGAAGTAAAAGAAACAAGCCATTGAAATGATGGCTTTTGGGGTTAAAGTTTTTACCATCTGGCTATTACTCTTACTTTAGGAATCTGAAGTGAGTTTCTCGTCTAGCCAATGGAGGAAACAAGATTTCTAACATAAGAGCAGCAAAATTTCATGCTACTTTCACATTTTGCAGGTAAGTAAAATTATCATTTGTACAATGAAATCTATTCCGCACTGATTGCGAAACGGTTGGAAAATACTAACACTAAGTCCAAACTAGACCGCCTTAACGCAATGTGAAATTAGAATTGAACCAAATAGGTCATCAATCTTTCAATCAGTAGGGGATAAAGAAGCAACTCCTCATCCCCAACCTTTATGGCGCTACGCACATACTTCACGTGTTTTTGTGTGAAACCACCCGCGAAGCGGGTGGTTTCACACAAAAACGTCTCAATCAGAGCGCGTAGCGCTACAATCTTCGTAACGAATACTTATCACACCTTAGCTGACATCTTGGCGATACAGTTCTCTGCCTGACTCTAATTGAGAGACAATCTGGTCACGACTGTCGATGAATGTATATTGCTCATTGAAGCTACCTTCTGGGCGATCGCCAATAATATACTGACGTACAGGAGTATCGGGAGCGTTCAAGACAATCCGATCTGAGACTCGCACGTCTGCTTGGGGTACATTGGGATCTACTTCCTCCAGGCGAGAAACGACCCACAGTTCGTTATTAACTGCATAAACGCCTTGAATACTCAGGTCGTAGCCATCGGAAGGTACTTCAACCTCAGTCGTAATCGTGCGTTCTACCCGCTCAACACCAGGTACTTCAACATCGACGTATGGCACCTCTATAGTTTGTTCTTCTTGTACAACGACAACTCTAGGCACGGTGACAGTCCGTTCTGCCACTCCAACATTTACGTCAGGCCCTTGAATGTCATATTCGGGTAAATTTCCTGGCTCAACATCTACTTCAACATCAGGTAGACTACCTGTTTCTTCTTGCTCTACTCGACAAGAAGTGAGAGGTAGCATGATCAAAAGTAGCGACAGAGGTAGAAGTTTTTTGGAGAAAAGTTGCTGTAATCTCCTGGTTTCCCTCAATTTGTATCAACATCAAAAACAGTCAAAGCAGAAAATCTCTCTTCTTCAAGTACCAGACTCTAGGCTTGGTAACAATTAGGGACATTTCTCACTTCTTAGAAGCCAGCAGGAAGCCGAAGTTCTCTGGATTAACA
>NZ_JBAHYJ020000025.1:0-21108 GCF_036697665.2 Scytonema sp. PRP1 | reverse complement strand
CAAGACGCAGGTAGGCATCGTTGGCATCGGTGATGAAGCCTTCTGCATTCCAAAAAGCAACTCCCACGAGATTGGATTCAAACAAGCGTCTAAACTTAGCTTCGCTTTGCTCGAGTGCTGACTGTCCCCGTTTGCGTTCAGTCACATCGCGAAAGTAAACTGCAAGCCCTTCAGCGCTGGGATACGCCCTAATTTCCAGCCAGCAGTGTAATACCTCGCTGAACTCCTCCAACTCAATGGGAACTTGTTGGGCGATCGCTCGATGAGCTTCTTGATAAAAAGTATTGCCGATTAATTCCGGATAAACATTCCATACCTGCTTGCCAAGCAGTTCTTCCGGTGGTTTTTGCAAAAGCCGTGCGGCTTCTTGATTCACGTAGGTGTAGCGCCACTCACGATCAAAGGCAACAAACGCTTCTGCGATGCTTTCCAGAATCTTCCTGATGCGGTTGTTAGCCGATTGCAGAGCTTTTTCTGCCTGTACACGCTCTGTGATCACCTCTGTAAAAATAATGATGCCACCAATTTCATCAGCACGGTTCCGCCAAGGATGGATTTCCCATTTCACCCAATCTATTGAGCCATTCGCACGCGGGAATAGTTCTTTTTCGCATTTGCGAACCTCTCCAGCCAAACACGAAGCATGAATTTCTCGCCAAGAGTCAGGAATTTCGGGAAAGACTTCGTAATGAGAGCGATCGATAATGTTTTGGTTCTGCAACTGAAAATCTGTCAGCCATCGTTGACTCACAAGAATATATCGCATCTGGTTGTCAAGCATAGCAATAGCTGCTGGCGCATGCTCCACAAACAACCGCAACTGTTCTTCTCTGAGTTGTAGCGACTCTTCAATCTGCTTGCGCTCACTCAGGTTGCTCGCCATAGCGAGTCCGCCTTGAAATTCTCCCGATTCAGCCAAAATTGGAGTGGTTGAAACCAGCGTCCATAGATTAGAGCCATCCCGACACCGAAACTGAAAGTCGAATCGCTGTCTCATTCCCTGCTTCAATCGGGCTATGTACCGCTGTGCTTTACTCTGAGCTACTTGATCCATGAAGTCGAAAATCGGACGCTGCAGCATTTCCTCCACGCTATAGCCCAACATTTGCGCCAATTGCGGATTAACATACTCCGTACGCAACTGGGCATCAAATAACCAGATACCCTCACCCGCCGTCTCCACAATGTAACGATACCGTACTTCAGCCGCTTGTAGCTTTTCTAAGCTCACTTCAGCCCGTCGCTTGGCAGTACGTAGCGCCTCACATAGCACACTAAAGAGGATTCCCTGAAGTGCGAACAGCACGAGCCTGATAGTGTTGGGCAGATCGAGCACCAGCGAATAAATTGGCTGTATAAAGAAATAGTCGCTAATCAGAACAGACAGGAAGGTAGACACTAGCCCCGCTCTCAAGCCCTTGTACCATGCACTTACCATCACCGCCCCAAAAAACGCAGAAAAGGGGTTTTAAGTCATGGCAAGCCAATAATTAGCGCCAGCATAAGTACTAGCGCCACACCAACACAGAGTCCAGCAACGCTATATTGCTGTAGCCGAGAGCGGGTAACTTTTAGCATTCAATTGTTGATACTTATCTCTACTAGCTAGCTCAAACTTTGTTTAAGTTACAACAGATATCCGATTTTCACATTTACCTTAAGAGTTATTTTTTAATTTTCTTGTGTTCTGATCGCTCCACTTAATTCTGCTGCAAAGCAACTCTGAGAGCTACGTTTTCGACATACTTCAAGTTGACGGCGGGAGCCGTTATCTCGTAGTATTTATTATATTTCATAAGGAAATTCAAACAAGCCATCTTCACCGTGTTCAAAATCAATGACCTTAAAGACTGCATCAAGATTCAAAGCACCATAAATGTGAGGAAATAGTTCTTTGTCCTCAACTCCTTCATAGCGAATTTCAGGTTTCACTTTGTCAGAGTCGATATAAAGAAGTACTAATCCCTTTTGATTGTGAAAGAAGGTATTTGCAACTTTGATGATTTGTGTTGGAGTGGAACAGTGGATAAAGCCTTCAGAGTCGAGGGTATCACCGCGATACGTTTTGACGAGTTTTGCTTGTTCCCATTGTTCATGTTGGGTGATATGTAAGATGGTGTTCATTGAGATTTTTTTTTATACACTTTTCTAAGGTGGGCAATACCCACCCTATTCATTATTTATCAGATTGGACAATTTTACAAATTTCATCGAGAATAAAGTCATGCTCAACAGGTTCATCAGGACAAAATTCTAAATAGAGTTTATTTTGATAAGGAGTGACTGATGATGTACATATCTGAATTCTCAGCTTTCCTTTCTGCCAGTAATGACCACCAACTTTTAGAAGCTGACAATCTGTCACATAATTGTGTTGAATTTCCTTCAAATTTATCTTTTTTTGACCAATAGATAATTTACTTAAAAATTCCACCATGGAAACGCCAGGATACAAACTTGTGTATTCATAAATATGCTGCTGCAATTTCTTTCTAATTTCTTCCTCTATCAATTCTTTTAATCTACTGACTTTAAAAGAATCTTTTTCCAGGAGTATGACATCATCATCACATTCTAGTGGTGTAAATTTTTCATTCATATTAATGCCAGTTTCAGTCATTGATTGAGTTACATCCACTTCATAATTTAACCTTACTTCATAGCATATTCTGCCAATTTGCTGACATCAAGTCAGTGAAAATATTGATAAGAGAAACGCTATAAACTTCTGACTTTATTTATGACTTTATCGAAAGTTATCAAAGTAACACTCAAACCGCAGATAAATGCGGATGCACGCGCAATAGGGTTCGGTTAGCTTGTTTATCGCGCGAAGATCCCCCCAACCCCCCCTTAAAAAGGCAGGGCTGTTTCATTCCCTAAAACAGGTAAAATTGCAAGTGTTGTGGGGAGAAAAAATCATGGGTGCTTCTCTAATTGAACAACTGCAGCTTGTGGAAGATTTCAGAACAACTGATGGTCGAAGGCATCCAATGTGGTTGGTGTTGCTGTTTGTAATCATGGGCACCATGAGTGGATATACTGGGTATCGTGCATGGGGGGATTTCGTGAAACGGCATCGTCGAATATTGATCCAGACGTTTGAAATCCAAAAACATGGTGTACCTTCGTATTCAACGATACGACGTGTAGTGATGGGAGTAGACTTTAACAAACTGGTAAAAATATTTAATCAGTGGGCAGAAAATTACGTTGATTTAGAGGAATCAGAGTGGTGTAGCATTGATGGAAAAAGTATTAAAGGAACAGTCACGTTCCTACGAAAGAGCCTGTCAGAATTTTGTCAGTATAGTTTCAGTATTTACCAGGAAAAGAGGACTGGTTTTGGGCTAGTCAAAGCTTGAGAACAAGTCAGAAAGCGAAATCTTAACTGTGCAAAATTTAATTGTCGCTTTGGATATCAAAGATGCTGTATTTAGCCTAGATTCTTTGCATTGCCAAAAAAAACTTGCCAGTTAATCATTGACAGCGCTAACGATTATGTAATTGCTGTTAAAGACAATCAACCAAAACTACATCGTCATATTCAACGCATTGCGGCACTGCGATCGCCAACCAGTCGTTACATAGCCACTGAAAAAACTAGGGATAGACTGACAACACGTACTGTAGAAGTTTTTCATGATTTGAATGGAATAGACTCAGGATGGACTGGAATTAAATCTTTAATTCGAGTTGAACGAGTTGGGACACGCGGTAGGAAACAATACCATGAGGTAGTTTGTTATATCAGTAGCCTGAAAAGTAGCGCACAAGATTTTGCATGTGGTATTCGCGGTCATTGGAGTATCGAAAATTGCCTCCATTGGGTCAAAGATGTAGTTCTTGATGAAGATGATTCCACCATTCGCTTGGGTAACGCCCCAGCCAATCTTTCAATTGTCAGAGCGTTAGCGAAGCTCCTCCTCAGGAGGCTCGCTCTCAATATACTCCGTCGAAATGGTCATAGTTCTATCACAACTGCGACGCTTATTTCTCTCTCATGATATTGACAAACTTCTTGCCCTTGTGGAATGAAACAGCCCTGCCTTAAAAAGGGGGTCGCCGTTAGGCGGGGGGATCTTATCCGAACCGTATTGGATGCACGCGGATAATCAGATATATAGCAATCCGAAATTATTTGTAAAAAAACAAGATCCCCGACTTCTTAGAGAAGTCGGGGATCTGTGTCTTCAATTTTCACAAATCAAATAAAATTGCTATATGATGTTCGTAAAATCACCCATAAAAAAACTTGTTTGTAAGAAGGACTAAAGTCCTCACTACGAAGTTATGACTTATGTATGTGGAATACATACATCTGGGGCGCACAAATTTGGAAATTGAAGTGTTGTCACTGTTAAAGTATCCAAATCTACGCGGCGGATAGCGTGGTTATTTGTATCAGCAATAAATAAATGAGAACCGATTATACTCAGTCCGGAAGGTTCAGAAAATCGGGTATTTTTACCTTGTCCGTCTTGCAAACCAACGGAACCATCACCTAAGACTGTTTGACAATTGCCAGTGTGGGGGTTAACAAGTTTAATTTTGTGGTTGTAAGTATCTGCTATCCATAGGTTATTCTGGGCATATTCTACCCCCAAGCAATGCTGTAACCTCACATCGGAACCTTGTCCATCAACGTCACCAAAGCCAAACAAACTACCGCTACCGCAAACGGTTCTTACTTGTCGCGGTTCAATCAGTCCCACACCGCGAATTGAGCTAACTTCACTGTCGGCAATGTATAATTCTTGTCCATCAGTGGTGATACCACTAGGCTGGGCAAAAGCAGACTCGCTAAGTTCCCCATCTACACAAGCTTCTGCTCCTGTACCAGCATAGGTTCTTACAATCCTAGTTTCTAGATCCATTTCCCAAATTTGATGAGGACCAGCCATCGCAATAAACAAGCTATTTCCACACAGGTGTAAATCCCAAGGAGAATTTAGCATTGTTTCTCTTGCAGCACCACTGTGAGGACGGATATTACGGCTTTGTTCACCTGTTCCTGCAATGGTTTCGACGACTTGGCGTTTCAAATCAACTCGCCGCAGAGCATGATTTTCTGTATCCGCAACGTATAAAATTTGATTTTCTTCATCAAATGCCATTCCTTGAGGTGCGAAAAACTGCGCTTCGTCAAAGGAACCATCAGTTAATCCAGATTGTCCAGTTCCAATTAAATGTATGATTTCCCCATTAAAGCGACTCATGACAATGCGGTGATGTCCAGAATCAGCAATGAACAAACCTGCTTGTGTCGCCAAGACTTTACCAGGAAAAGCTAAAGGTGTGATTAATGGTTTTCGCTGTTTCTCCAAGGTAAGGCTGAGTTCTTGGAAATTGATGGTACCTTTTTCTTGGTGTTGGTTAATCAGCTTTTGAATCAGTTCGTCTAAAACATGGCGATCGCCTTCACCAGAAACATAGCCAACTACATAACCCTGTGGATCTATCACCATTAAAGTAGGCCAAGCACGTACAGTATACTCTTCCCAAACTCTAAAACCACTATCAACTAAAACTGGATGTTCGATATCGTCGCGTTATAATTGCTTGACGGAGATATTCGGTTTCTTTTTCATTGTCAAATTTGGCACTATGTACGCCGATAACTGTAAGGCTATCTTTATATTTTTGTTCGAGATATTTCAGCGTTGGCAGGATGTGCAAGCAATTGATAGAACAGTATGTCCAAGTCCAAAATCACAACTCTGCCCTTAAGTTGTTGAAGAGACAGTGGTTTTTCGGTATTGAACCAAGGGTTATTTTGTGGAAGTTCTGGCGCTCTAACGCGGGGAGTCATAGACAATTCAAAATTCAAAATTCAAAATTCAAAAACTACTGTTTTAGATTATTTATAAACTTCTATGGTTGGATTGGAAAGGCTAACTACTACCAAGTTATCAGCTTGGGCGCAACAAGCCAAAGTCTTGGCACATCAAGGACAAGTTGCTAACCGTATTCCCAAATTGGCATTAGCTAATCCCGATTGGTTTGCGGTTTACATCTGCTGTCGTTCAGGGCAAACTTACAGCCACGGCGATACAAGTTGTGTATTTCCCCTGATGAGCGCGATAAAGCCGTTTTCGCTACTGTATCTACTAGAACAATTTGGAGCAGAGACGGTTTTTCAGTGGGTTGGGGTTGAACCATCAGATGCTCCTTTCAATTCCTTAGAGCAACTGATAGCTGATCATGGACGACCCCGCAATCCTATGATTAACAGTGGCGCAATAACTCTTGCAGATAAGTTACCAGGAAAAAACGCTAGCTATCGCCTAGAGCAATTTTGTCAATGGTTAAACAAACTTGCTCTTTGTCAACTAAGCTTGGATGAGGAGATGCTTGCTTCCGTGCGTTCCACAGGTTCCCAAGCTAACCGAGCTATTACCCAATACCTAGCCGAAGCAAAATCCGTAAAGAATCCTGAAATAGCTCTTGACACTTATGAGGAAATATGCTGTCTTTCTGGACGAGTGGAAGACTTAGCGCGTCTGGGTTTGCTTTTGGCTTGTGAAAGTGAATTGATTTTGCCGCAGCATCGCCGTATTGTCAACTCGCTGATGTTAACCTGTGGGCTGTACGCAGCTTCTTCCCAGTATGCTTTACGGATTGGTTTGCCGATGAAATCTGGTATCAGTGGCGCACTGCTAGCCATAGTGCCAAATCAAGGGGCGATCGCACCTTACAGTCCTGCCTTGGATAGTATTGGTAATTCTATGGGGGCGATCGCCTTTGTTGAAGCTTTATCTCAAGGTTTACAGTTAAGTATTTTCGGGGACTAGCCAAGATTAGTCATCTTGGTCGTTGGTTTCCTCGCTTTGCTGTTCGGGCGTGGTTGCGTTTTCTAATGTTTCAAGAACTGATGGAGGTTCAATCACATCTGGTGCAGTTTGCGGCAAGGTATGAGATGGTGCAGCACCTGGGTATTGACGGGGGCTGAAATACCGTGTCAATTCTGGTTTTTCTGGCTCGGGGGCGATTTTTTGAGGTAAGGTTGTTTCAGCTTCTGGCGTTAGCTGTGGTTTGGGTTCTGCCGTGGTTTCTCCTTGAGGTGCAACTGATTCTGGTGCAGGGGACTCAATAACCTCTGGCAAAGTGGGAGGTAAGCCAGGAGTTGGTTCAGTTGTTTGTGGCGTTAGTCTCTTAAGAGCGCGACGATTGAAATAGCCACGCAATCCCCGTTTTTCTTCTAGAGGAGCAACTTTTTCTGGTACAGGCGTTGCTTCAGCTTGGGGTGTCACCTCTGGCTGTGGTTCCACTGTGGTTTCTGGTTGCGGAGTCACAATAACTTCTGGCAACGTGGGAGGTAAGGCAGGAGTTGGTTCAGTTGTTTGTGGAGTAGCTGCCTTGCCTGTTCGACGCTGGGATCTATTGAAAAAGCCACCTGATTTTGGTTTCTCTGGCTGTATTTCAGGCGCTGACTGAGATTCAGTTTCAGGAACGGGTTGTTTTTCACCTTCAGGTTGTATTTCAGGTGTTGTTTGTTCAACGGTGGGCGTTAAGGTTGAGGTAGGTGTAGGTTCAGTTTTAGGAACGGGTTGCTTTTCTTCCTTAGGTTGTCTTTCAGGTGTTTCTTCAACCTTGGGCGTTGAAGTTGGGATAGGAGTTGGTTCGACAGTTGGTATTTTGGCGGTATAATTCGGGTCTACTATGCTGCCAACCTGATCTGCTGACAGTTCCCCTCTAATAATCTTAGATAAAGTGTCTTTTCCGTTGGGTTCATAGGTAATAAGTCTCACTGTACTGTTGAAGACATTCTTGACAGGATTTCCCTGTTCGTCGAGAAACTCAAGTTTTACCCAATTGTTACCTGGTTTAAAGCCTTTAAGGTAAACGGCTTGCCAACGATCTAAAACAAAGCTTTCACCATTAATTGTGCAGCGAATGCGCCAATCTGCTATCTCGTCATTGGGGTTGTCTTGAGCGACGAGATGCAATGGGGCGTTAGTTAGGTAAAAGTCCAGTAAAATTGGTTCTGCACCATAGCTGCCTTTAGGACGACTGTATGTTAACAGTGGCTTGGTTGGATCGGGGTTGTTGTCATCGGTTTTAGTGAAGATGTGAAATGTTGACTGGGCGTAAGCGCCTTCATTCTTAAAGCTTTCATGCCAAGGACGCGAGGCAAAGACACGTAGTGTATGCGTACCTGGGGACAAGTCTGGCAAAACCAGGGGTTGATTCAGGTCGTATACGGCTATATAAGGTTCGTTATCAACAATAACGTGTAAGTGAGGACCAAGATCGAGTTCTGGATCTTTAAATATAGGTAGGTCTTTGACCTGAAAGCGAACGGTGACTGTGTTTTCTTGCAGGATTTCATCCTGTTTAGGAGTCACTAGTGTTACTTGAGGCTGATAAACTTCCAAGGCTTGGCGCAGTTCTTGGATTGTTGCTGGTGGGGAAACTTCTGAGATTTGCTTTGAAAGTTGAGCTTTTGAAGGCAAGCTGTCGTCATACGGTTCTTGGCTAACGGCTTTCTCTCCACAGCTGCTCAAAGTTAACACCAGCACCGATACCATTAGCAACCTGAGGATAGCCATTGCGGTCTTCCGCCACAAGTTCATGCTTTCCACCCAGTCATACTCCTAAAACTTGTAATAATTTTGGCTCAAACTGTCCACTGGTCACTATAGCGCTTCTCGGTTAGATACACCACCCGGTACAAGCACAGCAATGTTATGTCCGGACAAATGACCTGGATATTTCCGAAAAATGTGATTTTGCCATGACTTATGTCAGCGATCGCTTTTTAAAACTCATATTTGTTACAAAACTTTGCGAACCAATTTCATAAAAGCTTAATTATCTGCTATGTGAAAAATTTGTTTGATACATATATTAAGTGATATTAAGCAAAAGCAGTGAAAACCGAAAAAATAGCTTTTTGTGGTAACAATATCAATTTTGCAAATTGTTGCAGTTTGTAAAATAAATGAATAAACTATTGACTTTTTCGCCAGCGTTTTAAAACTCAAAAGTAGATTAGGCAGTTAATTCAACGATTTTGAATTATTGTTAACATCTGTCTAACTATGTAGGAGATAAGCCCTTATAATTCAACAGAAAGCAATATCCACAGACGGTCTTCGTCGCGGCTCCAGCAAAGTATATTTCTGGAGGAAGCGATAAAGCTTGACTAAAGCCATGAAGGCACTATGTGGTACTCATGATTTCTCAATCCTGTTAAGAGGGGAGGTCGAATGACAATTAGTCCTCCGGAGCGAGAGGAAAAAAAGGCAAGAGTCATAGTCGATAATGATCCGGTTCCAACGTCATTTGAACTGTGGTCAAAACCCGGACATTTCGACAGAAGCTTAGCCAAAGGTCCGAAAACCACAACCTGGATTTGGAACCTTCACGCACTCGCCCATGATTTTGATACACATACAAGCGATTTAGAAGACATCTCCCGCAAGATATTTTCGGCACACTTCGGACATTTAGCCGTAGTGACGATTTGGCTGAGCGGGATGATATTCCACGGCGCTCGTTTTTCCAACTATGAAGCTTGGCTGAGCGACCCCCTCAACATAAAGCCCAGCGCTCAGGTTGTTTGGCCAATTGTTGGTCAACAAATTTTAAACGCCGATGTTGGTGGTGGATTCCACGGTATTCAAATTACCTCCGGCTTTTTCTACATATGGCGTGGTTGGGGTATCACGAACTCGTTCCAGCTCTACGTCACAGCAATTGGCGGGTTGGTGTTAGCAGGCTTATTCCTGTTTGCAGGCTGGTTCCACTACCATAAGCGTGCTCCTAAGCTGGAATGGTTCCAGAACGTGGAATCGATGCTCAATCACCACTTGGCTGGACTATTGGGCTTGGGTTCCTTGGGATGGACAGGTCACTTAATTCACGTATCCGCGCCGATTAACAAGCTGCTGGATGCGGGAGTAGCCATCAAAGATGTGCCATTACCTCACGAATTCATTTTGAATCGTGACTTGATCACCGAGCTTTTCCCGAGCTTTGCCAATGGTTTAACGCCATTCTGGACGTTGAACTGGGGTCAGTATGCGGACTTCCTTACCTTCAAGGGCGGTCTGAACCCAGTCACAGGCGGCTTGTGGATGACGGATATTGCTCATCACCACTTGGCGATCGCCGTCCTGTTCATCATTGCTGGTCACCAGTACCGTACCAACTGGGGTATCGGTCACAGCATCAAAGAGATTCTGGAAAACCACAAAGGTCCCTTCACTGGTGACGGTCACAAAGGTCTCTACGAAAACCTCACCACATCTTGGCACGCTCAGTTGGCAGTTAACTTAGCAATGCTGGGTTCGCTGACCATCATCGTGGCGCACCATATGTACGCGATGCCTCCGTATCCGTACTTGGCAACAGACTACGCCACCCAACTGTGTATTTTTACTCACCATATGTGGATCGGGGCATTCCTGATCGTTGGTGCAGGTGCTCACGCTTCCATCTTCATGGTGCGGGATTACGATCCAGTTGTGAACCAGAACAACGTTCTGGAGCGGGTGCTGCGTCACAGAGATGCAATCATCTCTCACCTGAACTGGGTATGTATGTTCCTTGGGTTCCATAGCTTTGGACTGTACGTACACAACGACACGATGCGTGCTTTGGGTCGTCCCCAAGATACGTTCTCTGATACGGCAATTCAGCTGCAGCCAGTGTTTGCCCAGTGGGTGCAAAACCTACACACGGTCGCTCCTGGTGCAACAGCGCCCAATGCACTAGAACCAGTTAGCTATGCCTTCGGCGGTGGTATCCTCGCAGTAGGCGGTAAAGTAGCAATGATGCCGATTGCTCTGGGTACGGCGGACTTCTTGATCCACCATATCCACGCATTCCAAATTCATGTTACCGTGCTGATTCTACTCAAGGGATTCCTGTTTGCTCGCTCTTCTCGTCTGGTTCCAGACAAGATGAACCTGGGCTTCCGGTTCCCCTGCGATGGTCCTGGTCGTGGCGGTACCTGTCAAGTATCTGGTTGGGACCACGTGTTCCTCGGTTTATTCTGGATGTACAACACCATTTCAATTGCAATTTTCCACTTTAGCTGGAAGATGCAATCAGATGTCTGGGGAACTGTAGACGCAGATGGTGTTGTGACCCACATCACGGGTGGTAACTTTGCCCAAAGTGCCATCACAATCAACGGTTGGTTGCGTGACTTCTTGTGGGCACAAGCTGTACAAGTGATTAACTCCTACGGTAGTGCGCTGTCAGCTTATGGTCTACTGTTCTTGGGCGCTCACTTTGTCTGGGCATTCAGCTTAATGTTCCTGTTCAGCGGTCGCGGCTACTGGCAAGAACTGATTGAGTCAATTGTTTGGGCACATAATAAACTGAAAGTAGCACCTTCAATTCAGCCCCGTGCTCTTAGCATCATTCAAGGTCGGGCTGTTGGAGTGGCTCACTACCTCTTGGGAGGAATTGTCACCACCTGGGCGTTCTTCCACGCACGAATCATTTCACTGGGCTAAAAATCAGCTTTACGATTCATGAGTTTTGAGTTTTGAGTGCTGAATAAAAGCTCAGAACTCAGAACTCAGAACTCAGAACTATAAGAACCTGATGGCTGAAGGTCAGAGGATTTATCGAACCTATGGCAACAAAATTTCCAAAATTTAGCCAGGATCTCGCACAGGATCCGACTACGCGTCGGATTTGGTATGCGATGGCTACGGGAAATGATTTTGAAAGTCACGATGGCATGACAGAAGAAAATCTTTACCAAAGGATTTTCGCGACTCACTTCGGTCATGTGGCAATCATCTTCCTGTGGGCATCCAGCCTCCTGTTCCATGTAGCTTGGCAAGGCAACTTTGAACAGTGGATTAAAGATCCTCTTCATATTCGCCCAATCGCCCACGCGATTTGGGACCCTCACTTCGGTAAAGCCGCAGTAGAAGCTTTTACTCAAGGCGGCGCTAACTATCCAGTTAACATTGCTTACTCTGGTGTTTACCACTGGTGGTACACCATCGGTATGCGGACGAACAACGACCTGTACCAAGGTTCAGTGTTCCTCCTCATCTTGGCAGCAGTGTTCCTGTTTGCTGGTTGGTTACACTTGCAACCCAAGTACCGTCCTAGCTTGGCTTGGTTTAAGAGTGCTGAACCTCGCTTGAACCACCACTTGGCTGGTTTGTTCGGTGTAAGTTCTTTGGCTTGGGCTGGTCACTTGATTCACGTTGCTATCCCCGAATCTCGCGGACAGCACGTAGGTTGGGATAATTTCCTGACCACCCTACCCCACCCAGAAGGATTGGGACCATTCTTTACAGGTAACTGGGGTGTTTACGCTGCTAACGCCGACACTGCGAATCATGTGTTTGGTACATCCCAAGGTGCAGGGACTGCAATTCTGACATTCTTGGGTGGCTTCCATCCTCAGACTGAGTCCCTGTGGCTGACCGATATGGCTCACCACCACCTGGCGATCGCGGTTATCTTCATCATCGCCGGTCACCAGTACCGTACCAACTTCGGTATCGGTCACAGCATCAAAGAAATGCTGAACGCCAAGAATTTCTTTGGCGTGCAAACAGAAGGTCAGTTCAACCTGCCTCACCAAGGACTGTACGACACATATAACAACTCCCTACACTTCCAGTTGTCCATACACCTGGCAGCACTAGGTACCGCTCTTTCCTTGGTGGCGCAGCATATGTACGCCCTGCCTCCCTACGCCTTCATGGCTAAGGACTATACAACTCAGGCAGCTCTGTACACCCACCACCAGTACCTCGCTGTGTTCTTCATGGTCGGTGCTTTTGCCCACGCTGCAATTTTCTGGGTACGTGACTACGACCCAGATCAAAACAAGGGCAACGTACTCGACCGCGTACTGAAGCACAAAGAAGCGATTATCTCGCACTTGAGCTGGGTATCCCTGTTCTTGGGCTTCCACACCTTGGGTCTGTACGTTCACAACGACGTAGTTGTTGCCTTCGGTACACCCGAAAAGCAAATCCTGATTGAGCCTGTGTTTGCACAGTTCATTCAAGCTTCTCACGGTAAGGTTCTGTACGGTTTAAACACCCTACTGTCCAATCCTGACAGCGCTGCTTCCTTGGCTGGCGCTCCTTGGTTACCCGGTTGGGTAGACGCTATCAACAATGGCACCAACTCCCTGTTCTTGACCATTGGTCCTGGTGACTTCTTAGTACACCACGCCTTCGCCCTGGCTATACACACAACTGTGCTCATTTGTGTTAAGGGTGCGTTGGATGCCCGTGGTACTAAGCTGATGCCTGACAAGAAGGATTTCGGTTTCACCTTCCCTTGCGACGGTCCAGGTCGTGGCGGTACTTGCCAAACTTCCGCTTGGGAACAGTCGTTCTTCCTCGCCATATTCTGGGCACTCAACACCGTTGGTTGGGTCACCTTCTACTGGCACTGGAAGCACCTAGGTATTTGGCAAGGCAACGTAGCTCAGTTCAACGAGTCTTCTACATACCTCATGGGCTGGCTGCGCGATTACCTGTGGGCTAACTCTGCTCAGTTGATCAACGGGTATAACCCCTACGGCACGAATAACCTGTCTGTTTGGGCTTGGATGTTCCTCTTCGGACACCTTGTTTGGGCAACTGGTTTCATGTTCCTGATCTCCTGGAGAGGTTACTGGCAAGAGTTGATTGAAACTCTGGTCTGGGCACACGAGCGCACTCCTTTGGCGAACTTAGTTCGTTGGAAAGACAAGCCCGTTGCTCTGTCCATCGTTCAAGGTTGGTTGACAGGTCTAGTTCACTTTACAGTTGGCTACGTCCTCACCTACGCCGCTTTCCTCATTGCCTCTACTGCTGGTAAATTCGGTTAATGAGTTGACTGAATAAGTAGCTGTAGGTAAGTAAATAAAATCCCCTGCCGCAAGGTGGGGGATTTTTTGTCACACTACTTATCTTGTGGGACTTTTCTTGTAGGGCTTTTCTTGTTTTCTTGTAGGACTTTTCTTGTGGGACGGGCGTCTCGCCCGTCCTAATTTTGGGCAGGCAAGATGGCACTATATGAAATTTTTCTTGTTGAGATGGGAAAAATAAAGAAAGGGCGGGCAAGATGCCCACCCCACAAGAGAAATAAGAAATAAGCTTTGTGTGACAAATGCAAGAGCCAAAGTTAAAAATTACCCAAAGAAGCTTGCCTCATTGGGAGTTCAATGGGGCAGTTTATTTCATCACTTTTAATACTTGGGAAAAGTTACAACTGAATCCAGAAGCTAGACAAGCCGTTTTTAATGCTTGCCTATTTTTTAATAATAAAAGATATAAAATTTTTACCTTTGTTGTAATGACAGACCATGTGCATATGTTAATTCAGCCTTGGCTCAAGTTTGAAAAAGAGTTTTGGTCACTCACTAGTATTATGCATAGCATCAAAAGTTATAGTGCTAAACAAGTTTCTCTGGTTATGAAACATATAGGCATAGTCTGGCAAGATGAGCGATATGATCACATTATTAGAAATGCCCAAGAGTTCCAAAATACTTGGGAATACATAACACAAAACCCTGTCAAAGCTGGTCTGTCAGCACTCCAGAAGAGTATCCTTTTTTCTGGCAAGTACCTGAACCAAATCAATCATTCTAAACAAATCTCTTGTGGGGTGGGCATCTTGCCCGCCTTTATTATATAAGTGACCTATAATCTTAAAAACTTACTTTAAATTTTCTTTGAACTCTTCCAATCTTCTGTTTCAATCGCCAATAGATTTTCCTCCACCCACTTGCCATGCTTCTGAAAACCCTGCGGGATATAGCAAACGAACTTCATTCCAATCCTGGTTAACACTTTCTCGCTACCCGTATTCCATAAAGCATGGCAAGCTTCAATCGATCAGCATCCAAAACCGTGAAGCCAAACTCGATAATTGCTTTGGCAGGCTCTGTCATGTAACCCTGACGTTGATACTCTGGGTGTGTCCAAAACCCAAGACTCCAAACGCCTTCTGCTTTGTGTTTTCTAATGGAAATTCTGCCAAGGAATGCAGTGGTGTTGGCACATTCAATGGTAAATGTATAAGCTAAACCAGCATCCCAAGCTTGAAGGCTTTTTTTAAAAGGTTCTTTCAGTTCTTCGATTGATTGTGGTGGTTCCCAAAGCATCCCATCGTTAAATTCCTCAAACCGTGTAGCCGAGAAAACATATGGAATATCTTGCTCAGAAATGCATCTGAGAATACAGCGTTTAGTATTGATTCGGTATGTCCTAGGTATTTTCATGTTTTCAAAGCAAGCTTATGAGACAATAAGTTGTGAAAAAGCGATAAACTTTTTCTACAAAAGAACTAACATTCAACTGCAGGAGTTTTCCAGTGTCCATCCCTGAAGTGACTCAAAAGTTTTTGACTGCGAAAAAAGATAAGGGACTAACCTTTGCCGATTTGGAAAAGATTCTGGGACGTGACGAAGTGTGGATTGCATCTGTGATTTACCGTCAAGCTAGTGCTTCAGAGGAAGAGGCGAAGTTATTAGTTGAAGCATTAGGGCTGGATGCGAGTTATGTTAAAGAATTGACTGAATATCCGGTGAAAGGTATTGGTCCAGTTGTCCCAACGGATCCACTCATTTATCGTTTCTACGAGATAATGCAAGTTTATGGAATGCCAATGAAAGCGGTCATTCACGAAAAGTTTGGCGACGGTATTATGAGTGCAATTGATTTTACTTTGGACATTGAAAAAGAAGAAGACCCTAAAGGCGATCGCGTCAAAGTAATCTTGTCAGGCAAATTTTTACCATATAAAAAGTGGTGATGTTTGATAGAAGTTATTTACAAAGTAATTTATCAGGTAAGCCAGCAGAGCGATCGCCTACAATAAGCCTATGTTGTAAGTGATCAGAACAATAACAAACTGGCAAGAACGCATAAGCATAATTCCCAGAGTGTGCCACATATGAATACTAAACTTGTTGAATCACTGGTGCAAGTTATCTTATCTCTTTCGGAAGAAGAACGCTTTCTCTTAGAAGAAAAGGTATTTTTTGATAGCTCATATCCATCAACCCGCGACTTAATGCAACTTGCACAGTATGGTAAAGCATTTAATTTTCTATATTATGAACCAGACTTATATACTCTTGAAGATGGAGAACCTATTTAATGTCCACTGACATGACGCTGTTATTTTTATAATTAAATTTTCACCTAATTATAAGTTTTGATAGAACAACAAAGACAAAAAATACTAAATTTTACGCCTTACTATTCTCAAAAAAATGGCTCTGTATATTTAGGTGATAGCCTAAAACTACTTGAATTTGTCGAAGATAACAGCATTAACTTAATCATCACTTCACCCCCATTTGCACTCACCCGCCAAAAAGAATACGGTAACGAAAGTGAAGAAAAATATATAGAATGGTTTCTACCTTTTGCTTACGAATTTAAAAGAGTTCTAGCAGAAAATGGCTCATTTATTTTAGATTTAGGTGGAGCGTATCTTCCTGGTTATCCTGTACGAAGTATCTACCAATATGAGCTTTTAGTGAGGTTATGTAAGGAAGTCGGCTTTTTTCTCGCTCAAGAATTTTATCACTATAATCCAGCACGACTCCCAACACCTGCTGAATGGGTAACAATTAGGCGGATTCGTGTTAAAGATTCAGTAAATGTGGTTTGGTGGTTGTCTAAAACGCCTCACCCCAAAGCCGACAATAGAAAAGTTTTAAAGCCATATAGCCAAAGTATGAAGCAATTACTTAAAAATGGCTATAAAGCAAAAATCCGTCCTAGTGGTCACGATATTTCTGACAAATTTCAGAAGGATAATCAAGGCGCTATTCCACCAAATTTATTAGAAATCGCGAATACAGAATCCAATAGTGCTTACTTGCGTCGCTGTAAAGCTGCAGGAATTAAACCACATCCTGCACGTTTTCCTCAAGGTTTTGCACAATTCTTCATCAATTTTTTGACTGATGAAGGTGATATTGTTTTAGATCCATTCGCAGGTTCCAACACAACGGGTTTTGTTGCAGAAGTTTTACAACGCCGATGGATTTCGTTTGAAATTAATGAGGATTATATTATCGGTAGTCGTTACCGATTTGAAGATTCCTGAAATATCACAGGTTTTGTTTTGCGCGATCGCCCCTTGGGCAGTGGCGGAGCCAATCGCCTTGACGGCAAAGTAAAATTTGTATCAATTCATACACAACAACCTGCTTCTTGGATGTCGTTCCACATGAGGTGACGCGAGTCGTTTTTGACAACAATAGACTTTTTGCAAAAGTCAAAAAAAAGAATAATTAACCACAGATGTAGGCGTAAGCCGTGCCGTAGGCTACACAGATGGGCACAGATGGAATCTACTTATGGAATCTACTTACGCAAAAGGTGTAATGAAAATTGCTATAAGCAATATGCAAAAACCTTGAAGAGATTATAAATGCAATGTCGCCAAGCTTTACAGAAATAGATACATAAATAAAAATAATGAGATAACTATTTAAAAATTTTCCTGAATTCAACTAATAAATGCTGTTAAGAGAAAAAAGCAGTACGTCGAGGAGAGATATCAAGATGAGGGACCTTTATCTGTTGGCAGCAGGCTTGTTAACAGGATTGGTAATACCAACATCAGCTCTTCCACATCTGCCTAATGCCAACTTAGGAAATAGCGGAACCATTTGGAATTTAAAAGACGATTTAAAGCCAAATGTTGGTGGAAAAATATTCTCTACTGCAGAAATTTCTCTACCAGAATTTAGTGACTCTTGGTTGCCAAAGCCAGTAGAATCGGGACTTAGCCCAAAAACTCAACTCGTTTCTCGGCGAATTATATCTGGAAAGCAACTTTACTACGAAAGGTTAGCGGCGCTGAAAGCGGGTCAAATTTATCCAAGCTTACCAGAAGACAGCATTAAGTCATCGTTGATATCTACGAAGAACACTCAACTGACATATGAGGATTGGAAAAACTTATTGGCTATGGAAGCCAAAGCAATGGCTCAAAGTCAAGGTGACAATCGTTTGGGAATCCTAGTGGGTGATTCTTTAAGTTTATGGTTTCCTAGAGAAAAGTTGCCTGTAGGTAAATTGTGGCTCAATCAGGGAATCTCTGGAGAGACTTCCAATGGTATTTTAAAAAGGTTGTCTGTTTTTGCTCAAACCAAACCAGATGTCATTTATATCATGGCTGGAATTAACGACTTGCGGAAGGGTACGACAGACGAAATCATTTTAGGCAATCACCGCCAGATTGTCCGCAAGTTGCGACAAACTCATCCAAAAACCATAATTTTTATCCAATCGATTCTGCCAACTCGTTTGTCCGCAATCCCCAATACTCGTATTCGTCATCTCAATGATCAACTCGCCCTGATCGCAAGACAAGAAGGAGCTGATTATTTGAATCTTTATGATTCATTTACAGATTTTGAAGGTAACTTGCGCCAAGAATTGACCACAGATGGATTGCATCTGAGCACAGAAGGATACGAGGTTTGGCGATCGCTAGTACATCAGGTAGAACACACTCTATAACCACACAATTAGTCTATTATCAATAGTTAGTAGAAAAAAAAACTCTGGAATTTCCAGTTTTGATGATCAACTATGAACTAATTGTTATCAGTTTGTGGGTTTTGCAGCTCCTTATCTTCCTTGCGGGGTTGCAGTTCGGTTTGAGTTTCAGCCGATGATGAATTTTGCTTCACTTGTTCTACTGTAGGAACGACTACAGCAGGAGAATCAGACTGCTTTGATTCCGCAGTAGATGGCTGTGCTGGTATAACAACAGGAGAATTATTCGATTGCCTAGGTGGGGGCGACGACTCAGAAGCGTCACGAGAAGAGGGTGGGTTATTTACTGAAGATGGTGAAGAGGAAGTTCTGCGAGATTCGCGGATTGCGCGTAGTCGCTCAACTAATCGCGACGAGGAATCACTGCTAGGGGAAGGAGAAGGTTCCTGGGATTCTTGTTGATATCGGCGAGAACGGGATTTTCTGGAGTAGGTTTGAGATGGTTCTTCTGTTACATTGCGATTGGGAGATTCTTCAGTTGAAGCACGACGGATACGCCTACGCCGTGTAGAGGTGGGTGCAGATTCAACTGGCGACGAAGCATTATTTTCTTTCTGGGCAGTGTTACTCTCTTGACTTGAAGGCAATGGTGTAATGTTTATTTTAGGTGTTTCCTCGTTAGCACCACGCTTTTCTACAACAGGTTGTGGAAATGAGCGTGGCTGAGTTTTGGTAACTATACTTGTGACAGCAAAACCTGCTGTAGCAGCCACAAGAGCTACACCTGTGGCAATAAATACTTTGGGTGACGAGAGTTTGTTGACAACTTTATTGAAATTGAAATTGACATTCCCCAAAGGTGATGGGGTTGACGTTTTGCTCAGAGCCGCCACAGGCGCTGGCAAATCTGGGTATGGATCGACAGATAAATTGACAGTTGGCACTGTTTGTGTTAATACTGGTTGCTGTGTAGCATCTCTATTGCCCGGTAACAGCACCAACCATTCTGCCACTGTCTGTGGACGAAAGCGAGCCTCAATTGCCATACCACGCATGATGGCTTGATTGACAGCAGCACTTAAGTAGGGTTGTAACTCACGCGGAGTTGGCATTTGTTCGCGATCGCGTAGCAGTGCTGGTATCGGCACTTGTGCTGTCAACAGTGCATAAAGTGTCGCAGCCAAACCATAAATATCAGTTGCAGGAGTGCGGGTTGCTTGTGACAAATACTGTTCCATTGGCGAATAGCCCTCAGAAACAATACCTGTGTGAGTTTGTCTGACGCCATTATTAAATTCGCGTGCGATGCCAAAATCAATCAGCACCACCTCAGCAGTTCCTTGGCGGAGGATGATGTTGTCTGGTTTCACATCCCGGTGCAGCAACCCATTTTGATGCACCACCTGCAAGGCGGCTCCAATTTGGCGGATGTAATGAATTG
This sequence comes from Scytonema sp. PRP1, assembly GCF_036697665.2. Taxonomy (NCBI): domain Bacteria; kingdom Bacillati; phylum Cyanobacteriota; class Cyanophyceae; order Nostocales; family Scytonemataceae; genus Scytonema; species Scytonema sp. PRP1. The sequence continues at coordinate 1,215 of NZ_JBAHYJ020000025.1, read as the reverse complement.
CTGTCACTTCTGGTAAAGGCATCCCTGGTAAGACAAATGCTTCTGCCAAAGTTTCACCCGGAATATATTCCATGACCATGTAGGGCAACCCATCTTCGATAAAAAAGTCGCTCACCCGGACAATATTTGGGTGGATACAAGTCGCCAATCGTCTCGCCTCATCCTGGAATTGGCGCGAGAACTTGACAAAATCAGGATGCTGCCGCAGCTTTTCATTGAGAGTTTTAATCACCACTATATGATTCAAGAAGTGGTGAGTTGCTTTGAATGTAATACCAAAGCCGCCTCGACCTATTTCCCGGTCTAAGCTATATTTGCCACCCTGCAAGGTTTTACCAGCTAACATATAGGGAGTCCTGAGTATTGAAGTGCTGAGTAACTATAATAAGTACTGCGTCATAAACTCAAGATTGAAACAAAGCAAAGCTCCAGTCTTGAGTTTTGAGTCTAACGTGAATCCCAAGCGATAACAAATCTAGTTCATGACTCAGCATTCTTCAATGACCTCACTCCACAGACGACTGTTCCAAACTTTTTCTTCTCCATAATATAGCGGTTTGCAATTGGGTAAGGTAGACCAAAGAAATAATGAACCACAGATGGACACAGATGGACACAGATAATTACTTCATTCAATTGAGTTGCGCTATATACTTAGACCACAACTTGTAGGGTGGGCAGTGCCCTAAACTTATGTTCTGATCATCAGGTTTTACGAATCACTGCCCACCCTACTTCCATAATTTTTCGTTCGCGCAGCGTGTCCAAAGGACTTATGTAAACCCAATCCCCAATTCCTAATCCCCATTGCCCCTCATCCGCTTCATTTTCCATGAGCCTTGGATGGACAAGCCTCCACTTCGGTCTACTCGTAAAACCCGAGATCTGGATGTATTTTTGCGCCCTTACCAAAAAATTTGAATCAAACTAGTTGATAGGAAGCCGCAAAAATACAAGGGTTGTCCATCCTTGTCGAGGGTTTTACGAGTGAGACCGAAGTGGAGGCTTGTCCATCCAAGGCTCATGGAAAATGAAGCGGATGAGGGCAATGGGGATTGGGTTTACGTGACGCTTTGAACAGTACGCGAACAAAAATTATGGAAGTAGGGCGGGCAGTGATTCGTAAAACCTGATGATCAGAACATAAGTTTAGGGCACTGCCCACCCTACAAGTTGTGGTCTCACTATAGCGCAACTCAATTGAATGAAGTAATT
>NZ_JBAHYJ020000033.1:0-22263 GCF_036697665.2 Scytonema sp. PRP1 | reverse complement strand
GGCACGGCATTAGGGAGTAACGGACAGATCATCATTGATGTGATTCCCGAAGTAGAACTGATTATCGGCAGGCAGCTACCCGTCCCAGAGGTGGGAGCCACAGAAGCTCAAAATCGTTTTAATCGAGTTTTCCAGCAGTTTATTCGAGTATTTTGTTCCCAAGAACATCCTCTGGTGATCTTTTTAGATGACTTACAGTGGGCGGATTCAGCCACGCTGAAGTTAATCGAACTAATGATGCTTGACGAGCAAACCCAATTTCTATTTCTGATCGGAGCCTATCGAGATAATGAAGTGAATCCAGCGCATCCACTGGCATTAACGCTGGAGCGATTGAGGAAACAAAGGGCAGTGCTTCAAGAAATCATTCTGGCACCCTTAACGCTCTTGCCGTTGAGTCAGTTGATTGCCGAGACGTTGCATCAAAATACTGACACTGTGCGATCCTTAGCTGAGTTGGTATTGCATAAAACGGAGGGCAATCCTTTCTTCGTTGGTGAATTTTTGAAAATGCTCTATGGCGAAAATCTGTTGACTTTCGATACACAACAGTTGATCTGGCAGTGGAACCTGGCAGAGATTGAAGCTCAAAATATCACGGATAATGTGGTGGAGTTACTGCTGCGTCAGTTGCAGAAATTGCCGGAAGCAACACAGCAAACTCTCTGCATAGCGGCTTGTGTTGGGTCTGAGTTTGATTTAGAAACGTTGGCGATCGTTTGCGAAAAATCACCGAAAGCAATTTTCCAGGATCTACTAGCAGTAATACAAGCGGGATTAATTCAACCTCTGTCTGAATTGGACGAAGATTTGTTAGTTCAAGAGTATAAGTTTCTGCACGATCGCGTGCAGCAAGCGGCTTATGCTTTGATTGATGAATCGCAGAAACAGGTTGTTCATCTCCAAATCGGTCGCAATTTGCTCGAAAAAACTTCACCAGAGCAACGATCTGAGCGGTTGTTTGAAATCATCGATCATCTCAATCAAGGACTTGAGCTAGTCACTGCTCGATCAGAACGAACTGAAATTGCCAGATTGAACTTAATGGCAGGTCAGAAAGCAAAGGCAGCAACGGCTTATGAAGCAGCGCTTCAGTATTTCAATACAGGGCTTAAACTGCTTGATGGGGAAAGTTGGCAGCGTGAGTATGACCTAACTTTGGTGTTGCATTCAGAGGCAGCAGAGGCGGCCTACCTCAGCGGTCACTTTGACGAAATGGAGCGGCTTGCAGAAGCAGTGCTTAACTGTGCGAAGACGGTGCTCGATACCGTGAAAGTTTACGATAGCAGGATTCAAGCATGGCTATCGCGGGGAGACCCTAAAGAAGCCCTGAAAACTGGCTTGGAAGTGCTGCAACGCTTGGGAATTCGTTTAGTGGAAGCTCCAAGTCAGTTAGATGTTCAAGCAGGATTAGAGGAAACCGCTTCACGATTGGCTGGGCGGGAAATCGAAGATTTGATTGATTTGCCAGAGATGAGTGAACCTGTGTCACTGGCAGCAGTCTACATTTTAGTAGGCATATATACTCCGGCTTTTATTTCGACACCCGCTCTGATGGTGCTGATTATATGCAAGATAGTGAATTTATCGATCGCCCATGGAAACGCGATCTGGTCGCTGCTTGGTTATGTTGGCTATGGCATGATCCTATGTGGCGTTGAACAAGACTTTGAACTGGGCTATCGATTTGGCAAATTATCCTTAAATTTAGCGAAACAATCAAATAACAAGAGAGGTAATTGCAAAGCATTGATGATGGTGAGTTTCCATATCATTCTCTGGAAAGACCACCTTAAAGAGACGTTCCCTGGCTTTGCTGAAGCTTGGCAAAGCGGTATAGAAAGTGGAGAGTTTGAATTTGCGGGTTATTCTGCAATTGGCCTATGTTATTACCCCTTTTATGCAGGACAAGAACTGACAGAACTGGAACAACAAACCGCGATTTATCGGAAAGCCACCCATCAAATTAGACGAGAGACTCCTGCCACCTGGCTGGCAATGTTGCAACAAACGATCCTGAACCTGCGAGGTCAGTCTGAAACCCCAAGTCGCTTAGTGGGTGGTCTCTACGACGAAGAGCAAGCACTGTCATGGACGATCGCGGCAAAGGATGGAACTGGCCTTCACTTCTTTTACTTAAATAAGCTGATTTTATGCTACCTGTTCGGAGAGTATGAGCAAGCTGCAAAAACGGCTACTTTGGTAGAACCGTATTTAAACACAGCCACAGGATTAATGTCTGTTGCTGTATTTCGTTTCTATGACTCCCTAATCGTTCTGAACGTGTTGGCAAATGCTGCAAACTCTGAAAAAACATCCTGGTTGAATCGCGTTAATGCCAATCAGGAGAAGATGCAGAAATGGGCATACCACGCCCCCATGAACTTTTTGCATAAATACCATTTAATCGAGGCAGAGAAGGCGCGAGCTTTGGGCAATTTCTTGAGGCTGAAGAGTTTTATGAACGGGCGATTCAAGGAGCCAGAGAAAATGAATATATCCAGGAAGAGGCGTTAGCATACGAATTGGCTGCAAAACATTATCTAGCGCGAGGTCTGGAAAAATTTGCTCAGCTCTACATGAAAGAAGCACACTACTGCTATGAAAGATGGGGCGCAACTGCTAAAGTTAAAGACTTAGAAACTCGCTATCCACAGTTCTTTTCTCAGTCGTCTAGAGCCGCTTCCGCATCAATTCCTATTACTGCCGATACTATCTCTAATCCCTTCCATACTGCTTTCGATTTAGCAGCAGTGATGAAAGCTTCACAGGCGATCTCTCGTGAAATTGAACTGAAGCAACTGCTGCGATCACTGATGCAAACTTTAATTGAGAATGCTGGCGCACAAACCGGATATCTGATTTTAGAAAACTCAGGAGAATGGTCGATTGAAGCGGCTTGTGAACTCAATGCCGATGAGAATGCTTGTGCGACTCAGGTGTTACAATCTATTCCAATTGCCGATCAATTGCCAGAATCAATCATTCAATATGTGATTCGGACTCTAAAATCTGTCACCTTAAATGATGCGACTCGTGAAGGTGCTTTTATTAATGAACCATACATTCAACAGAACCAGCCTCAATCTGTTTTCTGTTTGCCGCTGCTGAATCAAGCCAAGCTGGTCGGCGTATTGTATTTAGAAAATCGGTTAGCAACTGGAGTATTTACACCAGAGCGATCGCAGGTCTTACAGCTATTATCGACTCAAGCAGCGATCGCCATCGAAAATGCCAACCTTTACTCAGAACTGCAGGCTAAGGAAAGCAAGATCGCCCAGTTCCTCGAAGCGATTCCGGTGGGAATTGCGATCGTGGATGCGACGGGTTGCCCTTACTATGCCAACCAATGCGGCAATCAACTCCTGGGCAAAGACACTGATACTTCCATAGCGCCGGAGCAGCTCTCAGAGGCTTATCAGCTTTATGTAGCGGGAACGGATCAAATCTATCCAGCGGAGAGCTTGCCTATTGTGCAGGCATTAAGGGGCGAACGCATCAGGACTGAAGATATAGAAATTCGTCGAGATCATGCCTCAATTCTACTTGAGGCACGGGGAACACCAGTTTTTGATCAACAGGGCAATATCACTCATGCGATCGCTACCTTTCAGGACATTACAGAGCGCAAGCAAGCCGAGAAACTCCTAGCCGACTACAACTGCACTTTAGAGCAACAGGTCGCAGAACGAACTGCTGCGTTACGACAAAGTGAAGCCAAGTTCCGAACTATCTTTGAAAACTCGCAGGTCGGCATCTACCGAACCCGCCTCTCGGATGGATTAATTCTCAATGCCAACCAACGCCTTGCTAACCTGTTGGGCTTTGATTCACCAGAGGAGATCATTGGGCTAGAACACAGCGCCAACTATTTTGTAAATCCCAGCGATCGCCAACACGCCATTGAGGTGATGAAGCGGGATGGGGAACTGCAAAGCTTTGAAGTCCAGATGCGAAAACGAGATGGGACACTGTTCTGGGGACTTACCTCTTCTTATCTGAATGCAGCCGATGGATACGTCGAAGGGGTGGTTGCAGATATTAGCGATCGCAAACAGGCAGAGTCCGCTCTACAAATAAGTGAAGAACGACTGCGCTTAGCATTAACCGCTTCAAATCAAGGACTCTACGATCTCAACATCGAAACTGAAGAAGTTGTGGTTAACCCAGAATACGCTTTAATGCTGGGTTACGATCCAGCAACATTTTACGAGACCAAATCTAGTTGGATTGAGAGTTTGCATCCTGACGATAGAGAGTCAGTGGTTGCAGCTTACGATGCTTGTATTACTGGAGAAGTTCCCAGCTATCAAGCAGAGTATCGCCATCGTACCCAGGATAGTCAGTGGAAATGGGTTTTTGCTGTCGGCAAAATTGTTGCCTGGAATGAATTCGGTGAACCCACCCGAGCGTTGGGAGTTGTTACGGATATCGAAGATCGCAAGCAAGCAGAAGAAGCCCTACAAGTCTCAGAGTCAAAGCTACGGACTCTAATTGAGGCAATTCCCGATCCATTGTTTGTATTCTCTGCTGAAGGGCGATTCCTTGAAATAATGGTACTGGAACCAGATCTGCTATGGCACCCATTTGAGGAGATGATTGGTAAAACTATGCATCAACTCGGAAGGGAAGAAGCTGATGAGTTTCTGGGTTATATTCAGCAGGTACTGAGAACCCAACAAATCCTCACGGTCGAGTATGGTGCGTTTCTAAATGGACGAGAAATGTGGTTTTCGGCTCGCATTGCCCCAATCAGCCACGATCAGGTGATTTGGCTGGTGCGAGATATTACAGCGCAGAAGCAAGCAGAAGAAGCCTCAATTTTAGAGGAGCGCAACCGCATGGCACGCGAAATTCACGACACACTTGCTCAGTCGTTTACAGGCATTCTGGCTCAGGTGGGAGCGGCAAAACAGGTGCTAACGGATGATGTAGAAGCAACTCAGGCACACCTGGACCTGATCAAAGAATTGGCACGAACTGGACTGACTGAAGCGCGGCGATCGGTAGTAGCGCTCCGTCCTCAGCTTTTGGAGGAGGGCAGTTTACAGAGCGCTCTACACCGTCTCATCGCTCAAATCAGAACTGCCGCAATGGATACCACTCTACATTATGAGATTGAGGGTGCAGTGTATTCTCTACCCACTGAAGTCGAGAGTAACCTACTGCGGATGGGGCAGGAGGCATTAACCAATGCGATTAGACACGCCAATGCTGACGAAGTTCGAGTGCAGCTAGTCTACGATCGCGATCAATTTTGCTTGCGCGTGAAAGACAATGGGCAGGGCTTTGGAGTCGGGAATATTCCAGCCTCTGAGGGTTTTGGCTTACTCGGCATGAGCGAACGGGCAGAGCGCATCGGCGCACAACTCACGATTCGGAGTCAACCTGGGCAGGGAACAGAAATTATTGTCACCGTCAATCGGAAGTAGCATCACGATGAGCCAAGCCACGACTATTCGGGTTTTGATTGCGGACGACCATGCTATTTTTCGGCAAGGATTAGCCACGATTATTAACCGTGACCCAGATATGCAGGTGATTGCCCAAGCTGAAAATGGGGAACAGGCGATCGCCTTATTTCGGGAACACCAACCAGATGTAACGCTAATGGATCTGCGAATGCCTGAAGTGGAAGGAGTTGCCGCCATTGGTGCAATTTGTGCGATCGTTAAATCTGCTCGGATTATTGTACTGACCACGTATGATAGTGACGAAGATATTTACCGGGGATTGCAGGCAGGCGCAAAAGGATACCTGTTGAAAGAAACTGAACCTGACGAGCTTCTGAATGCCATTCGTACCGTTCATCGGGGTCAGAAGTATATTCCGCCCGATGTGGGAGCAAAGTTAGTACAGCGCCTGAGTAATCCAGAACTGAGTGAAAGAGAACTAGAAGTACTCCGCTCACTGGCGCAGGGAATGAGTAATGCCGATATTGCGACTGCTTTGAGTATCGGTGAAGGCACGGTTAAATCTCATGTTAATCGGATTTTGAATAAGTTAGATGTCAGCGATCGTACTCAAGCGGTGATTGTTGCCGTTAAACGCGGCATTGTCAGTTTGTAGGGTGTACTTTCGATCAGATTCGGATTCTAACTTAAGTTATAGCTAGCTTTCTACTCCGCGATGGCACGGTTACTCTATCAATTTGTACTGTAAAAATTTTAACTTGCTGTAGACGACGGCTTGAAAGCGATCTCCTATATTGAACTTATTCCGAAAGAAGCTGAGTACTAGAACTGGACACGCCCCAGATAGCTAGGAAAAAATGACATTGATTGAATTTGAATGAAAAAGGAGACAAACCCATGAGCAACACCATTGACACAATGATCGATCCCAACGACGCCGTGCTGCTGCTGATTGATCATCAGAGCGGACTCTTCCAACTTGTGCGTGACATCGAACTCCCAGTCCTCCGCTCCAATGTTACGGCGCTCGCCAAGATCTCGCGACTCGCCAAGATTCCGACCTTCACGACTGCTTCGGTACCCGATGGTCCCAATGGTCCTCTGATTCCCGAAATCCACCAGCACAATCCTGACGCGGTTTACATTCCGCGCACAGGCCAGATTAACGCCTGGGATAACCCGGCTTGGGTAGACGCGATCGAGAAGACTGGGCGAAAGACTCTTCTCATCGCTGGAACTCTCACCAGCGTCTGCATGGCGTTTCCGACGCTGAGCGCACTGGCCGCTGGTTACAAGGTCTTCACGATCATTGACGCTTCCGGCAACTGGAGCCAGATGGCGACCGACCTCACTCTGGCCCGCGTCGTCCAAGCGGGAGCCATGCCCATCGACACTTACGCAGTAATCGGCGAACTCATGAACACGTGGAACCGTCCGGACGCAATGGAGTTTGCCACTGTCATGGTTGACCTCATGCCGATTTACCGCGCCCTGATGGAGAGCTATGACAAAGCTCAATCTGTGCAACGAGATGGACGGGAGACCAAGCTCGACCGGCAAATGGCACCTGTGTAAAAGCACCTAATTGCAACGCGCACGCGCAAAATAAAAAAAGTGAAGGCGAGGAGTTGGTTATCAGTTCCTCGCCTCGCATTTCCGATAAGAGTGTCCGTAACGCCCCAACAAGCAGGCTAATCGGCATTGTCAGTTTGTAGGGTGTACTTTCGATCGAGTTCGGATTCTAACTTAGAAGAAGGAATTTACGTTGATTGGCTACGAATTGTTGCGGTCGCGCAGCGTGTGCATAGCACGTATCGCCTTTTCCAACCAATCTAAATAAGTCTGTTCCCGTTGCTTCACTAAGTCCAAAACCAGTTGATGCAGTTTTTGTTCACGCGATGCAGTCGGATGACTCAAAGATAGAGTCTCGATCGCCTCACACTGGGCTAGCTTTTCTTGCCGTGCTTCCAGTTCCTGCTCTAGCAGATACACGATCTCCTCGTTAGGCAACTGAGCCGCAAAATAGAGTTGCGCCAGCAACGGCTCTCGCAACACGGGCAACGGATGATGCGTCTGGAGCCAGTGGGTTAACTCTGCTTCACCTGCTTCAGTAATCCGGTAAACCTTGCGATTAGGGCGATCGTGCTGAATCTCAACAGTACAGGTAATCCACCCCTGTGACTCCAGTTTGTCTAAAGTCCGATAAATCTGTGCCTGATCTGCTGGCCACAGATGGGAAATGCAATCGTCAAAGCACTCGGTTTTGAGGTCGTAGCCGGTCCGCTCCTGTTGCTGGAGCAGACCCAGAATCACATGGGCAAGAGACATAGGCGGTTTACCGAACGAACAGGGAGGACAAGCCCTACCCATAGAATTTATATCCTTCTATGCTAGTATATGATTAATCACATATAGGATAAATCTTAAAAACTGTCTGATTGGAGGCAACAGTATGACAACTCAAACTCAAACACTCCGAACCGTTGCTGGAATCATTAATAGTGTAGAAACACTTGAAGGAGCAGGCTTCTTGGTGCGTCGTCCCTTTCCCAAGAGTAGCTTTTCCGAGTTTGACCCCTTTCTCCTCCTCGATGAATTGGGTCCCGTGAATCTGAAGTCCGGTCAAGCAAAGGGCGCACCGGATCATCCCCATCGTGGCTTTGAAACCGTCAGCTACGTCCTGGATGGACGGCTGGAACACAAGGACTCGGTCGGTCATGCCGGACTGCTCAATCCCGGTGATGTGCAGTGGATGACCGCTGGTGCAGGCGTAGTGCATTCCGAAATGCCAGAAGCTGAGTTTACCCGCACGGGTGGGCGACTGCACGGCATTCAACTGTGGGTCAACTTGCCGCAGCGGGACAAGATGATTGCTCCTCGCTATCAGGAAATTCCATCGGCGCAAATTCCGGTGGCTCACACCAAAGATGGGTCCGTGACAGTGCGCGTGATTGCGGGAGAAGCGTTGGGGGCGAAAGCGGTGATTGAAACCCGCACTCCGATTATCTACCTGCACTTCACGCTACAACCGGGAGCAAGCATTGTTCAACCGATACCGAAAGAGTACAACGCCTTTACCTATGTCCTCGATGGGTCTGGTTTGTTTGGCACTGAGCAGGAACGGGGTGAGGATGGGCAAATGGTGATTTTTGCACCTGATGGTGAGGAAGTGGTGATCGCCAATCCTGCGGATGCCACCCAACCCCTTGATCTACTGCTGATTGCTGGAGTGCCGCTGAATGAACCTGTGGTACGCTATGGTCCCTTTGTGATGAACACTGAAGCCGAAATCTTGCAAGCGATCGACGATTACCGAAATGGAAGGATGGGACAGATTCATGCTTAACACGCTTCAAAACCGCATTACCCAACATCAACTTCTGACCAATATACGCATCAAGTTATTGCATTTGCATAAACTGTTGTTGGATACAGAGCGTATTCATTACGAACAGGTGCGCGGACGGGTCTCTAACAGTGAATTGCTGCAACTGGTGATCAATCACGATCAATTTGCCTGGTTGCATCGCCTCTCAGAATTGATTGTGCAAATTGATGAGTTAATCCACTCTGATGAGCCTATCACCTCCGAGGCGATCGCTGCTCTCATTGCTGATGTTCGGATTCTACTCACACCTGATGAAGTTGGAAATGGCTTTGCTGTGAAGTATGATATGGCGTTTCAGCGTAACCCTGATGTGGTGTTAGCTCATGCTGATGTGGTCACACTGCTAGCGACTAAAGTTCAACTATAAATTGAGCAGTTCGTCCAGATTAATTTTAACCTGGACAAACTGCTTTTATGGATTGTATTTACCGAATCGTAAGCATTCGCGGCGTGTTCAGGTGTTTAATGATTTCCTAATTCAGTGATTTAGGAATCCGTCCTATTGGGAAAGGAACGTTTGACGAACGATACTGCCTACTCTGACAGTTAATCTGCGAATTGATATATTTCCTAAACGAATTGATGCACCCGATTCTAACTTAAGTTATAGCCCGCCTTCTACTCTGCAATGGCATAGTTGCTCTATCAATTTGTACGGCAAAAAATTCAACTCGCTATAGACGACGGCTTGAAAGCGATCTCCTATATTGAATTTATGCAAACAGTTATGCAGTCAATGGATTGAGCAAGTAAATTGCAAGGTTCCATGCTTGATGTAAATGTAGAAAAATGAACGACGATTGTAGCCACAGTTCCTTACTTGTACCACCTTCAACCCAAGATTGGATTCAAGGTGTGTTGAGTGCCAAAATAGTGCTGGTGATGTATGGAGACTATCAAGACCCCAAAAGTGCAGACGTTTACAAGCTGATTAAAGCGATCAAACGAGAGCTTAGTGCTGCTTTTGGAGAGGATGATTTATGTTTTATCTTCCGTCATTTTCCGCAAGCACAGATTCATTCTCATGCTCAACGGACCGCCCAAACTGCCGAAGCAGCCGCTGCCCAAGGACAGTTTTGGTCAATGCACGACACTTTGTTTGCCCATCAACAGAAGTTAGAAAATGGTTATCTTGTAGAGTACGCCAACGATTTAGGACTTAACGTTCCTCAATTTCTGCGAGATATCGCAAGAGGGACATATCTCGATCGCATCAATGAAGATATTGAAGGCGGAATACAGAGTGGAGTAACGACTGCTCCAGCCCTATTTATCAATAACATTCGATATACCGGACGCTGGAAGATGACAGAGTTAATGACAGCTATTGTTGCTGCAAGTCATTAAGCTCCCCAACCTTTGTTCGCCATCCATGTTTGACTGAGGACAATTTTATGAAATCCAGTCCACGATCGACCAAAGATGATTTTAAGCAATCAAGGTTTTCAACTCAGGCTGATTTTTCCAATGCTCTCTCTTCTAATCATGCCCTTGTTACGGTTGCCCAAGAGGTCGCTGAGCGGTTCCAACAAGCCTATCCTCCTCCATCTGATGACAGTAACTCGGTTGAGGCGATCGTGATTCGCGCAGTTGATTCAGACTTGAGGCAAATGATTCTCGCTGAATCACTCACAGATCGGGAGTTAGAGGTGTTGCAATTGATTGTTGATGGAGACAATAGTATCGCGATCGCTCGGAAGCTTAATATTTCTGTGGGTACGGCAAAAACTCATATTCGGGACATTCTGAAGAAGCTCATATGAGCAACTTCTGACACATTCGTGCCTAGTGCTTATTTCTGAAAAGTGAGCAAGGTTTCAATCTAATTCATGACAATTCGGTCGATGTTTAAAGGCTCATGCTTTTAGATCTTGGGCAGCTTTGTTGCGCTCAATTTCTAACTTAAAGATTCTGTTTTTACTTGCTAGTGCCAGTAAGCTTCCTGATTTTGACGGTTAGCTTTTCCTGTCGAACAAACCACCAATTTTTGTACCATGCTAACAATTACAACGCCAACCCTTGAATTCAAGAACAGAGGCTTAACGCGCACCCAATTGCAACAAGTACTCGACTATATTAATACTCACCTTAATCGAGATTTGTCACTGGCTGAACTTGCAGAAGTGATCAACATTAGCCCAACTTACTTTGCCAGTGCATTCAAACAGGCGATCGACATTTCTCCACACCAGTATGTGATTCAACAACGAGTGGAGCAAGCGAAATTGATGCTGTCGAAAACGGATTTTGCGATAACCCTTCGGGATAGCTTCGCTTACCGCAGATATTGCCTTACAAGTGGGTTTCTCCAGTCAAAGCCATTTGACGCAACAGTTTAAGCGATTTACTAGCATGACACCAAAACAGGTGCGCTAACTCTATAAGACTCTGACAAATCGCCGTGAGAATCACCAAAGCAGTCAATTATTGAGACCTACTACACTTCGGCTCGGATAGGTAGAACATTACAGAACTAGAAATCATGGAGTTATTTCACATTATGGAACAAACACTTGAACAAAATAAAACATTCATCCGCAATCACTTTGAGGAGTTTGTGAACCGCAAGAATTCTGCTATTGCTTACCAAAACTTCGCATCTAACTTTATAGATCGCGAAGAACCTTTTGTAGGATTGGCAAGTCCCGAACTGGTTAAGCAAACGATGGATAAGGCATACGTAAAGTATCCCGATTTGCACGTTACGGTTGAGGACACGATTGCTGAGGGTGACAAGGTTATGGTGCGGTGTCTGTGGCGCGGAACCGATGCATCTACGGGAAAAAAGATGGAGTTTAAGGGCTTTGTGCTTTGGAGATTAGCAGATGGCAAACTTGCTGAACGTTGGGCGACGGTTACACCGCCACTTCGATAATCATCCGGCGTGACTTACTAGATATGAAAAGAATTGTTGCTGCTACTTTATTAACTCTTGCTGCTGCGCCTATAAGTCTTTTCACTCAAAGCGCTGAAGCTGATGATAGATATACTATTTGCTATCCTATCACCCATCAAAAGGTTTCAGAGGATGCTGCTGATCACCCTGGTGCCTATAGAGATGGCTATCGTCAAGGCACAGACAGTGCTCGTGATGGGGAGGCTTATAGACGCCGTACTGCAGGTGGTGAATTTGCCCGTGGTTATGAAGACGGTTACTACGGACGCCGTTTTTCACGTCAGCAATACGTTGTTCCTACTCGGGTTGAGTACTACACAACTCAACAATGCAGGACCCATACTAGACCTGAACGTAACAGACATAGAGATAGAGATAGAGATTAATTTCGTTCACACGACTAAAGTCTTTCCAAAAACGAACAATTTAGTAATTTAGAAAACTGAGCTTTAGTCTTGTTCAAATAAATGAACACGTTCACTACAAGTTGAGTCATCAAGGCATCGCTTTTTTAGTCAATATTGATTGAAACAGGAGAAATAGGAATGATACTTCAGAATAAGGTGGCGTTAGTCACCAGTTGTCATTCTCTATCTTGGCATTGTGTCTACCCAGTATTCTGATGTCTCTAGAGATTAAATCAATGGCAGTTTTGAAACAATTTGGGATTCTATTTGTATTGGGCATTGCGGGAATTGCGATGGTTACGATTACGTCGGTTCCATTAATTGAGCAACAGTTGGCGAAACTGTCTCCAGAAACACTGGAAAAAGTGCCTCCACTGCGGATTTTAATGCTTCTGCAAGGACTACAGCCTACAGTTCTACTGGCAATCAGCATTCTGATCGGAATTGGTTGTGCCTATCGTGTTGGATTACGCTCCCATTTGATTGATCACTGGGTGTTTCATATCGCTAAGTCTCCATCTTTTACCGTTGAGATGAAGTGGAGCTTGGGTGTAGGTGCAGCGACGACGATCGTTCTCCTGTTGCTCGATCAGTTGATGCAACCTGTCCTACCTGAAGCGCTACGGGCAGCCAATAATACAGAGCCAAGTGGGTTGAATTTGCTTACAGCAATGTTCTATGGCGGCATCACTGAGGAAATTCTGATGCGCTGGGGTTTAATGTCGCTGCTTGTTTGGATCGCGTGGAAAGGGCTAAAACAAGGCGTTACGTTGCCAAGTCAAGGGATTTACCAGGGTGCGATCGTTCTAGCCGCGTTGGTATTTGGACTACTACACCTGCCAGCGACTGCCGCGATCGTTTCCCTCACTCCAGTTGTGATTGTCCGAGCGATATTACTCAATGGGATTGCTGGCATTGCTTTTGGTTGGCTCCTTTGGCAATACTCGCTTGAGGCTGCGATGTTATCCCATGTCAGCTTTCATGCCTTTTCCTTTGCTCTTAGTCTTTTGCTGGCAAGATTTGTCTAAGCTTTTTTCTAAAGCGATTTCATGATTATTTCAAGACAGAACAACCGGACTTGATTTTAGGAGAAATAGAATGATACTGCACGATAAAGTGGCGTTAGTTACTGGAGGAGCATCAGGAATTGGTCGTGCAACTGCGATCGCTTATGCCCAACAACAAGCAAAGGTGGTGGTGGTGGGTCGTCGAATTGATGAAGGTGAAGAAACTGTTCGATTGATTAAGGAAGCTGGCGGAGAGGCAATTTTTGTGCAAGCAGATGTCACGAAAGAAGCCGATGTTAAAGCAATGGTTGATAAAGCGGTTGGCGTTTTTGGTCGGTTAGATATTGCCTTTAATAATGCAGGAACTGTCGGCGAAAATCCCTCACTGATTGAGCAAACAGAAGCGGAATACGATCGCATGATGAATGTCAATGTCAAAGGCGTTTGGTTGTCGATGAAGTATGAAATCGCTCAGATGTTGAAACAGGGAAGTGGTTCGTTCGCCTCTGGCGGCACTATGGCATCGTCAATACGACATCTGGGCTTGGAGTCGTTGGATCTCCTAGCCAACCCCTCTACACCGCGAGTAAACATGCGGTAGTAGGCTTAACAAAAGCTGCTGCGCTCGAATATGCCAAAGCGGGTATTCGCATCAATATCGTTGCACCAGCAGCAATCGAAACAGATATGTTTGAAGCAGCTACAGGTGGGCAGGATGAAGCCAAAGCTTACTTGACAGGACTTCACCCGATCGGACGAATTGGAACACCTCTTGAAGTTGCAAATGCAGTCCTGTTTTTATCATCTGACATGGCATCGTTCGTAACAGGTGAAACGTTGATGGTAGATGGTGGGTATGTAGCGCAGTAGTCGAAAGGCAGTGCGAAACGTTGCGACCAAGTAGCGATCGACCTGCATCATCCGCTCGATCACTCTCCGTGCCGTTGGTTCCTCAAGGGCATCCCGATAGTACGCAGTGTTTGATTGAGCAGTAATACATCCAAAGGAGTCCATCATGACGACAACACTTGCAGGCAAAGTTGCACTGGTAACGGGTGGTTCTCGCGGTTTAGGAGCGGCGATCGTAGGGTATGCGAAAGGTGTCCAGCGTGATCTTGGCCCGCGCAACATCACCGTAACCGTCGTGTAGCCAGACATCATGCCGACGGACATTGCGGCGGCTATAGCCGACAAAGTGCCGGAAGCGATCATGGATCTTCACGCAATCCGCCCGATCGCAACCTTGGAGGAGGTGGCGGCGACCGTTTGCTTCCTCGCAGGTTCAGAGGCGGGCTACATCAGCGGTGGCGTAGTGGACGTGTCCGGCGGATTCCAAATCTGAGCGTCGAAGCTCAGGCTGAAAGAAGATCAAAACTTTTACACTCACAATTAACGAAAGGAAAAGAAATGGCTGAAAAATTTGGTGCAAAATCGACCGCCGACGAGGTGCTTTCCGGCATTAATCTCAAGGGAAAGCGGTTTCTCATTACGGGTGCATCGTCGGGCATTGGGCTTGAAACCGCCCGCTCACTGGTCGTTCACGGCGCTAGTGTCGTCGGTGCGGTCAGGGATCTCGCTAAAGCTGAGCAAGCCACTGCATCGATTCGTGATGCCGCGTCGCAAGGAGGTGGCAGCCTGGAATTGATCAATCTCGATCTGGCATCCTTGCAAAGCGTTCGCGCCTGCGCGGATAAACTGTTGGCTGACGGTCAGCCGTTCGATTCCATCATCGCTAACGCTGGCGTTATGGCAACTCCGTTCGGTCGGACGATCGATGGCTTTGAAGTCCAGTTGGGGACGAACCATCTTGGTCATTTCGCCCTGATCAATCAGATCGAGCCGTTGCTCGCCGATAATGGACGGCTGGTAGTCCTGTCGTCGCTCGCGCATCGCGGTGCCGATATCGACTTGGACGATCCGAATTTCGAGCAGCAGGCGTACGATCCATGGGTTGCTTATAGCCGATCGAAAACCGCCAATTCACTGTTCGCTCTGGAGTTTGACAGGCGGCATCGCGATCGCGGCATTCGGGCTGCTTCGGTGATGCCCGGAAACAGTCTGACGGATCTACCCCGCCATTTCTCGCCGGAGGACTTGCAGGGACTTTTGAAGACTGTTGACGCAGCACGCACCGAAGCGGGTCTGCCGCCGAAAGAGTTGAAAGAAATTCCGCAGGCAGCCGCGACGTCGGTTTGGGCAGCAGTCGTGGCTAACAAAGACGAGATCGGTGGACACTATCTCGAAGATTGTGCGATCGCGCCGATCAATGACACGCCCAACCCGTTTGCCGACGGCGTAAGGTCGTATGCGCTTGACGCTAACAAAGCTAAGCAGCTTTGGGCGAAAAGCGAGGAATTGATCAGCGCTGTATCCTAAAAGTTATCGCGCAAGAATTTGACAAAACACCCTAAGAATCTGAAAGAAACCGAGCCTTGAAATTCACTACGCTTAAGTTAAATCAAACGAGAATCCGACGCAGCATTCATAGGAGATTTCAATGCCTTACGTTACTGTCGGTCAAGAAAATTCTGCAACCATTGATCTCTACTACGAAGATCTTGGGGCAGGTCAACCTGTTGTTCTCATTCATGGATTTCCCCTCAACGGTCATTCCTGGGAGAAGCAGGTCTTAGTGCTGCTAAATGCAGGGTATCGAGTGATTACCTACGATCGCCGAGGATTTGGTGCTTCTAGCCAACCCTCATTTGGCTATCCGACAAAGGTTTTTGGCTTCCCCCGTCAGGGGTGCGAGCGCTCTCATTTTTCGGTCTACTGACAGTGGGGAGATGAATCAAAATCGCTTCGACTTTTGTCAATAAAATTTAGATGCGTTTACCCTGTGATTTGGAATAGTCAGGAAAAACTATTCATGAGAAAGTTCATTCTTCGGTTAGTTATTATCGTTCTGGTTGTCAGTGTGCTTGTTGGCTCTGGTTGGCTGAATCGCGCAACTCCTGCTTCAACCTGTGACATCGCAACTCGCTCTACCCAAATCGGGAGTGGAACGCTTTCCTATAATCAAGCAGGGACAGGACAGCCGATTTTACTGCTGCATGGATTATTTGCCGAGAAAGAGCAGTGGAATGGCATGATGTGCGAGTTGGCTAGAGCAGGCTATCAAGCGATCGCACCCGATTTACCCGGTTATGCCAAGAGTACTGGATTTACCGTGAAAGACTATGCGCTAGAGAATCAGGCAGCCCTCCTGCACCAGTTTACCCTTGCGTTAAAGATTCAATCCCTTGATGTTGCAGGTAGCTCGATGGGGGGCACGATCGCAGCCCTTTACAGCCAGCTTTATCCCAACCAAGTTCGCAGCCTCGCCTTTATCGGTTCACCGCTAGGCATAACGAATTGGGCAACTAGCGTCAGGAAATCGATTATTGAGGGCATCAATCCCTTTATTCCGATTACCAAAGAGCAGTTCGATCTAGAAATCAGTCTGCTTTTCGTGACGCCTCCTACGATTCCGGATGAGGTCAAAACCGAGAAAGTGAACGATTATGTGAATCGTAATCGAAATTATCAGCAGACTTGGGACATTGTGAATCTTTATGATGATGTGCTTTGTCAGTTGCCTCACAGTCGGGTTCCGACCCTGGCAATTTGGGGTCAGGAAGACAAAATCTATGATATTCGGGATGTCGATCGCTCACATCGCTGTCTTCCAGGGAGTCAAATTATTCAATTACCCAAAGCAGGACATTTGCTGTTGATCGAAAACGCTCAGGAAGCAGCATCGAATTATCTTGGTTTTCTGAAAACAATCAAAAATCGATAGACGAATCAAGCATATGGAAACTAGACAAATCGCCGTCATAGAGCGACTGCAACAAGCACAGAACGCACAAGACCTGGAAGCGCTTTTAGCCTGCTTTGCACCCAACTTTCAGGGCAATCATCCACTCCATCCTGAGAGAGGTTTCGAGGGAATTGAGAATGCTCGTAAGAATTGGTCTGGCATCTTCCACGCCATCCCAGACTTTCACTCAGAGTTGCTCCGTTCGGCAGTAGAGGGTGACACGGCTTGGGCTGAGTGGTACTGGTTCGGCACCCATCGTGATGGTACGCAGTTTGGTATGCGCGGCGTGAGTATTGTTGGTGTACAAGCGGATCAGATCAAGTGGGCACGCTTGTATATGGAACCTGTATCAGCGAGTAGCGAATAACCCGTAAACTCAACGGAAATTGCTCAAGCGGTTGTGTTTCTCTGCTCTGATGCTGCTAGCTATATCACTGGGCAACCCTTAAGAGTCAATTTGAATAAACAGGCGATTGTCCGATAACAATGATTCCGACAGCAATGATTAGAAATAGAGTATGTATTATGCCGCCTAGATATCTGCTTTCCCTGTCGATCTCGATCTTTTCGGTCATTGCGCTATGGTCGCCCGTACTCAGTCAAGCACAAAGCCAGTTGCCGTATTGGACTAAAGCTGCACCGCCAACGGTCGCTCGGCAAGAGCTTTATCCAGAAGTTCTGAACGGAAAAATTTACGTGGTCGGCGGTTTACTCAGCCCAAACACTGGGTTCTCAGCTCATTTCGAGTCTTACGATCCGGTCAAGGATGCATGGACAGTATTGAGACCGCTACCTGAAGCACGCCATCACATTACGCTGTCGGCAGTCAATGGTTTGCTCTACGCTGTTGGCGGTTTCACAGGTGGGTTTCCGGACTGGCGTGCACAGCCGACGATGTTTATATACAATCCTGCCTCTAATACCTGGATTAAGGGCACTGACCTGCAAGTAGCTCGCGCAGAGGGTATATCCGCCGTGGTCGATCGTAAAATCTACCTGATTGGCGGGCGCGTTCGAGCTACTGAGGATGCTCGGCTGTTTAATGACCATATCGACACCGTGCGAAACGAAGTATTTGATCCAACGACCCAACGCTGGTCAATCCGTGCCAATGCACCAACACCGCGAAACAGTGCAGCGTCTGCCGTAATTGATGGAAAGATCTATGTCGTTGGTGGTCGTCAGTTTGTCAAGAATGCTGATGGTACGACGCGCCAAGTCAACGTGCCAAATCTTGAGGTTTACGATCTGAAGCTTGATCGTTGGGAGACGCGATCGCCTATGCCTCAAGCAAGAGGTGGTCTGGCTGCGACCTCGCTCAACGGTAAGCTTTACGTTTTTGGCGGTGAACAGTGGGTTCCAGAGCAGAAAGTTTTTGCCGAAAGTTGGGTGTACGACCCGATAACCGACGTTTGGGAAGCATTGCCGCCCTTGCCAACCCCACGACATGGATTGGGGGCATCGACTGTGGGCAACCGAATTTTTGTGTTTGGTGGCGGAACCAAAACAGGCGGAAATGCAGCTACAGCAATACACGAAGTGCTGGTATTGTCGGCTAACCTCAACAGTGAGAAAAATAACGATGACTAACGACAAGATGAAGATCGCATTAGTAACAGGATCGACTGCTACTTACACCCCGGTACATGTATCTGGAACCAACCTCGTTGCACCATTTGACCAAATCGGGTTAAACCAAAGCTCGACCGTGGGTGACTTCGTTTCCTTCGTGGTCTTTTAATGCAGACAGCGACAATCATGGTTTTTCGCTGAGGACATTTCTCGACTTGACCAACACAGCAACGATTGGAGGCATTCTACACCGAAAATGCGGAGTTGTTTTTGGACGCCCCCTTAGCGATCGATGGTGGATATACAGCAGGCTAAATCGCGATCTGCCTTGGCAGATATCTTTTTGCGATCGCAGTTCCGAATAGGTGGTTTCTAAGCAATTTGCTGGAATGACCTCGAAACAGGTTCACTATCGCTGAAAGAAGCACCATCAGAATCTGAAAGAAACTGAGTGTTGGAAGTCATCACACTCAAGTAAATGCAACTGGTTTCATAACAAGAGGTAAAAATCATGATACTTGAAAATAAGGTGGCTTTAGGACAGGTACTTTTTGCCGGAGGATCGGGCTTCGTGGGGCGCACTGCCGTCAGGTGGTTCCGCGAGAGGCACCCCAACGTTCGAGTGCTCGTCGGAGGACGGAACCTGCAATCGGCAGGTGAAGTCGCCCAGGAGGTGGGCGCTGCCGAAGCCGTTGCCATAGATCTCGATAAGCCCCGCTTGGGTCTCGGTGATGATGTCACAGTAGCTGCTGTAGTCATGTTGGCTCCCGAAGCCGGACTCAAAGGACTGAACTACGCGCAGGACTTGGGCATCCCTTACCTGAACATCAACGCTGCCCTCACCGAAATCGGACCTGAGTTGGCGATGTTCGCGCATCGTGCGACCGCAGCACCCGTCGTGCTCGCCAGTCACTGGATGGCTGGTGCGGCTGTGTTTCTGGCACTCAACAGTGTCAAAGGCTTCGAGGTCATCCACTCCATCCGGATTGGAGCAATCCTCGACGAGAATGATCCAGCAGGTCCAGCGTCGCTCGAAGATATGGAACGGGTACACGGGGTTGCTCCCCCCGCAATGGTATTCGAGGGTGGGCGGCGCGTATGGCTGTCCGGCGACGCAGCAAAGGGCAAGATCGAATCAATTGACGGTCGCTCACTTGATGCCACCGCATTCTCCACGTTCGATATCGCTAGCCTCCATGCTGCCACTGGGGCACCGAATGTACGTTTCGACCTAGTGACTGACGAATCATCCAGCCGCCACCGGGGCAGTGAGGCAGCGACCGAGATCGTCGTCGAAATTGAGGGCGAAGCCGATGGTCGAACGCAGCGTTCGCGATCGATGCTGGAGTTCAAGCATGGCGCAGCCTCACTAACGGGTCTGAGCGTCGTTCTTTCTCTCGTGTCGGTATTGGGACTGAACGACCGCGCTCCTGCCCGACCTGGGTTTTACCTACCCGAACTGCTCTCGGATACCGAATGGTTTCTGAATGAACTCCGCAGTGCGGGAGCGACTATCTACGAAGACTCTAAGTCAACTCTACAGTTTTAAGGTGGTGGAAAAATGATTAAATGCAAAGATTTTGCGCCTCGGATTACTGAACGGGGACCCTTCGGCGGAGCTTCCGAGTATGAATCTTTCTCCGAGGTTGTGAGTGCTGTTAATCAGTGGATCGAAAATACAACGACACAGGTGATCAATGTTGAAACTGTCGTTTTACCTGATCGCATAGAAGGCACAAGTGATGATGACTACGGATTGACGGTCAGTAATAGTTTCCACCCAGTGACGATCAGTCAAGGCGTTACAATCAATTGCTTTCAATGTGTGCGTGTCTGGTACAGAGAATAAGCTCTATTGGAGAAGGAATGAAACGATTTACCTTATTTACTTTCCTGTATCTCGCGCTGGGAGTTTGTCTGACGGCGATCGCGCTTGGATACCCGAACCTGCCTTCGGGTCTTCAAACCAGCCTGTTCGTCAGTGCAGGAGCCTCCTACATTGTTTGTCTCCTCAGCACCTTCCCATTTTGGCGCGAGACGACGATCCGCTTCTATCGCAGACGGAATTCAGCGGTAATTCTACCCTGGTTGGCGATTGGAGTGAATATTGTTGTGATGATCTGGGAGGTTCAGAGTCAGAACTGGACGATGGAAGCCATTTTACAAGCGTTTTCGCGGCTATTAGTTGTCTTAGTGTTTGCAGAAATCATTGCGATTACATGGCAAGTGAATTCTGAAAATTGATGGCTAAATCGGATGATACCGAAATGAACTCGTTCTTCACCATAAGAATCTGGAAGAAATCAAGCATTGGAACTCAGTACACTTCAGATCAACACAACGCGATCGACTATCCTTTCAAACGACTGCACGAACAATCGATTGAGTCCTTTGACCTGGTTTTACTGCGACTGAAATGAGCGATCGCACATGAAAACTTTTCAACACAGAGGGATGAATATGAAGACTTAGATTTCGATGCTGCTAATTTTAGCAAGCGTGAGCTTGTTCTGGTGCGACGATCAACGAGCGAAAGAACAATTGAATAGCACAATGAACAGTTGGATTGGTCGGGATATCAATGAGTTTGTTCGCAAATATGGTACACCCACGACAACGCTTACGTTACCCAATGGAAACACAATCTATTCCTACAACACGGATCGAGAACGGGAGTTTAATCAGCCAATCTCTGTGAATGAGTTTCAGAACGATCGAGGCGAGACAACTACGATAATTAGCGGAGGCAACACGATTGTCGATCGTGATTTCTGTGAGATTGATGTCGAGTTTGATCGCTCTAGTGAAATTCAGTCCTGGCGCTATGAGGGTAATTCTCCAAAACATTGCAACATTAAAAGCCTGCCGAAAACGCTCCAGAAGCAATTACAAAAAGACGACATTCTTCCGTAGGTCAATGCCATGTTCAAAACTGCAAAATCACGACGATAAGTACTGGAATTCGACCTCTTTGGATTTCGACTCTCATTTCAAAAGATACCAATGCGCCGCACAACCCTTTTCGCGATCGCGCTACTCTTTACCACCTATTTCGCCTCCGCCTACACGAAGTCCACAGCAATGTCACCTACAATCACCTATCCTGAAACCAAGCGAGTCGATGTCGTCGAGCAACATTTCGGACGATCGCCGACCCCTATCGCTGGCTGGAAAACGATGTCCGCAACGACAAGGAAGTTGCCGCCTGGGTCGAATCACAGAACAAAGCTTACCAACGCTTATCTCAATACGCTGCCGGGTCGGATATTCTTCAGAACCGACTGAAACAGTTGTACAACTATGAGCGGTTCAGCATTCCGGTCAAAAAGGGGGGGCGGTATTTTTACCTCCATAATTCCGGACTTCAGAACCAGCAGGTTCTTTATGTCCGCGACAGCGTGGATAGCGCAGGGCGCGTGCTGATCGATCCCAACAGTTGGGCAGAGGACGGGGCGACCGCACTTGCCGAGTGGTCAGCTTCTGATGATGGCAAGCGCGTGGCTTATGCGGTGCAGGATGGCGGCACAGACTGGCGCACGATTCGGGTACTGGACGTGAACACGGGCAAGGTACTCGACGATGAGGTCAAATGGGTGAGATTCACCAGCATCATCCCATGGACGAAGGACGGATCTGGCTTTTTCTACGCCCGTTACCCTGAACCGAAGCAGGGCACCGAATCGCAAGCAAGCGTAGCCAACCATGCCGTCTATTTTCACGCGATCGGCACCCCCCAGGCGCAAGATCGACTGGTCTATACAAACCCGGATCAGCCGA
>NZ_JBAHYJ020000021.1:0-22522 GCF_036697665.2 Scytonema sp. PRP1 | reverse complement strand
GAATTGGTATTAGGAAAATTTCTGAACAAGCTGTCAGAATAAATATTTTTTTGTGTCAGCACTCTGGACTGAGTCAGTTTAGATGTTTCGTTGTAGTATTTTGTAGGTACTTACAGAATATAAATAAAATAATTTTTAATTTTTATTTTGAATTTTATGAGTTTGTCAGATATCCCTAACCTGTGGGTACCTTTGGCGCTTTTAGGGTTAATTATCATTGCTGCTATCTTTTTCAGCCGCACCAGCTAGCAGTGTGTTGCAATCAAACGCTTAGGTGGAAGCACCAGAGCAGACGAGGAGAATAATTTTTGGCTCTTGAGTGTTGACTTTTGAGTGAGTACTAATAACTAATAACTCATGAGGAATGACTAATTACTGCTATTGGGGGTTAAAATAAATCCCGATTGTCTTCCAAATTTTGAAAGTTTCATGATCTCCAGTAACGACTTTCGACCTGGTGTCTCGATAGTATTAGATGGGTCTGTGTGGCGAGTTGTGGAATTCCTCCACGTCAAGCCAGGTAAAGGCTCTGCTTTTGTACGCACAAAACTGAAAAATGCCCAAAGTGGGAGCGTGGTAGAAAGAACCTTCCGCGCCGGGGAAACAGTTCCGCAAGCCAACCTAGAAAAAAGCACGATGCAGCATACCTATAAAGAAGGCGATGAATACGTCTTTATGGATATGGAAACCTACGAAGAAGGCAGATTGAGCGCAGCGCAGATTGGCGATCGCGTAAAATACCTCAAAGAAGGTATGGAAGTCAACGTCGTTCGCTGGGACGACCAAGTTCTAGAAGTAGAACTGCCTAACTCTGTCGTGTTGGAAATTGTGCAAACAGATCCAGGTGTCAAGGGTGATACTGCAACTGGTGGTTCCAAGCCTGCAACTGTGGAAACAGGAGCAATGGTCATGGTTCCTCTGTTTATTTCCCAAGGAGAACGCATCCGTATAGACACCCGTAACGACACATACCTTGGCAGGGAGTAAGTTTATTTTCACCTCTTGATGCAAATCCCTATTTTCATTTATAACAGGGATTTACATCCCTGCCTGACGAGCAAATTCACTTCACGGATAAAGTCTATCTACTACCTAATTGCATGAGGTCAGAAAAGCTGTGCCATTGGACTTTAATGAAATCCGCCAACTGTTGACAACTATTGCACAAACTGATATAGCAGAAGTCACACTCAAAAGTGACGATTTTGAGCTAACGGTTCGTAAGGCGGTCAGCACTCATCAAATTTTGTCAGCACCTCAAGCGGCATTAGGCGCGGTTGGTTCGGAACTGACGCCAGTTCCACCACCTGCGTATGCGGTGGGATCGCCTCCAACCGTAACCCAAACCCCGCCAACTCGCGTCTTTGACAGCAATAGCGTGAGTGTACCGCCACAGACTGTTCCCTCACTCATAGAACAGAAATTCGTTGACATCCCTTCCCCAATGGTGGGAACGTTTTATCGCGCTCCTGGTCCTAGTGAATCACCATTTGTGGAAGTGGGCGATCGCGTCAGAAGCGGTCAAACAGTATGTATTATCGAAGCCATGAAACTGATGAATGAAATCGAATCAGAAGTATCCGGACAAGTGATAGAAATTCTCGTTCAAAACGGTGAACCTGTGGAATATGGTCAACCTTTGATGCGAATTAACCCTGATTAAGTATTAATCTATATAACGATACCTCGTTATAAACTTTTTAGTTGAGTCCTTACGGATCTAACCTGATGAAACAAGCGTTGCCTGTACCGCCAGAAGTTGTGCAACAAGTAGCTGAATACTTCAGCCTCTTGAGTGAACCCATGCGCCTACGGCTGTTGCATTTGCTGCGGGATGAAGAAAAATGTGTGCAAGAACTGGTAGAGGCAACACAGACTTCTCAGGCTAATGTGTCAAAACATTTGAAGGTAATGTGGCAAGCAGGAATCCTCAGCCGCCGCAGTGAAGGAACTTGTGCCTACTACCGAGTGGAAGATGAGATGATTTTTGAATTGTGTAATCGGGTTTGCGATCGCCTCGCCGCCAGGTTAGAACAGCAAGCCCGTAACTTTCGCATTTTAAATAGCAAGTAATTAGTCAAAAGTCCTTTGTCCTGATGTCATCGCTTATGGCTAAGGACTAATGACTAATGACTAATGACTAATGACTAATGACTCTTAGCTAAAGTGAATAATTTTTATCAAAGCTTTCACGTGTCAGTGGTTGTTCCAACTCCAGACCTTCACCACCTAAAACCTCCAATGGTTCCCCGTTGACCTCAATGTACACCTTGGCATTCTCATCTGAAGCTGTGGCGGTGTAGACAACTTGCCCCACACGACCCATCATTGAAGAACTACCACCTCCACTAGTAAATTCTTCCGATAAATTGACGTGGATGCCATCTGACGCCTGCTTGACACCCAACAGCTTGGTTCCTTTGGGAATTGTGGTAGAGTCCGTCCCTTCTGTGGGCCCTGCTAATAATTGTTGGAAAGCCCCTTCTAATACTTGATTGGGCGACTTCCCAACTGCTTTAACTTGAACTGTTTGGGGAACCAATTTCAAACCAGTGCCAGTGTCTTGCAGCCAATAGATTTGAGCATTTTGTTCATTAGCTACCGGATTTTCTGATGGCTGAGGTTGAACTAAATTTGGAACAGGGATTGGTACAGGAGGGGGGTTATTCTTATCAGATTTTGAGCCAAAAAAAGCAACACCAGCAGTCACTGCAATAACCGCTGCTGAAACAGCTGCGATGACACCTGGAGAAATACGGTTAGATCCTTGCTGTTCTTTCATAATGAAAACCTTCCTAAGGGCTGAAATAGCATTTGTATGAAGATAAGTCTGGTTAACGACGATACTTATGAGCCGGGGGTTTCCAAAAACCTAGAGGATGGCTCTACTCGGAAAAATGCGGCAATCTCTAATTCTTCTGGTCTCATATTCAATTTTAGAATTCGCACTTGTAGACCGTCACCTTCTAGATTTCCTAAATCCAATCGTTTGTTGATATTGTTGACAATTGCATTTACAAATTGAGGTGGAACTTCTTCACCACTCGCTGCCACAATTGGGTCAACTAACTGGATATTCTTCCCACCAACGATATTCAATCCTGATTCCACCCTAATTAATAACGGCTTCTCCAGACCTTTTTCCTGTAATTCTACTTGCAAACTCAAGCGGTTATTTGCTAAAAACTTTACATTAGGATTCACAAAATTATAAACAGAGTTAGACCCTGTATTTGAAAAACCATCGTTAATTTTTAGCTTTTGCAACAAGGCTATGAATTGGGGTGATTGTATGAGTTTGTTGATATCCTGCTGAGTGAACACCAAACGTACACCCGCTTGTAAAGGTCGTTTGAATTTCGGTCTGCTTCCAAGACTACGTGGTTCTAATTCAATGGCATCGGTTTCCAATTCTAAAGCTGCAATCCGAATTTCTTGCCACTTGAGTTGCAAAGAACGCCCCGCAATACGCACCCTTTCCACCTTACCTTGCAGCAATTGATGACTAGGGGCGTTGTCAACTCGCACTTGCAATTGTTCAACTTGAGCTAATTGAGAACGGATAGCACCAACAGCAGCCTGATCAACCACCAGTCCTACCGGAGTCACTAACCCTAAAGCGCCAGATACAAGGAGTGTGAAGAATTCCACGTTTTCGTTTGTAATTAGGGTATTCAGTTACCAGTTGTCAGTTATCAGTTATCAGTTATCAGTTACCAGTTACCAGTTACCAGTTACCAAGATTCCTTCATGTTCACTGTTGACTGTTCACTGTTGACTGTTCACTGATTGATGAATCCACTGCTTTAATGTAGATACAACGTCAGCGATCGCAATTTCTTGTGAGTTGCGGCTTTTTCTTTCAACAACTTCAACTTTGCCATTGGCAATTGCTCGCCCAGTGACAATTCTGTAAGGAATGCCAATCAAATCCGCATCTTTGAATTTTACTCCCGCCCGTTCATTCCGGTCATCGAGCAAGGTTTCAATTCCCGCTTGATTAAGTTGGGCATAAAGTTTTTCCGCAATTTCCACTTGTTGAGTGTCGTTGATGTTAGGAATCGTCACAATCGCGTGATAAGGTGCGATCGCCACCGGCCAAATAATTCCATCTTTGTCGTAAGATTGCTCTACAGCAGCTTGAGCCAATCTTGACACACCCACACCATAACAACCCATAAGTAGAGGTTTTTCTTCACCCTGTTCGTTGGTATAAGTTGCACCCATTGCGATCGAATACTTAGTGCCTAATTGGAAAATGTGACCTACCTCAATTCCACGTGCGCTTTTTAAGGTTTGTTCTGGATTATGGATGGCGCGATCCCCTGGTCTTGACTTACGTATATCTACGCTTGATTCTGGTAATTTAAATTGCTCATCCCAATTTGCTGCAACGACGTGGTAACCAGCTTCGTTTGCACCCGTAACAAAGTTTTTTAAATCAACCGCTGTTTTATCGACCAAACGTAAAAAGCGAGGTGCGACATCTTTGACAGACTTAATATAATCATCTGCAACATCAGGAGCAATGTAGCCTAGCGGCAAAGGCTTACTTGCCCATTTTCCTTGAGCTTCTGCATCTGGTACTGCAAGTTTGATCACCGTTTTAGCACCATACTTGGGAGCTAACTTTGTCAATTCATTTTGTAATTTAACATCATTAACTTCCTGGTCGCCTCGAATGCTCACCAGCACCAACACTGTTGTTCCATTATCAAAATTTGTTTGGTAAAGAACGTTTTTGACAATTTGGGTGGGGGAACATTTCAAGAATTTACAGACTTTCTCAATTGTCTCCGTCCCTGGTGTTTCGCGTTTTTCATAACTGGTAAATGCTGAAGTTTCCGCGTCAGGAGGTAAAGAAACCGCCTTTTCCACGTTAGCCGCGTACTGCCCATCTTCAGTGTAAAGGACTTCATCTTCGCCTGCTTCCGCCAGCACCATAAATTCTTGAGAAGCAGAACCACCTATAGCCCCAGAGTCAGCTTGCACCGCACGAAAAGCCAAACCAGACCGCCGTAGAATATTACTGTAGGCGGTATGCATATCCTGATAAGTTTTTTCCAAACTTTCTTCATCTACGTTGAACGAGTAAGCATCCTTCATGATGAATTCTCGTCCGCGCATCAAACCAAACCGGGGACGAATTTCATCGCGGAACTTGGTTTGAATTTGGTAGAGGAGCTGTGGTAGCTGACGGTAGGAACCAATCATATCACGAGCGATCGCCGTGATGACTTCCTCGTGAGTCGGTCCTAGGGCTTGTTCTTGGTCGCGGCGGTCTTTGAGGGCGAACATAATACCCTCGGCTTTGGTATAAGTATCCCACCGTCCAGACTCTTTCCATAAATCAGCAGGTTGGAGTTGGGGTAAGAGACATTCTTGTCCACCAGCAGCGTTCATTTCTTCCCGGACAATTTGGGAAACTTTTTGCAGTACCCGCCACATCAAAGGAAGATAGGCATAGACACCACTACCGATGCGACGAATGTAGCCTGCGCGGAGTAAGAGTTTATGACTGGGAATTTCAGCATCTGCTGGGTCATCCCTGAGTGTAACGAATAACATTTGTGACAGTCGCATCGTTTGTCCCCTTTCCAGATTTGATAATCTCTATTTCAGTTACAGTCTAAAATGAAGCTTGCAACTTCAGGAGAAAACCACTTTGCCTGATGTCGTTTATCAAGCACAGCCACCCCTAGAATTTATCCCTCCAGCGCTAGACCCTACCTTTCTACGAGTCTGCCAGTTGTTCTTACCCAGCTTAATACACTGGAGAACGGCAATTAGTCATATTGAAGCAGACAACCTAGAAGTTTTGCTGGATCTATATCACCAGTTTCAGGATAGGAAAATCCGTTTTTTAATAGCTTTTCGCCATCCTAAGGCAGAAGACCCGCTTTGTTTGGTTTACTTGCTTTCCCACATTTTGCCAAAACTAGCACGACACAAGGGTATCGTGCTACAGCCTCCGATTCATGCCCATTTTATCTACGACCGTGGAATTCCTCTATGGGCTGGTTCTTACATCGGCTGGGTTGCTGCGCGCTTGGGTGGCACATCTATCCAGCGAGGTAAGGCAGATTGGACAGGGTTGCGTTCAGCGCGTGATTTGTTTGCCAATGGTCAGTTCCCGATGGCAGCTGCACCCGAAGGAGCCACGAATGGTCTTTCAGAAATTGTCAACCCATTGGAACCCGGCATTGCTCAACTCGGTTTTTGGTGTGCTGAAGATTTGCACAAGGACAATCGAGATGAGCAGGTTTTTATTTTACCAGTTGGAATTAAATATAGTTACCTTGCTGCTCCTTGGGGTGCGATCGCCAATCTTTTGAGTGAATTGGAAGCGAAGAGTGGTTTATCTGTAGAAATTTCGGATGCAACGTCTCTAGAACAAAATAGCGCGTCTCTACCACCGGACACCCTCTACCCACGGTTGTTTCATTTGAGCGAACATTTACTGTCTTTGATGGAAAATTTTTACACGCGATTTTATCATCAAAAACTGCCAGTACAAGGGGACATAAAAGATGCCAATGAACTTTTAGCAGCTCGTTTGCAAGCTTTGTTAAATGTCGTGTTACATGTAGCAGAACAGTATTTTGACTTACAACCTAAAGGAAATTTTAATGATCGCTGTCGTCGGGTAGAACAAGCTGGCTGGAATTATATTTTTCCGAGAAGAATTTAAGGATGTGAAAGCAGTGTCGCCTTTAGAACGTGCTTTAGGCGATCGCATTGCCGAAGAAGCTAATTTGCGGATGTGGCACATGAGGCTGGTAGAAAGTTTCGTTGCTGTCACAGGCAAATACGTACGAGAAAAACCCACAGCAGAACGCTTTGCGGAGACAACGTTACTGATATGGGATATGGTGACTCGAATTAGAGGTGGTAACCCCTCCGGGCGTCCAACTCTTGGCAAGCAACAGGTAAAAATAACGATAGGTGAACCAATATCTGTTTCTGAACGCTACCCAGCTTATAAAGCGAGTCGTCAAGCTGCAAGGCAAGCAGTGGGTGATTTAACCAAAGACTTACAACTGGCGATGGAGGATTTAATTTTAAAAGAAGGATAATATAACTGACAAACTTTTTATGCTAACAATAGTTTCTGGCAATTAGCTCAAAATTACTCGGAAAGAACATGTAGCACTTTCTCTCGTTACTTTCCCCCTGATAACAGGCTCCGTAATACTGCTCCTAGTGTCTGTGAATACAGATGAGACTTTTGCTAGCATCCCCTATAAAAAACCTTATCCGCTTTTTCTACAAGGCTATCAAAAGCGTATTAAACAAATTAATACAAATCAAAGAGCAGAATTACGAGGCAAAATACAATGGAAATTCAAATTCCTATAAGTTATCAGGAAATTGTCAATGAGCTAGTTAATTTTACTGAGTTACCCAGACACGAAGTAGAAGACAGAGTGTGGAAGCAGGCTCTGGGGGATGGGAGTGTGAAACATGATGCTGAGCTTTTTGGCATAACTCCGCATCAATATAACGACAAAATGGAACAGCTATATAAAGAAGGATATGGGTTGATAATTGAAACTCTAGTTTTTTGGGCAACAAATGAAAGACAGCTTTGGATTCAACAGGCGGTTGAAAGGATTCGCTTATACGCACAAAAGAGCGATCGTGCTTTAGATGAATTAGCAATACTAATGTTGGGTGATGGCACTGGCAATGATTCTTTAGAGCTTGTAAGGAATGGCTTTAAGGTCAACTATTTTGACATACCTGGCAGTAAAACTTACGATTTTGCCACAAAGCGTTTCGCTCATTATGGTTTATTAGGAAAGAGTGTAAATCTTATATCTGACTTTAATTCCTGTCTTTCTTCTCAATACGATGTTGTAATTTCCTTTGAAGTCCTTGAACATCTTACTGACCCAATATCAGCTATCAGAGATATTTCATTGATGTTGAAAATAGGAGGAACAGCACTAATAACAGAAGCTTTTGATGCTGTTTCAGATAATTTTCCCACACATTTACAATCTAACTTCAAGTTTGCCAAGAAGACACCTTTTTTGTTTCTAAAAAGTGGAATGCTACTTTCTTGGTATAGTCAAAAAACTTTCTTTAAGTTCAAACCAATGGAGTTTACTAAACTGGAAAACCCATCAATTATGAACTATATCTCTCTCTTGAGAGATGACAATATCAGGAAACCATATTTAGATAAAAATATTAATGAATTTAAGCTGGCAGTCAAGAGAATGCTTGCAATGCAGAGTTAATGGTATTACTCAGGTAATTTTTTTGGAAAAACCTTTGATAAATCTAAAGACAAATCAGGAAAACACGAGAAATTAACTGATTCATTAGGCAGAAAAATAAACTTTCTGCGATAACCGAATTTACCTTGCAAATCCTGATACGGTTCATTGTAGCATTCCAGGCAGTTATCTACTAAATTAAATATCCAATAATCAGAAACACCTGCTTCAGCATAAATCGGTAATTTAACCTCTTGGTCATATTTTAAAGAGGAATCAGAAATTTCAATTAAAAGTAATATGTCATCTGGATGGGGATGAGTGCTGAGATAATCATCTTCTCGATTTTTTACAATCACGCTATCTGGTTCAGGTTCGCTGTACTCACGGATAATAATTGGTTGTTGTCCTCGTAGGGTTGCACGTTCCCCTACAAGTTTGTATAACTCTCGTGCTAAGCGGGTTTCGCAAACAGAATGTGGTTTACCTTTAGATACCATTAGGATAATTTGTCCGTTGATTAGCTCGACTCGGTCATCTTCACTGAAGAATCCGAGTTTTGCTAAACGGTCGTATTCAGCTATAGTAAAACGTTTAGCGGTGGTTATGGTCATAGTATTTTAGGAAGTGCAGGACTATTTGAATCTTAATATTTAATAGCAATAGTAGGGCAAGTAAGATGGCTGCCCTACTATTGCTAGCTGCGCTTACCTTTGCTCACTGGTAGGTCGATGTAGGAAGCGTTCACAGTATTTCGTTGTACGCTAATTTCTGGTGTCCCTTGTGCTGGATAGCGGGCGAATAAATCTTTATCATGTCCGGCGATCGCCACTCGAATTTGGTGTCCTTGTTTAAATAGCACCGAGGTTGGCAGAAGATGAAACGAGAGTTCAGTTAACTGTCCTGGTTCAAAGGGCAGCACACGGGAACGTCGCGCAGGCGTGATTTGCCCTCTTGGGCAGTTGGCGCAAGCCTGCTGTCTAACGGCGAGTCAATGAACCAAGAATCTCAGTGTCTTTAGACCTGAGAGTGTCAACCACTAATTCCATCGCACGGTAGTATGGTGTGGTTCGCATGAGAGTAGGAATTTTGGTACCAGCAGACAAATCTTGTGGCAACCATACGTCAATTGCGATTTTTGTTCCATCTTCGGCGGTGACGTACAGTGCTTGGTTTCTCGGGTAGCTGGTTGGGTTTTGTGCTAAGGTCTGCTGATACGTGTAAGTACTGAAAGCTAAGGCAATTGTAAGTACTAAAGTCAGCGTAAATCTAGCAGCAAAAGACTAGCGTTTGCGCGATCAAAAGTGATTGTTCATTGTGAAAATTTTTATCTACTAGTTGTCAGGTGGGATACGCGCTCTCGTATCAGATGACCAATATCCATGACCACTAAGTCAGGCTGGAGTCTCATGGCAACTTCGACACCTGTGTAACCATCAGCCGCCATTCCCACAATTTGGTATTTAGGGTATTCTTCAAAGAATTGCTCTAAGCCCAACCGCATAACCGGATCATCTTCCACAATTAAAATTCGCTGCAGTGGAGATTGATGGGATTTGTTCCAGTCAAGATTTGTTTGAGATGACATGGATGAATTTAACTTTAGGGCTTAGAGACGCTCAAGCAGGGCATCAACAAGTTCATTGGAACAGCGAACAGGTTACCTACTTTGCTTAATAGCTTATCAGCGTCTTATGTCACAAATCTACTGACCTTTTACCAAAGCAAAAACAGCCCAACCAAGACAAATCATACTGGCACTTTGGGCTGATTTTGATTGATGATGAAATTGCCTAGGTAGATAAGTTTATCAATTCCTGGCTCAACTGAATGTTAGTAGTCAAAAGTCAGGAACTCATGACTCATGACTCATAACTAACACCTAAGAAGCTGTTTCTCTAGCTGTACCAGAACCTAGCTTTTTCGGAGACGCGGAACTCTCGCGACGTCCTGTCCGCAGTTTGGGCTTGGAACTGTGTTTGTCTCCTTCTGTCGTGCTACCGTCTGATGCTACCCAAGCGGAGCGAGGGCGTTCACCAGAAAACTCGCCACGACGATTGTTGGAACGCAACCTGGGTTTGCTAGATGGCTGCATGATCTCTTCTTCTGGAATGTCAAGTTCTGATTGCAGCCAAACAGGACGGGTTTGGTCGTAAGCGATTTGCAACGCCGCCGCAGCGATCGCCTGAGCATCGTATTGTTCAATCAGTTCGCTCACCATCGGTAAAAATGAAGCCAAACGCTCGCCAGCTAAAGCTTCGCGCACCTGAACTTGCAATTTTTCTATCTGGCGTGCTTCAATTTGTGTCCGTGAAGGAATCGACAGGACTTGCCAACTTTGGCGGTTATGGCGTTCAAACAGTTGCTGCTTGCGTCGCTCAAACGGCTGTACTAAAGAAATTGCTGTGCCTTCCTTACCAGCTCGACCAGTACGACCAATCCGGTGGACGTAGGTTTCTACGCTATCGGGTAAGTCGAAGTTGATCACGTGGGACAATTGGTCAACGTCCAAACCTCGTGCCGCAATATCTGTTGCGACCACCCAGCGTACTTGACGATTGCGGAACCGTGTCAGTAACCGTTCGCGTGCTTGTTGTGACAAATCACCGTGGTATTCATCGACACTATGACCTGCTGCTTGCAGTTGATTGGTGAGTTCTGCTGCTGTACGTCTGGTGCGGACAAAGATTAAAGCCGATTCTGGGTCTTCCATTTCCAAGATAGGCTGTAAAGCTTTGGCTTTTGTCCAATGACGCGGTACAAGATAAGCGACTTGATTAATTTTGTTAGGAGCGGCTTTTGGCTGCTCAACAGTCACTGTCACCGGCGAGTGCAAGAACTTGTTCACCAATTGGCGAATCGAAGGTGGCATAGTTGCCGAGAACAATGCTGTCTGGCGCTCTTGAGGTGCTTGTGAGAGAATTTTGTCTACATCGTCGATAAAGCCCATGCTCAACATTTCATCGGCTTCATCTAACACAAACCACTTCACTCGATCCAGCTTCAAACTACCCCGCTCTAGCAAGTCTATGACTCGCCCTGGCGTACCAACAACCATGTGAACGCCGCGTTTGAGTTGTAACATTTGGCGCTCAATCGATTGACCACCGTAGATTGCTAAAACCCGCAATCCTTGGCTTCCCATGAAGGTGCTTATAGCATCATGAACTTGGATGGCTAACTCACGAGTCGGTGTCAGAACCACAGCTTGGACTGCTTTTTGAGTCAGATCCAGGCGCTCTATGATCGGTAGGGAAAATGCCGCTGTTTTTCCTGTTCCTGTTTGCGATTGACCTACGACATCACGACCACCCAATAGGTGGGGAATTGCTTGTGCTTGAATGTTAGTTGGTGCGGTAAAGCCTAATTTTTCTAATTGCTCAACACGCTCTTGTGAAATTCCTAAATCTAGAAACGAAAGATTCATCAACTCTCCTATGTTTTTCTTTGGTCTTGATAGATTGGTTAGTAGTTAGTGGTTATGGGTTAATAATGACAACTAATAACCATTAATTATTGACAACTTGACCATAAAGGTCGTAAGCATCAGCATTTTGGATAGCTACTGGCACGATTGTTCCTAATCGTGCTTCCCCATGAACTAACACCTGCCCATCGACTTCTGGGGAAAATCTGTCAGAACGACCAATTAATTCTCCTGTTACGGGATTTTCTTGTTCAATCAGAACATTGACCACTTTGCCAACTTCTTGTTGATTTTTCTTTAAAGAAATTGGCTGTTGGAGTTCCATCAATACGTTCCGCCGCTCATCCATGACGAATTGAGGCAGTTGGTTTGGTAGGTTGTAGGCAGGAGTTCCTTCTTCGGGTGAAAAGGTGAATACACCTACGTGGTCGAATTCATGACGCTCGACAAACTGTAACAAATGCTCAAAATGCTCCTGTGTCTCTCCTGGAAAACCGACAATAAATGTCGTTCGCAGCACAGCTTTTGGTAGCGCCTCTTTGATGCGTTCGATAATCGCATCATTCACTCGTCCTTGCCAGGGACGATTCATGGCGCGGAGAATATCTGGATGGGAATGTTGTAGGGGCAAATCCAGGTAAGGCAAGACGTTGGGTGTTTCTTGAATGACCGCTATCACATCTGGGGTCAGTCCGGTGGGATAGGCATAGTGCATGCGAATCCACGGCACATCAACTTTCCCTAAGGCACTAAGTAATTCGGCTAACTTCGGCTTGCCGTAAATATCAATACCGTAATTGGTGGTTATTTGGGAAATTAGAATAATTTCCTGTACCCCTTGACTTGCTAACTGCTCTGCTTCGGTCACTATTGATTCTATGGTACGCGATCGCTGGTTTCCCCGCAGGTGGGGAATTATGCAAAAAGCGCATCGGTAATCACAACCTTCAGCAACCCGCAGGTAAGCCACGCCTTCAGTCGTAGTGCGATAACGGGGTGTGGTTTCATCAGCAATGTAGGTTGGGTGTGAACTTACGATCTTAACCCGCTTGCCTTGTTCTACCTGCTGAATGACATCGACTATTTTGTGATAATCCCCGGTTCCTACTACGGCTACGGCTTCGGGCAACTCTTCCAATAACTGTTCTTGGAAGT
Organism: Scytonema sp. PRP1; assembly: GCF_036697665.2. Lineage (NCBI taxonomy): Bacteria > Bacillati > Cyanobacteriota > Cyanophyceae > Nostocales > Scytonemataceae > Scytonema > Scytonema sp. PRP1. The sequence goes on along the minus strand of NZ_JBAHYJ020000021.1, from coordinate 9,715 downwards.
GCTGCGCCATACAGCCTGTGATAACGATTTTTTTATCTGCTTCTGCCAGTTCCACTAAGGTTCTGACAGATTCTTCTCTTGCTGCTTCAATAAAACTACATGTATTGACTATAACATAATCTGCTAACTGTTCATCAGAATCTACGCTGTAGCCTGCTTCTACTAGCAGTCCTAGCATATGTTCTGTGTCAACTCGATTTTTCTCGCAGCCTAGGTGAGAAATTGAAATTGTTGGCTTGTCACCCATATTAACAAAGAGTCTTTAGGTTTTTTCATCTACTTAAACGCGCTTGAGCGCAAAATTTTTGCTTGAGATATCAACGAGGTCAAAACCTCTCAAACTAAGCCATGACCTCCAATAGTCTTACACACCGTCAAAGCAAGCTACGACCATGATGAATCTGGAGTTCATGCTATGATAGCTTTATTAATCTCTTTCTCAGGGGAAAATAGACAGATTTTAGATAAATTGGACACTAGTAGTTAATCTTTTTTAAAATTTTGCCTGTTGGTATTCTACATTACCGGAAAGTGTATGTTATTTATCAACCTACTGGGAAGCCACTCTCTAAATGACACTGGTTTTGGTCAGGAGCGGAGTCATCCATCTCGCCGAAACCAAGTGTGTGTGGCGCATTTGGAGAAGTCGCTACCAGTCGCGAAAATATCGCGTGACTACGCTTGTTTAGCGGTAATGCTACCCTTTGGGTCAGGCGATACCTGTACCTTGATTAGGCGAGATGCCTTTTCATCGGGAAGCTGCCTCGCGTCTTATGAGCGGCAAACTCCTCTTCTATCCATATGTTATCTTAACATATCTTAGGGAAAGTGTGACGCTAAATTCCATCTAAAGGAGGAGGTAAGCAATTTCCCTTTGAAAGTCGAAGAAACCAGTGCTAGCAAGCATCCTAAGTGCTAACAGGGTGCAAATGAAATGCCTGACAGAAATGGCAGCACGGTTGAAACACAGAAGCCGTAAGTCACCTCAAAGGAGGTACAGCGCCCTTTACTTTACTTAATTAGTAATGAGTCATAAGTAAATAGTCAATAGTTACCAGCGATAATAACAAATGACTAAGGACCCTTCGGGTATGCGCAAAGCGCACGCCAAAGGCGAACGCCAGTCGCCTAGGTCGGGAAACCCTCCTGCATAGCGCTGGCTCACTAAGGACTGAAGACTCCGTAAAGCGGGTTAAAGACGTGACTTTATATCAGCTATTTAAAACCCGAACACCAATTATTGGCGTAGTTCACCTACTACCGTTACCTACCTCGCCGCGCTGGGGAGGTAGCCTGAAAGCAGTTATAGACCGTGCCGAACAAGAAGCAACAGCCCTAGCAAGTGGAGGGGTTGACGGCATTATTGTGGAGAATTTTTTCGACGCGCCGTTTCCCAAAAACCAGGTCGATCCAGCGGTTGTGAGTGCCATGACCGTAGTAGTACAGCGGATACAGAATTTGGTGACACTACCAGTAGGTATAAATGTTTTGCGGAACGATGGCAGAAGCGCAATAGCGATCGCCACCTGCACAAAAGCGCAATTCATTCGCGTGAATGTACTGACAGGTGTCATGGCAACCGACCAGGGAATCATTGAGGGAGAAGCTCATCAACTGCTACGCTATCGCAGAGAATTAGGCAGCGATGTGAAAATTTTCGCCGATGTGTTGGTCAAACACGCCCGTCCGTTGAGTGCGGTGAATCTCACCACTGCGGTGCAAGACACAATTGAACGCGGTTTGGCAGATGCAGTGATTATGTCTGGCTGGGCTACAGGTGATCCTCCAAACCTACAAGATTTGGAAATGGCAACTTCTGCTGCTCACGGCACTCCAGTGTTTATTGGCAGTGGAGCAAGTTGGGAAAATATTGGTACACTCCTGGTGGCGGCAGATGGTGTGATTGTTTCGAGTGCCCTGAAACGCCACGGTCGCCGCGAGCAACCGATAGACCCAAATCGGGTGAGTCAGTTTGTGGAAGCTGCACGTAAAGGTTGGAACTCTAAAGAGGAAACACAATCAATTCCTTCTGTAAAGCTACACTCATAGGTACGGAATAGGTCATGGGTGATGGGTAGTCATGAATGATGAATTATAAATGAGGAAAAACACAATTCCTAATTCATCTTTCACGTCGCATGACCCAATACTCATTACCAATTCTCAATTCCTAATTTTCTATTGCAGTTTATGAATCGCCGCCGTTCTACTCCCTGGATTCATAGATGGTCGCGGATATTGATTGCCGCGATCGCATCTGTTGGTGCATTGACAACGGGTTATCTCACCGTAGTTAAGTTGACACAAGGTTCCGCTGCTTGCCCGACCAATAGCTGTGATTTAGTACTGTCTAGCCCTTATGCTACCGTTCTCGGGCTGCCTTTAGCCTTGTTTGGCTTTCTCGCTTACGCTACCATGGCTATCTTCGCTTTGGCTCCTTTGGCAGTTAACCCAGCACAAAGTAAAGATACTCGGGCAAAGCTGGAAAATTGGACATGGTTGCTGCTTTTGGCAGGTGCGATCGCCATGTCTGTCTTTAGTGGGTACTTAATGTACCTGCTATTTTTCAAAATCAAAGCAGTCTGTCTCTACTGTCTTGCCTCGGCTATCTTCTCCACCAGCCTCTTAGTGCTGACGATGATTGGTCGCACATGGGAAGATATAGGACAAATCTTCTTTACCGCCATTGTTGTGGGCATGGTAACGCTGATTGGGACTTTAGGCGTTTATGCCAATGTTAATAACCCTAATGCTAACGCTGGCAATACTCCTAGCTTAAGACCAACCGGAGATCCGACAACTGGAGTGGGTTGGCCCATCACCACGACCTCTGGTGAGGCAGAGATTCAGTTGGCACGTCACCTGACGAAAATAGGTGCTAAGGAATACATAGCTTGGTGGTGTCCTCATTGCCATGAACAAAAGCAACTGTTTGGTAAAGAAGCGTATCAAGAAATTAAGCACATAGAGTGCGACGCGCAGGGCAAAGACGCCCGTCCAGATTTGTGCAAAGCAGCTGGTATTCAAGGCTTTCCTACTTGGGAAATTAACGGTAAACTTTATCCCAACGTGCAAGCATTAGAGAAATTAGCGCAAATTTCTGGTTATCAAGGTCCCCGCAACTTTAAGAATTTTCCTGACGCTTTTAAGTAGTCTACAAAAGCAGGATAACTTCAAACAAAAAAGTCAGGTGGTAGTAATCTATGACTTCTGTACCATCTGACTTATTTTTTTTATACCTTCTGCTCTACCATTAGACTTATTTTTTACTATGTTGCGAAAGATACCATTGCCGTTTTAGGAAATGATGAGTAATTTATATCAGAGACATCTGAGATTGTCTTTAATAACTCAAGAAGTAGATTAACAGCTTATAAAGCATTAAAGCTAGCGTATGAACTGCATCCGCCAGGTAGTTAATAATTACAAAAAGATAAAAATATTTCTCCCACCTAGGTTATGGGAATAAGTAAGCAGCTTAGTCAGCGTCTTGTGAAGTTGCTGCCTGCACTGCAACAACCACTTAATCAAGGACGCAGTGAAATTTTTACCGCTTCTAGCGTCGCAGTCTGCATTCTATTGCTGCGCTCTTTCGGATTCATGCAATTTTTAGAATGGGCAGCCCTAGATTATCTTTTTCATTTGCGTCCACAGGAGCCACCAGAGCAGCGCATTACAATTGTAGCGATTGACGAAGCTTCTTTACACCAAGTCGGTTCATGGCCAATTCCAGACCGGTATATTGCTGAGGTGTTGCAAAAATTAAAAGATAACCAACCTCGGGCTATTGGTTTAGATATTTACCGTAATTTACCAGTGGAACCAGGTCATCAGGATTTGGTTAATGCTTACAAATCCATACCAAACTTGGTTGGAATTGAACTCCTGTCCAATAATAAAAACACCAGTGTTCCTCCACCACCCCAGCTAAATCAGACCCGCCGAGTAGGTTTTAACAATGTGGTGTATGACGCTGATGGCAAAGTACGTCGTAGCTTGTTGTACTGGCACATTAATGATCAAGCACACGAAAGTTTTGCCTTGAAACTCGCTTTAATGTATTTAAAGTCCGAGGGTATTACTCCGAAGCAAGCAAAAAACAATCATGAGTCTTTACAGTTGGGTAAGGCTGAGTTTCGGCGTTTTCAGCCTAATGATGGTGGTTACGTAGGAGCTGATAACAGAGGATACCAAATTTTGTCCAATTTTCCCAAAGTTGGCACCGGAAGCTCATCAGTGGAAGGTTATGGCTTCCGCAAGGTATCGATGCAAGATTTGTTAAACAATCAGGTACCACCAAGTTGGATTAAAGACCGCATTGTACTTATTGGTTCCACTGCAACCAGTCTCCAGGATTTTGTATTCTTCCCATATTCCAGCCGTCTGATTGGTACGGTCAAGCCTGTGGCTGGCATTGAACTACAAGCTCATTTTATCAGTGAGATTATCTCAGCCGCCCTCCAAGGAAGACCTTTACTCAAAGTTTGGTCTCACCTTATAGAATGCTTGTGGATTTGTGCTTGGGCTTATGTGGGAGCAGTTGTAACCAGGCGAATACAACGTCCAAGCTTAAACTTTATCAGTATTATACTATTATACTTTGTGCTATGTGGAAGCGCCTACGTTGGTTTGTTGTTTGGTTGGTGGATACCAGCTGTACCTGCGTTGCTCACCTTTAGCGGCTCAACTATTGCAATCACTTATCAAGTTGCATATCGTCAGGAAGAGTTGAAACGCTCCAAAGAGTTTGTGCATGAACTGATCAATAAGATTCCCGATCCAATTTTTGTCAAAAATAAAAAACATCAGTGGATAGTCTTGAATGAGGCTTATTGTCAATTTAGTGGCTATGCCGAAAATGTGTTAATTGAAAAGTCTGACTATGACTTTTTCCCCAAGGATGAGGCGGATGTTTTTCGTGCCTGTGATGATCTCGTTTTTCAAACGCAGCAACCCCATGAAAACGAAGAGGATTTCACAGACGCTCGTGGAATCACTCATGTGATTGCCACAAAGCGATCGCTTCATAAAGATGCTGCTGGCAATTTCTTCTTAGTTGGGGTTATCCGAGATATTACTATACGCAAGCGGATGGAAGACGAACTCAGACGTGCTGCTGACGATTTATCTCGGATGAACAAACAATTAAAAATAAAAGAAGACCACTTACGTTATCTTGCTTATCACGACCCTTTGACTGGTCTACCCAATCGTAAATTTTTTATAGAACAACTTCAAGAGTCGCTTTTGTGGGCACAGGAAAATAATTCGTTAACAGGGCTACTATTTATTGATTTAGATGGTTTCAAACAGGTTAATGATAACTGTGGGCATGAGATAGGCGATCGCCTGTTGATAACCATTGCCCGACGTCTCACTCACTGCTTACGTAGCACTGATACTGTTTCTCGCCTAGGTGGTGATGAGTTCACGGTCATTTTACGGGCAATTCCTAAGGTACAAGTTGCTGCTACAGTCGCTGAAAAAATTCTGGTAACTCTAACTGAGGCGATTGTCTTACAAGAACATATAATTAACATCTCCGCCAGTATTGGCATCAGTGTCTACCCAAGTAACAGCCAAGACAGTGAAACTTTGATTAAGCTGGCAGACAATGCAATGTACCGTGCCAAGCATCTCGGGAAAAATCGCTATGAGTTTGCCTAATTAACTCAAGTTGTGGGCTTGGATCCCATATACCACAAAAATTCCTCAACTTTTGCTTCCTCCATCTACTGACTGTATAGCTCAATACAGTTCAGTGAGTGCTGTTCGGTTACAAAAACTCCCCCCAACCCCCTTACAAAAGGGGGCTTAATTGCCTCCTTTTTAAGGAGGGTTAGGGAGGAGCAAGTCTTATCATCAACTGTATTGCTATATACCTTGGCTTTCTTTGGTCATGATGCCTACCCTACAAGTCGCATCTTAGCTAACTGAAGCTTATGATACCAGTAATTGGCTGGTATTCACCTGTAAGGATCTCAATCTTCCGATAGAGGTAAATAACTCTCTTTTCATAATAAAACTTAACTTAAACATAGAAAGTAGTAAAAATAGCCCTATGGTAAAGCTGCTATTTACCGCTGTAGAAAGATGGCAAAGCTAAGCAATTACCCGGATGACAGTGTGAAATTTATAAATTCTTAAATCATCTCTCATCGTACTTAAGTAAAAAAAATACTATTTTTAATAAATTTAAAGGGAATTTACTGAGGCTTATGAGAACTAACTTGAAATTGACTAGCGTTGTGATATTTTTTATCGGAGCCTATCTGATAACTCCCAAAATTGCTGATACTGCGGCTGCTGTGGATTCGCACACCACACAGAAAGCAGTTGTGAATGGAGTGAAACACAGTCAAAGTAGGGGCTGTTCTTTGTCGTACCCCTACCGTGTAGTGCATACAATTGAGAACTGCTATAATCAAGGCTTGGCAAATCTCAAGCTTGATACTCAAGTGTTCAAGCAAGTTGTTTCTGATGCTGACTTAGATAATAATTACGAACCACCAAATTATGGTGGTCCTGATAGCCAGCATGGGAGTGGTACTCGATAAAGGCTTGAAAATTTTAATCACTCAACACTGGAGATTTCCACCAATTGTTTTGTTGTACAAGTGTGTGGACTTGCCAGTTAGGGTCTAGTTGAGGGTAATCTAAGCGGTAATGCCCTCCCCGGCTTTCGGTTCTAAAGCCAGCACTTTTGAGAATTAAAAAAGCGACATCCAATAAATTACGGGTTTCTGCCCACAATCGCAATTGCCGTTCAACATCAGGTATATCTAAATGAGCTGATTCTGTAGGATGTACAGACAACAAGAATTGACTGATTGGCAAAGAAGTAAAATCTTGCTGCCAGGACTTAATTGTTGATATCGCTGCTTCTAAGCCTGATTGCTCCCGGCAAATACCAGCACTTTGCCAAACCAGACGCGGTATGTTTTCTCGCAGTCGTTCTAAATTTTCTTGCTGAGCTTGCCATTGGGCTACATTGGCAGAAAATTCTCGCTTAGGAACTACTGGCACGTCTTCTGGTGTACTTACATCTAGAGGCTGCAAATGAGCCATCTGTGCGCCAAATACGATACATTCCAGCAGAGAATTACTGGCAAGGCGATTTGCTCCATGCACACCAGTACTTGCAGTTTCTCCGACTGCGTATAAACCGGGAATGTTTGTCCGGTTCATGAAATCGGTAACAATGCCACCCATCCAGTAATGAGCAGCAGGGGCGACGGGAATGGGTTCTGTGAAGACATCCACACCCCAGTGTTGACAAACTTTGATGATGTTGGGAAAACGGTGGCGAATTTTTTCAGTAGGGATAGGGCGCATATCTAACCACACATGAGCGGTTGCTAGGTCAGATGAAGTGCGTTGCAAGTGACTAAAGATTGCCCGACTCACCACATCTCTGGGGGCAAGTTCGCCTGCTGGGTGATAATCAAAGGTAAAACGCCGCCCTTGATGATCGATAAGGTGTGCGCCTTCGCCGCGTACAGCTTCACTAATGAGAAAGCGACCCGGTTTTGTTAAAGCAGTGGGATGGAATTGGACAAATTCCAAATCTCGGAGAATTGCGCCAGCACGCCATGCGATCGCCACTCCATCACCTGTACTAACAGCGGGGTTTGTGCTTTGGGCAAACACCTGACCCCCACCACCTGTTGCCAGAACGACAGCATTTGCTCTAACGAGGCTGATTTGACCTTGGTAAAACAGGCTAATTCCTTGACAAGACTGTGTTTTTGGTTCTAGCCATAAACCTAACGCCAAAGCTTGTTGAATGACTTGAATGTTTTGGCGTCGCAGGACTTGGGCGGTGAGAGTGGTGGTAACTTCTCTGCCTGTCGTATCTGCGGCATGAAGAACGCGGTTGCGGGAATGAGCAGCTTCTAAGGTTAAGGCTAACTGGCTGCCATGACGGTCAAAGGCTACTCCCAAGTTTACAAGCGATTGAATGCAGCTAGGAGCTTGTTTGGCAAGGAATTCCACAGCAGGGCGATCGCATAAGCCAACACCTGCCGCTATTGTGTCTTCAATGTGTAAATAAGGAGAATCTTCTTTTGCGATCGCTGCAGCAATACCACCCTGCGCCCAATCACTAGCAGAAAGAGAAACTGTTTCTTTGGTAATCAAGCCGACTCGCAATTCGGCAGGTAGGCATAATGCCGTGTACAGTCCAGCAGCACCAGCACCGACAACGATGACATCAAATTGGCTAGGAATATCTATCTCAAGCAAAGCAGGGGGTGGGGGGAGTGAGGGCGATGAGGCAGATGAGGAGCCAGCGCCGTGGGCGGGTTTCCCGACTTGAGGCGACTGGCGTGGAGATGAGGGAGTGCGGGAACTAGGGGTAAATGGGGAAGTGGAGGAAGTTTTTTCTCCGGGTGCTCCGGGTGCTCCGGGTGCTCCGGGTGCTCTTCCTTGTCCCCGTTTTCCCTCTTGCTGAATAAATCAATTCCCACTCCCAGAAAGGAGTGGGTTATGACGGCTTAATAAGCTGCAAGTCTAATTATCTGTAAATACCGTTGTTAAAGCGGTCGTCTCCTTCGGTGAAGACTGATTCCACTTCTGACACGGTAAAGTGGTCTAGGTTAGCTTGCAGAACTTGTTTTTGACGTTCGCTCAATCCTTGAATATCCAACACATCCTCTACTTTGTCGTAAGGAGCATTCTTAATGAGTGTCCTTGCGAGAGTGGGATACAATCCTGGATACTTTTGGAAAGCTCGCACGTTGGTATTATTCAAATCAATTTTTTTACCATAAACCTCTGCCAGCCTAGCGTCTGCGCGGTTGCTCAAACTTTGAGTTCCTTCAACTGCTAGAACTGGGACTGAACGAAAAGCAATTGAGTTGAAGTCAGCTGCTTGGGCTATTTGAGGCGTTAAAAGCCATCCCAAGCATCCTAACACCAAACTAAACATTGTTAATAAACGCACCAATCGTTTCACAATTTTTCACCTCTTTCCATCCACTCTAATTGAAATAGAAGCCTTAAGCTAAAAGCAGTCAGCGCAAAAAAGTTCTAAGCAATGAATGTTAAGTGCGGAGTAGACCGACTTATTATCCCACTCTTTACTCGCTACTTTGTACTCAGAACTGAGTAAGGCTGATAGGCGATCGCTTAATCAACACAGCAGTATCAGAAACTAATATACAGCGTATTAATATCCACAATATTTACCGCTACTAGGTTTGACTGTAACTTTTGTCAAAAATTATTTGCAGTGGCAGAAGTGCCTACTCTCGCATCGGTTTAAACAGAGTCAAAGTCGGGGCACAACGCATTGCGTCGTGCCTCTACCATGTAGTGCATACAATTGACACAATGACGGTAAAATGTTCACGCTAGAACTCCAGCTAGCAAAAATAGGCAGTCTACCAAAATAGTACTCAAAACTGCTCCACTAAAAGCGTACCAGTGCCGCTGCTTCTTGGGTAAAGGTAAAACTCCGATTGTTAACAACGCTATGGCAAGAATCAGCGCCCAGACTTGTCCCCAAGGCGTTTGTACTTGCGTCACGGCACTTTGCAAAATTGCTGCCACTTCAGTCGTTGATTCTACCTGCATAATTTGCCGCCAATAGGGGATTAAATCTACCAGGTAAAAATACACATCAGTCAACACTGTACCGAGTAAAGAACCTAAATAAAACCAGTTACCTATCTTGCCCCAGTTCCGACTCAGACACCACAACGCAAATGGCAAA
>NZ_JBAHYJ020000107.1:0-23540 GCF_036697665.2 Scytonema sp. PRP1 | reverse complement strand
GTTTACCAATTGCTGCTACTGTACCTCATAAACTCCGAATGTGCTGTATGAAATCAATAATTCTACCAACTCCAGTCGGTCATACAACTGATAAATTTCCAGAATCTGAGATGCCATTCTATCGCAAACTTGGGCGGACTGATTTAACAGTGAGTTGTCTTGGTTTGGGTGGGGGAGGTGGCGTTTCGAGTGCAGATACTCTTTACGCTTTTGAGCAGGGAATTAACTACTTTTTCTATTCCAGTGATTTGCACCACTTTATGTACAGTTCGATGTCTGATGCACTGCGTCAATTATGCGGACGGGCTTCTTCAGTGCGCGAGCAAGTGGTGCTGGCAACTGTGACTTACATCAAAAGTCCAAAGGCGGCGATCGCTGCTTTACTCGATCAGTTTATGGAACTAGGAATTGATTATATTGATGTGTTTTTTTGGGGTTGGATAGATGCTAATGACGGACAAATTTTACAGGATTGTTTACAACTTTCTCCTGATTTAAAAAGCAGTCATTCCTTCTATAAACACGCCATAGAAGAAATGGTTGGAACGTCAGAACGCTTAAAAGAAATGGGATTAGTCCGCTACATTGGTGCATCTTTCCATGATATTAATCTAGCTAGCCAATGGTTAAATAGTCCACTTTTAGATGTCGTGATGGTCAGACACAATGCGGGTCATCGTTATGCCCAAAGTCAAATTTTTCATCAACTGAATCCTCAAGACTTGCAGCGACCCGGAATTGTCACATTTAAGTCCACTAGTTATCATTCTGGTAGACTTTGGGAGATTCCTACTGGTTTGCCAACGGGATGTTGGCAACCAAAAGCACCTGATTTCTATCGCTATTCTTTGAGCCAAAACTGTGTAGATGTTTGCTTAACGGGGTTGCGAAGTCGCGAAGAAATTGATGTGGCGATCGCCGGTGTCAAACAAGGCAAACTAACCCCAGAAGAAATCGACTATCTCAACCTTTATGGAGACTTACACCAAAACCGTTTGGACATCCAAGCAATTTCACCAGAAAGATTGCTGTACCGTGCTTAATTTGACACATAAAATTACAATTTTGTCAATATATAAATTTTAATTTCAACACTTTACAAATCTCATTGCAAAGCGGAAAGCCATGACTGATATTTGCCTAGTATTAATGCCTTACGCTGCCGTTCAACGACCCTCAATTGGGCTGGGATTGCTAAAAGCAAGCCTTGAGCAAAACAAGATCCAATCGACAGTCGTTTACCCAAATATTTGGTTTGCAGAAGAAATTGGTCTCGACGTGTACACTGCACTTAGCAACATCCTCTTTATGAATTTCGTGGGTGAGTGGACATTTTCTGGGGCAGCATTTCCAGATTTTCAGCCTGACCATTCAGAATATCTGGGCATAGTTCTAGAAAAAGGCGGCTATCTCACAGACTTTCTTGGCGCAGATCCGAAGGAGATGCTTTTGGGGGTTCGTGAGAAAGCAGCGTCATTCATTGACCGTGTGGCTCAGTCCGTTCTGAATTTACAACCCCGGATTGTCGGCTGCAGCTCTACATTTGAACAGCACTGCGCTTCACTGGCTCTCCTAAAGCGCATCCGAGATCTGGAACCAAATATTATCACACTCATGGGCGGTGCTAACTGCGAAGAAGTGATGGGTATAACGACTCACCGAGAGTTTCCTTGGGTGGACTTTGTTGTGTCAGGTGAAGGAGACGACCTGTTGCCCGACTTGTGCCGTAAAATTCTGGATTATGGTCGTGATGTTGACCCTAAAAAGTTGCCTTACGGCGTCATCAGTCCAGCTCATCGTCATTCGGGTGCAGTCGTAGTGCAAGCGCCGAGAGCTTCCGTACAGAATTTGGATCGAGTGCCGATTCCTGATTATGACGATTACTTTGAAACGCTGCGCACTTCCCAGATTGCTCCTTATATTCAGCCTGGGCTTCTCGTTGAAACTGCTCGTGGCTGTTGGTGGGGACAGAAACATCATTGTACGTTCTGCGGTCTTAATGGCAGCGGTATGAGCTATCGGTCGAAATCCCCACAGCGGGTTGTTCAAGAGTTCACCCATTTGTCCGAGCGGTACGGCGTACGAAAGATTGAAGTCGTTGATAATATCCTAGATATGTCCTATATCAATACGGTTCTTCCTATCCTTGCAGCAGCAAATGAACCGTACAAAATCTTTTACGAAACAAAAGCGAATTTGAAGCGTGAACATATGCAACAGCTCGCTGATGCAGGTGTTTTCTGGATTCAACCAGGTATTGAGAATATGCATGACGCTGCTTTAAAGTTACTTAACAAAGGCAACACAGGTTGGATGAATGTTCAGTTACTGAAATGGGCGAGGGAATACGGAATCACTGTAGCCTGGAATTTTATTACAAATATGCCAGGAGAAAGAGACGAGTGGTACAGCGAGATAGGTGAATGGCTTCCTTTGATTGCTCATCTGGAGCCACCTGAGTCTATTTACCAAATACGGTACGATCGCTTTAGCCCGTATCATCAGCAGCCAGCCAATTGGGGACTGACGCTCTTGCCTAACGAGATGTATAAATACATCTATCCTTTCTCGCAAGAGGTGCTTGCTGATCTTGTATACTTTTTTGAGGATACTAATGACTTAGTCCGTCAGAAAAGTGATTCGACAAGCGTCAGATTAGATCGTCCAGGGCTAGAAAAACTCAAAGCCTGTCTAAGAGAATGGCTTCAATCCTGGCAATACAGGTTTTCCAAACCAAATGATTTACCTATGTTAAGTATGAGCGATGATGGCGATCGCATTGCTATCACTGACACTAGACCTTGTGCAGTTGAGCGTCTGCACAGCCTGGAAGGGTTGGCATATTGGGTGTATAAAGTCTGCGATCGCGCTTTGACACATCGGGAGCTAGTAACAGCACTGCGAACGCAGCCCGGGCTGGACATTTCCTGGCAAGATATTGAACCGATTACGCATGAACTTCAAGAACGTAAGATTTTGCTAGAACTTAGTGGTCGGTTGTTGAGTTTGGCTATTAACGAACCCTACTCACCTCTGCCAAAGACATCAGAATCTCCTGGAGGATATATCGACATCGGTGGGTTTCGTCGTAGCAAACAAGCCACAAGGAAGACTTTTGTCACAAGGTAAAAACCAATGAGCGATATTCAACTACCACAACAAGCAAAAGGTACGGGTTGGATAGCCGACCCTGTTGACACACGAGATAAAGTCAAACTTTTAGATACATCCGCTGGTCTACCAACATCTGTAGATTTGAGAGAATGGTGTCCTCCAATCGAGGACCAGGGCAATATCAATTCATGTACGGCACATGCAGCTATCACATTAGTGGAGTACTATGAGAAAAAGGCTTTTAGCAGATACTTAGATACCTCTAGGCTTTTTCTCTACAAAGTGACAAGGAACTTGCTGCACTATGTAGAAGACAAAGGGGCAAATCCCAGAACAACAATGAAAGCTTTGGCACTCTTCGGTGTGCCACCAGAAGAATACTGGGCTTATGATCAAACAAAGCTTTATGAGGAACCTCCTGCATTTTGCTACGCTCTTGCTGAAGACTATAAAGCGCTGGAATATTATCGCATTGATGCCAAAGGCATATCCAGAGATGTGGTTTTACAGCAAGTTAAGGCAAATTTAGCGGTTAGTCGTCCTCTGATGTTTGGAACTATCCTTCATGCTAGCTCTATTCAACAGGCTACAAAAACTGGAAGGATACCTTTTCCCAGCGATTCGGATACTCATTGGGCTGGTCATACCATAGCAGCAGTCGGATATGATGATAACATCAAAATTAAGAATACAGACGCAACAGGTGTAGAAACAACAGGAGCAATTCTCATCAAAAATTCCTGGGGTTCTGGATGGGGTGAAAATGGGTATGGCTGGCTTCCTTATGAATACGTATTACAACCCCTCACAAATGATTGGTGGACAATTATAAAACAGGATTGGTTAGATTCAGGAGAATTTGAAGCCAAACAATAATGATGTCGCAGGGAAATTAGAGGTTCACTCATTTTTCCCAATACACATACATAATCAGAAATTGAGGAAATTATTATGAACACTTCAAACCAACAACCAAATCAATCAATTTTCTCCGAAAATACAGCTAAAACTATCTTTACAAGTAGAACTTTTTGGGGAGCCATATTATCAGCAGTTGCAGCCTTAGTACCACTTGGTGTAGATAGTCTCAAAGCCCACAAAATTACTATTGAGGACGCTGGGCAAGCAGTGCTAATTCTATGTGGTGTAGGAACTGCAATCATCGGACGTGTCGAAGCTAAAGACCGAGTTTACACGCCTAGTTTTTTACCTGGTCCAAATAAGTCAGACTTTGAAACACAAGTTTCACCTACAAAGTAGACAATTTTTATCTAACATTATTCTCATTTTGCCACACAGAACATGAAAATTATTTTTCGTCAATGTTGAATTCCTACAGTAGGCTACTTGAAACTACTCTAAAACAGTATCAAATTGGCTGTGCCAAGCCTATCGAACTCGGTTCTAGCGATTTATTCCACCAGATACTCCAAACACAAATAAAAAGCCGTTTGTCACTTACAGAGCAGGCTTTAATAAGTCAAGGGGGGAATACTCGCGACCAAGCTGTGATTGCAGCTCGTCGTGGACAATTTGCAACTGCTCAACAGCTTTTTGCAGAAGCACACGCACCCTTGGAGTCGAATTTACTTTCTCGTGAAGCTAGGCTATTGTATGAATCTTTTCTAGAACAATCAGAATCCTACCTCGACTATCGCCTTGAAAATTTTGACCAAGTTCGCATTAGAATTGATAATGCTTTAGCAATTGACACCATTTTAGAGGAAGAATACGGGTACGGAATTCTTCATATACACCGCATTCAGTTATTACATAATATTGTGCGTACTTATGCACGACAAATGTGGTTAGATTGCGCTGTTGAACTGGCTTCTCAATTGCTAGCTTACCTTCAAGGAGTATTAGAGGAGTTGCCTTTTTCAGGCTCATGGAGTTCTGAGCAGATTGCACGTCAATCTCCAGAAGTTGTCGCAGCGACGTTCACACAAATAAGTTGCGAAATTGCTATTATCTTAGCTGGAAAAAAGCGCCAGATTGCTCGTTATCTGTTGACAATTGCTCATTATTATGTGCAGTTACAAGCCAATAGTAAGTCTCAAGATGACCAACAAGCATACGCCTGGTTCATAATCAAGCAAGCATTTGTAGATAACAATATCGCTACTTTTTTGGAAAAAGCATCTCAGTTTCTTGCTCTAGGACGCACTCAGACTTTCTTACTTTGGTACGCAATTGTTGTAGATATTGTCACACTATGTGATGAAATCAAGCTTCCAGAAGCTAAGTTATTGCGACAAAAGATTACCAAAGATGCGGTGAAATGGGAGTACCTTCCTCAACGGTTTCTTCCTTTAATGACTTTAAAAAGTGCGAAGTAATTGTTCATATTTGAACACTAATTTTTTACCCAAAACCAGCACTAATAAAAACAGAGGACTGCTATATGCCAATTGTTCACAAAAAGCACAACATTTTGGATACAAACTTACTTTTTGTCATTGTGAATACAGATGGAGTCTAACTAAACAGTTGAATTAGTCTCTTTTGAAATTAAAAACTTAACGGAGGGAAAAAAAATGACTGTAACAACCAGAAAACCCAGCCCAGTAGATTTATATGAACAATATCGTCCTCAGATGAAACCTGGTGATGTTATTGCCTTTAGCGGTCGTGCTGGCTTTTCTACTATGATTAAGCTGTTAACAAATTCAGAGTATTCTCATGTAGGAATAGTTTTAAACGATAAGTCTCTTCTACTTGGAGAAATGGTATTACTCATTGAGTCAACAACTGAAATCCAACTTTCAGACGCGGATGGTCGTCAAGCCATCAAAGGCGTACAACTACATTTTCTCTCGCAACGGTTATCAATGTATGATGGTTCAGCTTTTTGGGTTCCACTCAAAAATCCTATCCCACAAGCACAATTGGATCAAATGCTGACTTGGGCAAGGAACATTTATGCCGAAAAAGTGCCTTACGCTTACACACAAGTCTGCGGTATTCCTCTGCTTAAGATTGAAGATGCTTGTGGGATGGAGACAAAGCCAGATTACGATGCCTTTTTCTGTTCTGAACTCGTGACAAAAACGCTGCAAGTAGCTGGTGTTTTGGATACTTCTATTGATCCTGCTACTCAAACCCCTTCTGATGTTGTCAATTTCAGTTGCTTTGACAAACCTGTGCAAATTAAAGAGGTTGGGTGAAACCATGACACCCACAGAGCTTCCTTCACTCGCGTGTACATATGAAGCACTGTACAGAACTTTAGGAAAGGCATACATAGGTGAATTCTCAATTACTCTTGCTTATTGACCAATACCCTTGGTGATATAGCAGGGGACGCTTGGACTGGGGACTGGGTGAAAAGTCTTTTTGTGTCTAGGTTTTATCATCTGTTGATGTCCTAACCACCTTGGCTGTTGCTATAAGACTAGAATTCTTATCAGGAACACAATGTAGAGACGCTTCAAACAGCGCGTCTCTACTCATGTGATTTTTGACATATCGACCTTATTTAGTACCTACCAATGCATTTAACTGCCAAATTCAACGGATACTGCACCGTACGTTCAGGTGTGGTAGCAACCAGGATGATTTCTCCACTGGCAGTTTTCTGCCATCCGGTTGCTTCAATGATTGGGGTGTAGGATTTGGGGTTTGGGGTGTGAGTGTTTCGGGCTTCGGCCGTGAGCCTCTGCCGAACGATGCGGGGTGTGGGCAGCTGTGGGGTTTGCTGAGGAACTGTTAGTCTACGTCGGTCTTGCCACTCGGCATCATCGTCTAATTCCTGTTCAGGAGTAGGAGGTAAACCACCCCGACCAGTGATAATGAATGAGTTGCCCTCGTTAGCGGGACAGCCAGCCGCAATCAACCGCGACGGATCTACAAATTCAGTCGGTAATTCAACTAAACCAGAAGTCGGGTCAATTCCTGCTGTGGTGACATTGATTGTGCCACTTAAGGCAGAGTTCGCTCCCGTGGCAGTGATATCACTTAAGGAGGTCGGTTGAAAACGCGGTTGAATGCCAAAAATCGAATAGGCATTGATACTGACATTACCGCCACGAAAATCCTCTGAGTTGGCGCTGATATTGCTATCTTCACTCTTGCCAGCAACCAGAAATCGGCTATCAATCTCAATATTGCCACCGGGAATGTTGTTTCCTGTGGCGTTGGTTGTGATGTTACTACCGTTTCGCAACAGAATCAGGGGCGATCGCAAATTTATATTGCCCCCACCGCCCGTCGTGTCTGCCCGAATTCTGCCCTGGTTGTCGAGATAGATTTGATTGGCATCCACTTCCAGGTTGCCGGCATTGCCTGTACCTGAACTGCTGACTGTCACTTCTGCCCCGTTTTGGATGTTGAGGGTGCCTGTGCGAAGATTTAAGTTGCCGCCATTGCCACTGCTACCTGTCCCGGCGGCAATAATCGAACCATTCCCGGTGAGAGTAACGGATTCTGGAGCAGTAATTGTTAGCTGTCCCCCATGACCACTGCCCCTTGTCGAAGCCGAGATTTGTGCGCCGTCTTGCAGGTTCACCCGCACACTTTGCCCGTTTCCACGCGCTTGAATCGTCAAGTTACCTGCACTTCCAGAACTGGTGGTTTGAGCAAATAGACCGCTGGTTCCCCCTGACAACTGTAGCTCTGGCGTGTTCACGGTGATGTTGCCCGCGTCTCCCTCGCCAGCCGTGGAAGCGGAGAGCTTTGCACCGTTGCCCAGGGAGAGCGATCGCGCCTCAATGTTAATATCGCCGCCCCTGCCTACTCCCCTTTGCTCAAGCGTGCTGATGGCATCTCCGCCATCAAACTCGACGGCATCGCTCGCCTGAATTTGGATATTCCCTGCCCTGCCTTGCCCCTGTGCATTCGTGTTGATTGTGCCAGAGTCAGAAACAGAGAGTGAGCCTGTGGTAATGGTTACGTCCCCTCCGTTTCCCACCGCTCGTGGCCTAACTGAGGTAGTCACCCCACTAGGGAAGTTAATAACTTCACCGTCGTAGGCGGTATAACTAGGAGCTGTTCCACTAATGTGTACATCGCGAGCATTAATGGTGACGCGACCGGCATTTCCCTGCCCCAAGGTGGAGGTATTCACGGCACCCCCGTTGGTTAGAGACAGCGAGCTAGTGGTAATCGTCACATTTCCGCCTTGACCTACACCGATTGGTGCCACTCGTGTAAAGATAGTGCTGGGGCTATAGGTGCTAAGGGTGGGGGACGTACCGTCTAGGGAAACGCGATCACGGGCATTGATACTCACGCTGCCGGCATTTCCCTGTCCGAAAGTGTCGGAATACAGGCTAGAGCCATTGGTGAGAGAAAGCGATCCTGTAGTGATGTTGGTACCGCCAGTGTTACCGATGCCATTTGGAAATACGAGATTGTATACACCACTGTCATCTAAAGAAATGGTATTGTAGGCATTAATGTTTACACTGCCTGCATTTCCCTGTCCATTCGTGTAGGAAAGCAGTCCAGCGCGACTGAGAGAAACGGTATCGCGGGCATTAATGTTCACACTGCCTGCATTTCCCTGTCCACCCGTAAAGGAAGTCAGTCTACCGTTATTGGTCAGAGAAAGCGAGTCGGTGGTGATGTTGATATCGCCAGTGTTACCGACGCCAGTTAGGTTCACGGTACTGGATACATAACTGCCATCAACAGAGACGGTATCGCGGGCATTAATATTTACACTGCCTGTATTTCCCTGTCCATTCGTGTAGGAATGCAGGATAAAGCCATTGGTGAGCGAAAGCGATCCGGTGGTGATGTTGATATCGCCAGCGTTACCGACGCCAGTTGGTTGCACGGTATTGTATACAAAAGCGCGATCCAAAGAGACGCGATCGCCCGCACTTAGATTGACGCTACCGAGAGTTCCCACTCCAGATAACAAGTTGTCCAAGAGGCTCTGGCTCATTGTGATAGAGCCAGTTGCATTCAGATCAATATCTCCAGTTTGCGTATCGGGTAATCGCAAATCGCTCTTAATTCCAATATAAAGTACACTTTTGGAGATATCAATGTTTTGGGCAAGGATTCTAATACTGCCACTGGCTCCTTTAACGTCAATGCCACTACCATTCTTTAAGGAGACATCTGCTCTTGGCACTCTATCGGGTATCGTCAGTTGCCAATCAGGGCTAGCTGTCGATAAACCAACGGTTCCTACCCCACCTACAGCCCCTAACTCGACATAGCTTCCCGGACTAATTAACCATCCACCATCTGGTTGAACCTCTTGTCTGCCAGGGTAGAGGAAAAAAGCTAATAGGGGTCGTCCAGGGGGGCTTGTGGGAATAAATGGTTCTCCACTATCTAGTTGAATCGGTCCGCCAACGAGCAATAGGTTTTGCCCAGGGGGAACGTGTAAACCCGTGGCGTTAAAACTAGATGAATTGAAAACCATCTCGTTAAAACGAGATTGAATGGTTATTGGCTGTGGCGTGAGTTGGTTAAAGAAGAGAGCATTGGGATTCACGGTGAGCAATTGACTAGGCAACGGCTGAGTTGCATCGCTGCTGAACACCTCGCCGTTGGGAAAGCCTAGAGCATTAGCCGTCGTGGCAACAAACGAACCCCCGATGTTGAGTGAGGCAGAAGGACCAAACAAAATGCCATTGGGATTGAGCAAAAACAGATTCGCCGTACCGTTTGCTCGGATTAAGCCATCAATATTAGAAATTGACGTACCTGTGACTCGTGTCAGAATGTTCTGCACATCTGCTGCATTGTTGAAGAAGGCACTACCGCCCGTCGGCACCGAGAACGATTGGAAGCTGTGGAACAGATTGCCACCCCGCCTTGCCCCGCCATCAATCTGGAAGTTGGGATTGCCTGTGACTTGCGTTTGCTCTGCTGTCGGCAGTGTGTTATCGGGAACGACTTGAGCTGCGATCGGTTGAGTACACATCAGCACACTCAGAGCGCTGCCAATTAAAAACCATGATTTTAGATGCCACCCGTTCATGAAAGCTGTTTTGCCCTCCGCATCCGCTTTACTTGTCATGTCTGAGTACGACTTGCCTACAAAGTGACAATCCCTCGTCTCGCTGCAACAATCACCGCTTGAGTGCGATCATTGACTCCCAATTTATTTAAAATTCGATTAACATGAGATTTGACCGTGCTTTCACCGATACTTAAAGCAGCAGCAATGTCTAGATTACTCATGCCCTGTGCCATTAAACGAAGTACCTCTAACTCTCGCTCACTCAGTTCTGGATTGCTAAGGCGCTGTACTAGTTTTGCCCCCACGGATGGCGGAATATACTGCTGACCGCAATGAACTGTGCGAATCGCATTTAGAAGCTCGTTGGATCTAGCATCCTTGAGCAAATATCCTTTAGCGCCTGCCTGCAATCCGCCATAGATATCTTCATCACCATCGTAAGTCGTTAGTACAATAATTCGGGCAGATTTAAATTCAGCACAAATAGCAGTAATCGCTTCAACTCCTTTCATCTGCGGCATTCGTAAATCCATTAGCGTTACATCTGGTTGGTATTCACGAAAGCGCTCGATCGCCTGTTGTCCATCTTCTGCTTGAGCAATCACCGTCATTCCTGGATCGCGGTTAATAATGGTTGCCAATCCTTGTCTGACAATGGAATGATCATCAACGATTAAAAGACGAATCGTGGTGGCTTGGCTCATCATTATGCTCATCGATTTACAATCACAACAATTTCTGTTCCCTGTTCAGGCTGGCTCCTTATCATCAATTGCGCTCCAATGCGCTCTGCCCGTTCGCTCATTCCTAGCAATCCAAATCCGCTGCTAGGGATTTTACCGACTCCAAACCCTTGCCCGTTGTCCTTAACACGCAAAATAAACTGTGTATTTTCATACACCAAATCAATACGAATTTCACCAGCATGAGCGTGTTTAACGGCATTAGTCAAAGCTTCCTGTCCCATCCGCAGTAAGTTACTCTCAACTTCGACGGGTAAGGGATAGGCTGTACCCTTAATCTCGTAAATTAGAGCAGTATCCGTAGCGGCTCTCATTTGAGTCACGAGGCAATGAAGGGCACTATGTAAATTGCCCTCCTCCAATAGCTGGGGACGGAGTGCTGCCACTGAGCGACGAGCCTCGCCAAGTCCGATTCGTGCCAATTCATCAATCATTTCCAGATGTGCCTGTGTCGCTTCTAAATCATCCGTTAGCACTTGTGTTGCTGCTTGAATATGCAGTATAATTCCAGTAAAGGATTGCGCTAAAATGTCATGGATTTCCCGTGCCAAGCGGTTGCGTTCTTCCAGAACAGATGCTGCTTCAGCTTGTTTGCGATTGGTAATGTCTTGCCCAATACCGATACTCATACCGTGACTCAGTTGAATACCTGCCCAGGAAGTCTCTACATAGCTACCGTCTTGAGTCCTAATTTTAAAGTCCTGCCATTTCCCAGTGGCTGCGATCGCGTGTTCCACAACCTGCTGGCGACACTCCAGGTCAAAATGAGATTCTGTTAATTGGTCAAGCTTTTCTAATTCTAAATCAGACCAACCCAGGACGCGTTCTAATTCCTGGTTGACTAATTGAATGTGACCTTTTGCATCATAAAGAACCACCATAACAGGGATGTGGTCAAAGATAGTTTGCAAAAGTTCTTTTTGCTGCCGCAGTTCCAAAGTCCGCTCAACGACCTGCTTCTCTAAAGTCTGATTATAATCTGCCAAGACTTTTTCAGCCTGTTTGCGTTCCGTAATATCCTCAACGGCGTCAATAGCATAGGCAATGTTGCCTTTAACATCATAGATAGGTGTTGCCCGAGTCTCTAAAGTGATAATCTTGCCGTTTTTATGGATTTCTATGTCATTAGCTGTTGCATTCTTGCCCCTTAATGCCTGCACGAGAGGCAAGTTCTCTAGAGGATACTCCTGATGAGTGCCTGCTTTATAGACTTGATAAATTTCTGACAATTGCTCGGTAGTAGCATCCCACTTGACTTCTTTGCCAAATATCTTTTTTGCTTTCTGATTAATGTAGTAAGGTTTGCCTTCTGCATCGAACACTCTTACACCCACTGGCATCGCTTCCAAAAACTGTATCAAGCGGCTTTCGTTCTCCTGAAGTTTGGCAATCAGTACAGCTTGTTCGCAAGTTAATTTTGCGAGATCCTGATTCATTTGCTGTAGTTGGGCATTTTGTTGAGCTAACTTTTTATGCTGAAGATAGCTATTCACTGCTTCTTTTACTGTTAATCTCAGATCTTCACTTTCCCAGGGTTTGGCAATGTAACGATATAGTTTGGCATTCTTGATTGCATTAGCCACTGCTTCCAGGCTGGCTTGCCCTGTAAGCATAATTTTCAGGGTTTTGGGCGAAATGGCATGAATACGCTTTAATAATTCATCCCCTTTAATATTAGGCATGAAGTAATCAGCAATGACTAGAGGAACTTCATACTGTTCGTCTAGCAATTCTGATACTAACTGTAGCGCTTCTTCACTGGATTGGGCTGTTTCAATGAGGTATTCATCTCCTAGGGCTTTTTGCAGCTCTACTTCCAGACTATCAAGGATTGTCTGTTCATCATCAACACATATAATGACAAGTTTACTCATAAGGTTTAGTCACTCATTTTGTGCTATGCCAGACTTAATGGTTTCAATGAGTTTCTTACTATTCCAAGGTTTTGCCAAATAAGCATATAAGTTAGCTTGAGTTATAGCTCGTTCAATTGCTTCTTTATTAGCTTGTCCTGTTAACAATATTGTAGTAATATTTGGATATTCTTTATGAATAACGATCAGAAATTCATCTCCCTTGATACCGGGCATTAACCAATCAGAGATAATTACTATGATTTCTATCCCATCCTCTATGAGTTCTTGAAGGAGTTCCAGGGCTTCTTCGGCACTTTCAGCAAATTCATACAGGTAAACATCATTAAAGGCTCTTCGGAGTTCTAGCTCAAGACTCTCTAATACCACTGTCTCATCATCAACACATAAAATCGCTGACTTAGCCATTGCTAGTCTCCTGGTTTAGATTGATGGGCAATGATACGGTAAATGTAGTATTACCAGGCTTCGAGGACACTTCAATTTTTCCTTGATGTTTTGCAACAATATTGTTGACGATATCCAATCCCAAACCACTGCCTTCTCCAGGAGGTTTTGTAGTAAAGAATGGCTCAAAGATTCTCGGCATAATTTCAGGAGGGATACCTTTGCCATTGTCGGTGATGCTAACCAGCAAATTCTCAGCTTGCCGTGTCACATCAATCATTAAGGTTCCCTTGTTATTCATCGCTTGCAGAGCATTGTGGATGAGATTTGTCCAAACTTGGTTGAGTTCATCGGGATAGCAGGGGATTGAGGGCGATTCACCATAGTTTTTAATGACTTCTACCCCATGTTTAATTTGATTATGATAGAGAATTAATACAGTTTCAATTTCCTCAATGATATTTGCCTGTACTTTTGACCCAGAATGGTCATAGCGAGCATAGGTTTTGAGAGCAGATACGATTTTGGTGGCTTTTTCTGTGGCAGCGGTAATGGTTATCGTGCTTCTCTGTACTGTAGCAAATTGATAGGCGGTTTTTAAGATCTTTTCGCTATCTGGGTCCTTTAACAATGGCAAAAAGGGTTGAATATTGTCATACACGCCGATATTTACCAGGGTACTGGCAAGACTCTCGGCATTTTTAATCGACTGCAACTCTAGTTGATGCTGCAAATCTCGTTTAAATTGACGTTTTTCTTTGCTAGATAAGGAGGGGGTTTGTTGGGTTGACTTTTGCAGAAGAGCAAAAAAATCCTGCTGACGTTCTTTTGAGAGTCCCTGGAAAAATTCGGGTAACTGTTTGAGGTTTTCAGTCAAGAATTCGGAAATATTCACCACCGATGAACGAATTGCGCCCACTGGGTTATTCACTTCATGAGCCACCCCAGCGATCAGTTGTCCTAGGGCTGTCATTTTTTCGGATAGAATGATTTGAGCCTGAGTGCGCTGGAGTTCGCTCAAAGCTTGTTCTAACAATTCGGCTTTCGTTTGCAGTGAAGAACGCGATCGCTCCAATTCGGCTTCTGCTTGCAGGCGTTCTGCGATCTCCTGTTGCAGCATTTGATTCGATTGGGCAAGTAGTTGATTAGAATAGGAAATTTCAGCAGTTCTTTCCTCCACCCGTCTTTCTAACTCCAATGTTAGTTTTTTGAGGGCTGACTCCGCGCGATCGCGTTCTTTAATCTCCTGTTCCAAACGCTCATTCTGCTCTTTTAGTCTTTTGGTTATCTGTCGTAGGCTCAAGTGAACCGTGACACGGGCTAAAACCTCTTCAGCATCTATCGGCTTAGTAATGTAATCCACCGCCCCGAAAGTTAAACCTCTGATCTTATCCACCGTTTCAGAAAGCGCAGTCATAAAAATCACAGGGATGTCTTGAGTTGCTGGCGATGCTCTTAAGCGGCGACAAGTTTCAAACCCATCTATTCCAGGCATGAGTACGTCTAAGAGAATAAGATCGGGAAGAGCATATTTGACTTTGTTAAGAGCACTTTCGCCATTTTCAGCTACCAAGACTCTGAAGCCAAAGTCGGATAAAAATTCAAATAGTATTCCTAGACTAGCAGGCGTGTCATCTACTATTAGAATGATGCCTTTTTCGTTGGCTAGTCCACTCATTTAATCCCTCCTATATTGTTTGATAAATTCCTGGAGTTGTAGCTCTTTAAAACCTTTGGCTAATTGACGTAGATGGGAGGCAAATGGTACCCATTTTTCATTCAATTCGAGCTGTTCCGCTCGCTTCACAATACCTCTGAGGTCGCCGATCACTGCTAGCTCAAATAGGGCAGCGATTTCCTCTGGTGGCGGTGCAACTAGAGATTTTGTTTCCAACCTCTCTGTTGCAAGAGAATTAGTCATTTGAGCAGCATTACTTTCTTCATAAATCCATTCCAGTTTCAGGTAAAGCCGTAACTTTTCTAAAAGCTCCTCTAACAGTATGGGTTTAGAGAGAAAATCATTGCAACCTGCCTCAAAACTTTTTTGTTGCTCGAAATCAAAAACGCTGCTCGAGGTAGCAATCACCGCCATATTGAGTTGCATCTCCCGAATTTGACGGGTTACTTCTAAGCCGTTCATTATCGGCATTTTCAAGTCCATCAAAATAATATGAGGTTTCAACTCACGCGCCTTATTTAAACAATCCTGACCATCCGTTGCTGACACAATTTCAAATCCTAAAGGTTGCAGCATACCGACCAGGACTGAGCGATTTTCCCATTTATCGTCTGCTACCAAAACTTTCCGTTTTTCACCTTTGTAACCAATAATTGTACGTTGTTGTCCTTGGTTAACATGAGTCGGTTGCTCAACTTCCGGCAAATCTAACTCAAAGAAGAAAACGCTTCCTTTTCCTAAAGTACTCTTTACCTTCAATTCGCCGCCCATCATCTGAACTAATTGACGGCTAATTGTCAGTCCTAATCCTGTTCCTTCAATTTTGTGACTGTGGTATTCCACCTGATGAAAGGGCAAAAATATTTTTTCTAATTGCTCAGTTGCTATGCCAATGCCTGTATCTTCTACCTGAAATCTCATCTTGCCGTCATAATACCCAACTTTGAAGGTTACTCTGCCGATTTCGGTAAATTTGACGGCATTACCGAGTAAATTAATCAACACTTGTCGCAACCGCTTCTCATCGCCTTGAACACCCATAGGAAGTCGGGAGAGGGGCTCGTAAATCAAGAAAATTCCTTTTTCTTTCGCCCGAATCTGGCAAATTTCAGTAATTTCTTTCAGAAATTCTGGAAAATGAAAATGACTTGGGTAAAGTTCCATTTTCCGGGCTTCAATTTTGGAGAGGTCTAAAATGTCATTAATCAGGTTGAGTAGGTGCCTGCCGCACTGGTAAATAATGTTAAGACTATCTTTATGCGAATCGATTAAACTTTTGTCTCGTTTAAGGATTTGAGTATAACCCAAAATGCCGTTGAGTGGTGTTCTCAATTCATGGTTCATGTTGGCCAAGAATTCGCTCTTGGCACAGTTAGCAGATTGTGCGGTATCTTCGGCTTTCTGCAAATGCAGATTTTTTTCCTGTAATTCCAGCGTTCGCTGTTCTACTTTTGCTTCTAGGGTAGTGTTGGCTGATTCTAAATCGGTATAGAGACGAGCATTTTCAATTGATATTGCCGCTTGAGATGATAAAAGTTTTAAGACTTCTAACCTAGCAGGGGTAAAAGCATTTGTTATCAAATTATTCTCAAAATAGACAACGCCACTCAAATGCCCTTGATTGACAAGTGGTACACACAAAATAGATTTGGTCTGATGCTCTTTAATATAAGGATCAAGTGTAAAATTACCTTCACGAGTTGCATCATTCAAGACTACACTTTCTTTGGTACGGACGACATAGTTGATGACTGATGCAGGTAGACGGTTGTCAATAGGAATTGACTGCAACACCTTTATAATGCTACAGTTACTTATAGTGTCAGAATCCACCTCGGCAGAAGCTTCAATTACCAATTTCCCTGCTTTGTCTAAAATGAGAAAGCCTGTTTGCGCCCCAACATTCTCAATGAGAATCTTCATCAAGGAACTGAGTAACTTATCGAGAAAAATTTCACCAGAAATCGCTTGGGATGCTTTCATGACCGTAGCTAAATCTAAAGCGATGTCTGAGCTACTAGAGGTGGTTCCAGAAGTTGTGTTGATTGGCGTGTGAGCCACGCCCGACGGCTGAGGAAAGAACTGCGGATATCGAGTTTCTAAATCTTTGACCTTCGCAGTTGCTCCCCAGCGATCGTAGCAGTAGTGAGCTTCTTTCATGTAAGTTTGAGCAATCTTTTCTCTACCGCGAGATAGGTAAAATTTGGCAGCTAATTCATAAGTTAATCCTTCTTCTTGGATATATCCATTTTCCCTGGCTCCTTGGATAGCTTGTTCGTACAATTCCTCTGCCTCAAGCAACTGACCCAAAACTCGTGCCGTCTCTGCTTGCATCAAATAATATTTATGCAAATAATTCATTGGCGCATAATGTGCCCACTCTTTCATTTTCTCTTGGCTAAGGGCAACTTTTTTGAGGATTTCCGACTGCGCTTGTGCGCTGCTTTCGGGATACGTTGCAAGTCTTGCCAGGGAATCATAGAGGTAGTACAAAGGAAGAAAAGGTGTCGGTGTAACGCTGCTCCAATAACTTTCTGCTATGACCGAGTTTTCAACTGCCTGAGCATATTCAGAAAATAGATAGCATAGGAAAAGTTTGTTGAAATGTACCAGAAAGATTGCAGTTCCATCATTTACTGCTTTGTGTTGTGGCAGTCTACTCTCCTCATTGTAGAATTCGCCGACTAGACGGCAGGGATTGATTGAGCATTCTATCAAATTTGAGACAGATTGCTGAAATATTTCCTGCCAGGTAAGTACTGCTTCCCGTTTGAGTTGACGGATTGCTTCATTGTATGTTCTAATATTTTCTTGAAGCCCTATGAGTTCCTTTCCGGCTACAAACGATTGAGAGCAGTAAGCTTGAGCGCAATAGGCGGCAAACTCTAAATCTCCAGTTTCTAGCCCACTTTGATAGCCTTCTAAAAATGGCTGCAATATATCTCTAACATGTTCTTTCCAATGCATGATGAAGAGATTTACAAACAGCAATGTCCTAGCTTTGAGTGAATGGGTATTAGGTTGTGATAACAGCCTGAGAGCAAGCTGTCCAAACTCGTAGCCCGGTTTGATGTTTCCTCCCATCCCACAAAGAATTAACCCAAAGGTGGCATATGCACAAGGAGACACAAAAGTATTGCCATACTGAATAGATAAGTTGACCTGTTTAGACGCAAGTAGAGGCATTAAGTTGGGAGCAGCAATTTGGGCGGCAATCGTTATGCCCGATAGAATTTGCATCGCCGCCAACTTCTCTGGCTCGATCATTTGGGGCAAATGGAGCAACTCCCCGATGGGTTTCTCACTCAAGAGTGATGTAATGGCATCTAGTTCAAGAAGAATATCCGCCTGACTGGGCGTTTCGGGAAAACTGATCCCCAGTTGCTGCAAAACTTGTAATGCAGTATTGATTGCTTTCAATGGCTGGCTTTGCGCCATGTAGGTTTGAATTTTTACTTCATAAGCTTTCACTTTGTCTAAAATAGTTTTTGCTTGTTGCAGGACAACCGTTGCCCATTTCTCCATCTCATTGAAGTGACCGCACAGGTACGCTGCTTCTGCGGCTGACTCATGTAAAGCTAAAGTGAGGTCATACTGACGTTGCCAACTATTAAGCGGCAGCAATTCTATTGCTGTAGTTAAATATCTTTTGGCAGCATCATAAGCTGTAGCGGCTTTTGCTTTCTGACCTGCCATCAAATTTAATTTGGCTATTTCATCTCGTTTTTCTTGTTCAGTAACAAGTTTAATGCCAAGATTCAAATGATCGGCTATTTTAAATATCTTGTCTAATAACGTTTCCGGCTTAGTATTATGTAATAGCAAACTACCAATTTGTAAGTGAATTGCTTGGTTTTGCGACTCCTCAACCAAGCCATAAGCGGCTTGTTGTACTCGGTCGTGCAGGAATTTATAATTTGGAATTAATAGGTCTTTATCTAACTCTGATATGGGCGAAATTAACCCTGAAGTAAGTGCCGCTGCTAAGTCTAGGAAAGTTTTTCTAGGCGATTTTTCACCAATAATCGCAAGGGTGTTTAAGTCAAATTTAGCGCCTACACAAGCTGCTAAGCGTAAAACCTGCTGCGTGGCATCTGGCAGTTTTTTCAACTTGCTAATCATCAACTCCACCACATTGTCGGTGATATCTTTTGCTTCAATTTGAACCAGATCCCAATACCATTTTCGACTTTGGAGCGAGCATTTGCGTTTTTCCTCCGTAAACTCTCGGTGAAAACTAACCAGCGACTTGGATTGTCGATTATTCATCTCAAACTCAAGTTGCAAATTCTCAGGGAGGTTAAAGGTAATAAGGTTTTCCGCATAGAGGGTTTTGAGAAACTCATTCACAAAGAAAGGATTACCACCAGTTTTACGCAACAGCAACTCAGCCAAGGGTAAACTCGTGCTAGTGTCACTATATAATGTATCGGCTATTAGGTGACTTATATGCTCTTGTTTTAAAGGTGCTAACGTAATCTGCTTGATATCTACCCCTTTTTGTCTTAACCCCTCAAGAGTCATCATCAATGGATGATTTGGGTTAACTTCATTATCTCGATACGCTCCAATCATAAAAAGGTATTGCGACTCGCTATCCGTCATCATTAACTGAATTAATTTGAGAGTCGCCGAGTCTACCCACTGCAAATCGTCCAGAAAAATGACCAAAGGATGCTCTTTCCTACAGAACACCCTTATAAAGTTTTGAAAGACTATATTAAAACGATTTTGCGACTCGGTTGATCCGACTTCTGGCACGGCTGGCTGTTTGCCGATAATAAGTTCTACTTCAGGAATGACATCAATAATGACTTGACCGTTAACCCCCAAAGCTGCTAATATTTGCTCTTGCCATTGTTGTAGTTGCGCTTCACTTTCACTTAGCAGTTGCCGTACCAATCCAGAAAAGGCACTGACTATAGCACTATAAGGAATATTCCGCTGAAATTGGTCAAATTTCCCGGAAATGAAATAGCCCCGCTTTTGGGTAATGGGCTTATAAATTTCTTGCACTAGTGCTGACTTACCAATACCGGAATAACCTGCCACTAGCATCATTTCGATTCCCGAACTTTGACTTGTCTGCTTGTGTCCTTCTCTCCCACTCTTCCCGGCACACTCGCTCAAATGCACTCAGTAAAGTTTCAACTTCCGCTTCACGTCCATAAAGTTTCTGGGAGATTTGAAACTTGTCAGAAATATCTTGAGTGCCAAGAGGAAATTCTGAATAGTTCCTGATGCTTCTAACTGGCTAAACATTCCGAAATCAGCTTTTATTCCCCAGGCACTTTGGTATCGTTCCTCTGCCTTTTTTGCCATCAATTTCATGACAATACCTGAAACGGCTTTGGGGATCTTTGAATTCCCCTGATGCGGTGGAATGGGGTGTTTGGCAATATGACAATGCACTAACTCCAGCACATCATTCGTCTCAAAAGGCACTTGTCCCGTTAGCAGTTCGTAAAAGGTGACACCGAGAGAGTAAAAGTCCGTGCGATAATCCAGCATTCGGTTCATCCGTCCCGTTTGTTCCGGCGACATGTACGCTAAAGTGCCTTCTAAAACATTGGGATTTTTAAGAGTAGGATTAGTGCGGGTGAGTGGGTCAAATGCCAAAGTCAATGATTTTGAGAATTCCAGTTTCTGGATTGCTGACGATGTTGGCTGGGTTAATGTCTTTATGAATGATATTAGCGGCGTGGATCTGGCTCAAAATTTCTGTGATTTTGAGGGCAATGTCCAGAAATTCTGGTAAGGGCATTGAGTCATACCCGAAGGCAATTCCTTGATCAATTTATGTAAAGACTCGCCGCCAAAATCTTCTAAAACGATCGCCAAAGTTCTTTGATCGTTTTGTTGGCTGTAAGCTTTAATCACTCCTTCGAGATTGAACGAGCGGATAATTTCATATTCCTGTTTGTAGCGAGTAATCTCGGCTGGGGTGGGATAGTCTTCCTTGAGCATCTTGAGGATGACGGCTGTGTTATCCTGTTCTCGAATGCCCCGATAAACAACGGAATTGGCGCTTTCGTAGATTTTGGCAGTAACCGTAATGTGAGGTATGGAAATCATAACTATAGCGGTTCTTGATTGAGTGCAATACAACCTTTTCTTGTGGGATGGGATTGGCGCTCGTCTTAAATTGAGGGGGCCGGATGCCCACCCCACAAAATATGTATTTCATCCAAGTGAGAAGGGCTATAGCATCTCAAATTAATTTTATCGAACAATACCTTACAGCGCTTTTCAAGTAAATAAACTACGGGGTAGGGGCTGTTCTGTGCCGTGCCCCTACGAAAATTTGTGGTTCAATTAACTGAAAATAGCTGTAAAAAAAACAGGGATTGATACACATTGCAGGATTTTTATTTTTATCAATATTTTTATCAATTTTATTTTTATCAAGAACTTAAGTGCTAGCTCTATGTCTCTAAAACCCTATATACATACAGGCAAGGACACAGTAAATCTGGTTTCACCGACTCTCGACTCCACCGAAATTTTTCCTTGATGTTTTTCCATAATTCTCTTAACAATATTTAATCCTAAGCCACTACCTTCACCAGCAGGTTTAGTGGTAAAGAATGGCTCAAAGATTTTTGGTATAATTTCAGCAGGTATACCCTCACCATTAACGGTAATGCTAACCAGTACATAAAGCTCTTGCCGCGTCACATCAATCTTCAAGATTCCCTTGTAGTCCATTGCTTGCAAGGCATTGTGAATTAAATTTACCCAAACTTGATTTAGCTCATCAGGATAGCACAAAATCGGGGGTACTTCACTATAGTTTCTAATCACTTTTACGCCGTGTTTTAGTTGGTTGTGATAGAGGGTTAGTACAGTCTCAATTCCCTCAGTGATATTTACTTGTACTTTTTCTCCAGAATGGTCGTAATGAGCATAGGTTTTCAAGGCAAACACGACTTTTGCGGCACGATCTGTTGTGGTAGTAATGGTTTTGGTGCTTTTCCAAACGCTAGCAAAATCATAAGTGATTTTCAAAAACTTTTGGACATCTGGAGCTTTTAACAATGGCAAAAAGGGTTGAATATCATCGCACGCGCCGAGATTTACCAGGGTACTGGCAAGGCTATCCGCATTGTCAATTGACTGGGACTCTAGTTGACGCTGCAACTCTCGTTTAAATTGACGTTTTTCTTTACTAGATAAGGAAGCCGTTTGTTGAGTTGATTTTTGCAGTAGAGCAAAGAAATCCTGCTGGCGCTGTTTTGTGAGCTGTTGGAAAAATGTGGGTAACGCCCGTGAGTAGCATTGGAACAGGAATGTACGCGCTTGCCCAAGATGCTTACTGTACTTGAGTTGTAGCCTGAGCCTTTAAAGGTGTCTATTCCTGTGATAACAATCTTTATCACAGGAAAAATGCGCTCAAAGCCTGAACAAACGGTGACAATGAGGCGTTGAAGAAGGTAGAAATTTTATTGTTATCACAGGAATTAGTCGTTAGCGTACATTTTGGTTCCAATGCTACTCGCACGCAAAGTGTATCCGCACTGCGGAGGAAAGCACTTCGCGCCTAATATCTGGAGTTTAGACTAGTAGGTCATCAAGTTTGTTTTGAGGAATAAAAAAGATGTAATGTGAAGGAGAAGGATGAGAAAGAGAAAGAGTGCCGAAAAAGAAATATATCGTATCTCTGACATCGTCAGAAAGAAATTTCCTAGAACAATTGACCAAAAAAGGAAAAATTGCAGCATATAAGATGAATCATGCCAGAATACTGCTAAAAGCAGATATTAATCATGAAGTTGGGGGATGGACAGATAGTCAGATTAGTGAGCCATTAGATATTGGTCATGCCACGATAGAGAGAGTAAGACAAAGATTTGTCGAAGAAGGGATGGAATCAGCCTTAAGCCGGCGAGAGCAAAAAAAACGTCGTTCCCAAATAATTGATGGAGAAAAAGAAGCCTATCTAATTGCGATAGCTTGTAGTAAAGCCCCAACAGGAAAGAGCAATTGGACACTTCAAATGCTTGCAGATAAAATGGTAGAACTCAACTATGTTGAACAAGTATCTATTGAAACTATCAGAAAAACATTAAAAAAAACGAACTGAAACCCTGGCTCGATGAATCTTGGGTAATTCCACCGGAAGCAAACGCAGAATTTGTTTGCTGTATGGAAGATATTTTAGATGTTTACAAGCGTCCTTATGACGAAAAAAATCCTTGGATTTGTTTTGATGAAAGTTGTAAACAGTTAGTTAAAGAAACTCAGAACCCCATTTCTCCAGAACCAGGACAGTTAGAACGTTATGACTATCAATACGAAAGGAATGGAGTTGCTAATCTGTTTATATTTTTCGAGCCATTAACAGGTTGGAGACACGTTGAAGTTACTGACCAAAGAACCGCTATTGACTATGCTCATCAAATGAAATATTTGGTGGATGAGCGTTACCCCCAAGCGGACAAAATTGGGGTAATACAAGACCAACTAAATACTCACGTTAAAGCATCTTTGTATAAAGCTTTTGAACCAGAAGAAGCCAAACGTATTTTAGACAAATTGGAATTTCACTACACTCCTAAACACGGCAGTTGGCTGAATATGGCAGAAATTGAGTTTAGTGTTTTGAATCATCAGTGTCTTGATCGTCGCCTTCCTGACCAAGATACTCTCAAACTGGAAATTGCTGCTTGGTCAGAACAGAGAAATCAAAAATCCCATTCTGTTAATTGGCGATTTACCACAGCAGATGCTCGCATCAAATTGAAGCGACTTTATCCCTCAATTCAAACTTGATGACCTACTAGTACCCGGTGCGAAACTGCAAACCATTACGGCGATTGATA